>CAJPJR010000073.1 GCA_905369775.1 Prevotellaceae bacterium UBA1746
AGCTGAGATTGGGCATGGCGTATCACAATTTCATGCGCCAGCCGCATGTCGTGGTCACCGTGACGGGCTATACGCTCTACGGCTACGAGGCAAGTTCCGGAGCCTCCATCCGCGTGGGCGCGCCCCTCAAGTTGGATCGCAGACTCAGCTTCGAAGCCTCGTCGGGCGCCGACATTCAAGTGGACCGAGTCCAAGCTCCGAAATTTAAAGTGGAGGCTTCGTCGGGCGGCGAGGTGAAACTGTACAATGTACTGACGTATCTCATGGAGGCAGATGCTTCGTCGGGCGCAAGCATCACGCTGAGCGGACGCACACAACGGGCGAAATTCGAAGCCAGCAGTGGTGCCACGGTGAAAGCTGAGCGACTCTCGGCGCAACACGCGGAAGCCGAAGCCTCATCGGGCGGAGAAGTGATGTGCAACGCAGCCACGCTCGTGGTCGACGACGACACTACCAACGGAACCGTGCGCAACGTGGCTCGCCAATAAGCCCTCTCTCCCGCTCGTGCCCCGCAGCGCTGATGCACGGCCTGCGGCGGCACGAGAGGAGGAGCCATCTTTCACTCATTATCTTATGATACACCTCGAAAACATCCACAAAACCTATGGGGGCGCACAGCCGTTGCACGTGCTCAAAGGCATCAATCTCGACATCGAACGCGGAGAATTTGTGAGCATCATGGGGGCCTCCGGATCGGGGAAGTCGACCTTGCTCAACATCCTGGGCATTCTCGACAACTATGACGAGGGACTCTACACGCTCAACGGCGTGACGGTGAAAAACCTCAGCGAAACGAAGGCGGCTGACTACCGAAATCGACTGATTGGCTTCATCTTTCAGTCGTTTAATCTCATCGGCTACAAAACAGCGCTCGAGAATGTGGCCTTGCCCCTCTACTATCAAGGCGTGGCGCGCAAGGAACGCAATCGCCGCGCCATGGAACATCTCGAACGCCTCGGTTTGGACAAATGGGCCGACCACTATCCCAACGAACTTTCGGGCGGACAGAAACAACGTGTGGCCATTGCGCGCAGCATCATCACGAATCCGCAAGTGCTCCTGGCCGACGAACCGACGGGAGCCCTCGATTCGAAGACTTCGGGCGAGGTGATGCAGCTGCTCACCGACCTGAATGCCGAAGGACGCACCGTGGTTGTCGTCACCCACGAGAGCGGTGTGGCCTATCGCACGAAGAAAATTGTGCACATTCAGGACGGCGTCATCGGAAGCATCGAGGAAAACGATCCGAAACAGACGAAACCTTTCGGCGAACTCATGAAATAAACAAGACGATGTGGCAAGAGATTTTCGCGCATCTGGCGCAAAACAAACTCCGCACGGGGCTTACGGGACTGAGTGTCTCGACGGGAATTTTCTTACTCGTCTTCTTACTCGGTGCGGGCAACGGACTCATCCATGCTTTTGAGTACAATTCGTCGCACTTTGCCGACGATGTGGTCTCGATTGTGCCGGGCTATGCTTCGGAAGCCTTCGAGGGATACAGCAAAGGACGGGATGTGAAGATCGACGACCGGGACTTTGAAAACACGCGTTCGGCGACGCGGACGCAAATCAGCGAAGCCGTGCCGACGATTTACCGGTCGGGACTGATCATGGTGGCGGGCAAACACCGCCTCGAGGGAAGTTTCGACGGCGTGATGCCTGCCGCGGCCGAAATGCAGCGCATTGTGCTGAACGCGGGGCGCTTTATCGACGAAAACGACTTGCGCGAACGCCGAAAGGTGATGGTGGTCTCAGGACGCATGGCCGAAGATTTCTTCGGATCGGCAACGGCTGCCGTTGGGCAGGTGGTGAATGTCGATTCGATGGCCTTTCACATCATCGGCGTCCGCGCCAAGGCCAACGACATGGAGCCCAATAAGGCACAAGTGCCTTTTTCGACGCTACGCACGGCCTTTAACGAAGGCGTGGCGGTGGGTTCCATCGAACTGCGCACCGATGCCGGCAAAAAAGAGGAGACGATGCAGCAACTCGAGCACAACATTCGCAACACCATCGGCCACCGCCACGGGTTTAACCCCGAGGACCAGACGACGCTCTGGATCGACAACAAGGCAGAAGGTGCCAAAGAGCAAAACACCGCCACCCGCATCTTGCGAACCGGCTTGTGGGTGGTCGGACTCCTCACTTTGTTGAGCGGTGTCGTGAGCATTTCGAACATTATGCTCATCACCGTGAAAGAACGCACCCACGAATTTGGCATCCGCAAGGCACTCGGCGCGCGCCCCTGGAGCATTTTGCGCAGCGTGTTGGCCGAAAGTGTGGTGATCACCCTCCTTTCGGGCTATGTCGGGCTTGTTGCCGGCATCGCTGCCACGGAATGGATGAATTATGTGAGCGGAAAACGCACTTTGGAGGTGATGGATTCGAAGTTTTACTTCTTCCTTAATCCCACAATCGACCTAGGTATCGCTATCGGCGCCCTGACTGTGCTGCTCATCGCGGGACTTGTGGCCGGCTTCTTCCCCGCAAGAAAGGCCGTTCTCATCAAACCTATCGTGGCTCTCAACGCTAAATAACTCAAGATCATGTTCGATATTGACAAATGGAGGGAGATCTTCCAAACGCTGATGCGCAATAAATCGCGATCTCTCCTAACGGCTTTCGGTATCTTCTGGGGCGTGTTCATGTTAGTTCTCCTGATGGGGGGTGCAAAGGGGATGAAAGCCATGATGCAAAGCAACTTCGAAGGTTTTGCCCAGAATGCCTATTGCGCGGCCCCCGAGAAAACCACCAAACCCTACGACGGGCTTTCGTCTGACCGCATGTGGTCGTTCGAAACGGGCGACCTTGACGTCTTGCGCCGCCACATTCCGGAAGCAGCCGTGGTGACGCCCGTGATTTTCAACAGGACTGACTTCAAACACCGCGACTGCAAAACGCAAGGCACCGCCAAAGGAGTGAGCCCGGACTATGTGGCCGTCGAAAACCCCAAACTTTCTCACGGACGCTACATTCAAGAGGCCGATCTCCGGGACTGCCGCAAAGTATGTGTGCTGGGAGAAAAAATGGCCTCCCAACTTTTCCCGAACGATCGCAATCCGGTGGGAAAATACATCGAGATGCAAGGCATTTATTTCCAAGTGGTCGGCATTTCTTCCCTCACTTCCAACGTCGGCGTGGGAGGACCGGCCTCGAGGTCGGTCTACATGCCCTACACCACCCTACAACGTCTGCTGGGATGCGGAGACCACTTCGACATGTTGGCGCTCACCACACGTCCCGGGCACACCGTATCCTCTATACAGCGGAAGATTGAGTTGGAAATCAAGAAGCTGCATCGCATTGATCCCAGCGATCAGCAAGCTCTCATGAGTATCAACGTGGAATCAATGTTCCAAATGATACAATCGCTGTTCGACGGCATCAATATCCTCGTGTGGATGATCGGCATCGGCACGTTGCTTTCGGGCAGCATCGGAGTTTCTAACATTATGATGGTGGTGGTCAAGGAACGCACCACGGAAATCGGCGTCCGCCGGGCACTCGGCGCGCATCCGAGCCACATTCTGGTTCAAATCCTCACCGAAAGCGCTGTTCTCACTCTCCTGGCAGGCCTCTCCGGCATTGTTTTCGCCGTTTTGATCCTTGCAGCAGCCGATTCCGGCATCGGATCGAATTTTCCCTCGCTGGCTCCCGGCAGTTTCCTCATTTCTTTCTCCATGGCCATCAGCTCGGCACTGGCACTTTCTGCGCTGGGCACCGTGGCAGGTGTCGCGCCGGCGCTGCGCGCACTGGCCATAAAACCGGTAGATGCCATGCGCGACGAATAAAACCTCCGTATCGCGTGCGGCGCCCCCCACAGTTTCACCCGACACAGGCGCGCTGCATTCTCGAACAAGGCTTTGCCTGCCGAGAACCACGCTTTGTCACCTGCAAGTCCCCCTTGCCCGCCGGAAACGACGCGCGCTGCGCTCCCCCTCACACCTTATCTCATTTAATTTGTCGCCCCTCCTCCGACAGAGCGCGCGACGCTCAAAAGCAATCTCCCATCCAACGCTCGCTTTCGCGAACGAAAACCTCAATCACAATGAAAAAGATCTTCAAAATCCTCGGCATCGTGCTCCTGGTTGCCGTCTTTGTCGGCACATTTGTCTTCCTCTATCAGAAATCGCGCCCGGAAGAGCAACGATTTGACGTCATTGAAGTGACGCGCGCCGACATTCATCGTTCAACCATCGTTACCGGCACCATAGAACCGAGAGTTGAAGTAGACGTCAAGCCACAAATCTCCGGTATCGTGGCCGAAATCTACAAAGAAGCGGGGCAACCCGTGCAAAAAGGAGAACTCATTGCGCGAATCAAGGTGGTTCCCGACATGTCTCAGCTCAATAGCGCCGGCAACCGCGTGAAACTCGCCCAACTCGCCGCGGCGCAGGCCCAACGCGACTACGAACGCACGAAAAAACTCCATGATCAGCAACTCGTGTCGACAGAAGAACTCGAAAAAGCCCAACTTGCGCTTCGCCAACAGCGAGAAGAGCTGGCCAACGCCAACGATGCGCTCAAAATCGTGAAGGAAGGCGTGAGTGCCTCCATGGCGGGCTACTCCACCACCATGGTACGCTCTACAATCGACGGGACCATTCTCAACATCCCCGTGAAAGTCGGCAATTCCGTCACGATGAGCAACACTTTCAACGACGGAACGACCATTGCCACCGTGGCGAACATGAACGACCTCCTCTTCAAAGGCAATATCGACGAGACCGAAGTGGCCAAGCTCCGCAAAGGCATGGATTTGTCCATCACCGTCGGTGCTACCCCCGATGTGCGACTCGCCGCCCGCCTCGAATTTATCGCACCGAAGGTAAGTTCCGGCACAACAGGCAACCAGTTTGAAATCAAAGGGGCCCTGTTGCAAACCAAAGGCACCACACTTCGCGCGGGCTACAGCGCCAATGCCGAAATCATTCTCGACTCTCGCTCGCAAGTCATCGCACTTCCCGAGTCGGCCGTGAAGATCGAAGACGGAAAATCGGTGGTCTACGTGCAAACCGGCGGCAAAGACTCGCAAACCTTTGAGCGACGCGTCGTGCAAACCGGTCTTTCCGACGGCGTGAACATCGAAATTCGATCCGGCCTCCGGGTAGGTGAGCGCGTGCGCGGCAACGAAATCAATCAACAGCAATAATCGTCCCCTCCTCATGAAACTTCTGCTTTCTCTCTTCGCATTCTGCGCGGTGGCCTCCCTCTCGGCCCAGAAAACCATGACCCTTCGCGACTGCATCGAGCGGGCACAGCAGCGCAACATCAAGGTGCAGCAAGCCGATCTTGCGCGCCGGCAACAGGAAATCCAGTTGGACGATGCGCGCAAAGCCATGTTGCCCGAAGTCGGCGGGTCGGCCGGTGAGAATCTCTCCTTCGGCCGCGGACTCACCGCCAACAATACCTACGAAACCCGCAACACCAACTCAACGTCGTTCTCCGTTTCGGGTTCCATGCCCCTGTATACCGGCGGACGCATCACCCACCGCCGCAAACAAGCCGTCCTCCAACTGCAAGCCGCCGGGGCCGATGCGCAACGCATTGCCGAGGAGCTCCAATTACAGGTGGCGCAAGCCTATTATCAAGTGCTCTTTCGCATGGACCTCATCGCGCAAGCACAGACCAACCTGCGCAATACGCTGGCCCAAGAGGAGCGAATGGCAGCACAGATCCGCGCCGGCCGCTTGCCGGAGGTGGATTTGGCTCAAGCCCGGGCGCGCACGGCACAAGATCGCCTGGCCTTGGTGCAGGCAGAAAACGACAAAATGATAGCCCTGCTCGAACTTTCGCAACTGCTCGAATATCCTTCGCCCGACAGCCTCGCGGTGGCACCGCCCGCCACCCACACTTTACCTGCCGTGCCGGGCAATCCGGAAGAAATCTACGCATTGAGTCTCACCGAGCGCCCGGCCTTGCAAGCCGCACAGCTGCGTTCGCGAGCCGCCGACGAGCAAATTGAGCTGGCCCGGGCGGGCATGCGCCCCACACTGAGCCTGAATGCCGGTCTCGGCACCAGCTACTACCACACTTCGGGCATCGACAACGCCGCAATCGGCCGACAACTGCGCGACAACTTCTCGCAAAACATCGGACTCTCGCTGTCTGTGCCGCTCTACGACCGACGGGCCACTCGCAACAGCGTGGCACAGGCCCAATTGGCGGCGACCAACGCCCGTTTGGACGAAGAGGAAGCCCGCAAATCGCTCTACAAGGAGATTCAAAGTGCCTACTACGCCGCCGTGACCTCGCGCCACAAATGGGAAGCTGCGCAAGTGGCCGACTCCGCCGCCGTGACCGCAGCACAACTCGCACAGAAGAAGTACGAAGCCGGCAAAGGCACCTACGTAGACTACGATGAGGCGCGCAACAAACAGACCAATGCCGCCGTGGATCGCATCACGGCCTACTACGAAGCGCGCTACCGGCAAGACGTGATGGACTTCTACGCGGGGAAAATGCTGAAATAACCGTCCAACTCGCCCGAGTCAACGTCCCTATGCCCCTGTGAAAGTGGCATTTCGACGGGAAAAGCGCAGGAAAATGATGGGGAAATTCCCCAGAACTCGCTCCAAGACCAAACAAAGCCCCTTCGGAACTGCAAAAACAGAAAAAAAGTACTACCTTTGTAAGCACGAACCGGCAAAACGTCCGCACTTTTGCAGCGTGGCGCCCAGTAACCCGATATTTCTTAACATTATAATCTCCTCCCCATGAGAGTTATCATCGAACCGGACTACGACAAGCTGTCACAATGGGCAGCCGACTACGTTGTCAACAAGATCAACGCCGCTCACCCCACGGCAGAAAAGCCTTTCGTGCTCGGACTCCCCACCGGATCCAGCCCCATCGGCATGTATCGCGCCATTGTTCAGGCACACAAGGCCGGCCGCGTGAGCTTCAAGCACGTGGTGACCTTCAACATGGACGAATACGTCGGTCTGCCCGAGGAACATCCCGAAAGCTACCACTCGTTCATGGCCACCAACCTCTTCAATCACATCGACTGCCCGAAGGAGAACATCCACATTCTCAACGGTAACGCCAAAGATCTGGCAGCCGAATGCGCACACTACGAAGAGATGATTCGCGAGTTCGGCGGCATCGACCTCTTCCTCGGCGGTATCGGCCCCGACGGCCACATTGCCTTCAACGAACCCTTCTCTTCGCTCACCAGCCGCACGCGTCAGAAGACGCTCACCACCGACACGCGCATCGCCAACAGCCGATTCTTCGGCGGCGATCCCGAGGCTGTGCCTGCCACCGCCCTCACCGTCGGCGTCGGCACCGTGATGTCGGCAAAAGAAGTGCTCATTCTCTGCAACGGCCACAACAAAGCCCGTGCACTCCAGGCCGCCATCGAAGGTCCCGTGTGCCAGGCCTGGACGATTTCGGCCCTCCAGCAGCACCCCCACGGCATCATCGTCTGCGACGAAGCCGCTTGTGAGGAAATCAAAGTCGGCACTTACAAGTATTTCAAGGACATCGAGAAAGACAATCTCTGATCTGACTCCCGAACCTTCCCCCTCTCAGCACGTGCGTCCGTGTCGTTGTCTCGCACACCGACACCGACGCACGTTTTCTTTTACGTTTTGCCCGGCCCCTCCCCTCTTTTCCGAGCCCAACGTCACTTCTCCGTCTCATGCACCCCGTACACATCATGCCCAAGCCGGCCGGTTCGACCTGCAACCTGAACTGTGCCTATTGTTACTACCTCGAAAAACAAAAACTCTACGCGCAATCGCCCAAACAAGAGATGAGCGACGAGACGCTCGAGCGGTATATCCACGATTACATCGCCATTCAGCCCGGCGACGACGTGCTTTTCACCTGGCACGGCGGCGAACCGCTGGTGCGCTCGCGGGCGTTCTACGAGAAGGCGCTGGCGCTGCAACAAAAACACGCGGCCGGCAAGCACATCGACAATGCCCTGCAAACCAACGGCACGCTGCTCACCGATGACTGGTGCCGATTTCTGGCTGAACACCACTTTCTGGTGGGCATCTCCATCGATGGCACCGAAGAGATGCACGATCGCTATCGCCTCTCGCGATCGGGGCGCGGCACCTGGCGGCAAGTGATGCACGGCGTGGAACTCCTGGCGCGACACGGCGTGGAATGGAACGCCATGGCCGTGGTGAACGACTTCAACGTGCGCCAACCGCTCGAATTCTACCGCTTTTTCAAACGCATCGGCTGCGATTTCCTGCAGTTCACCCCCATTGTCGAGCGCTTTTACCGTCATGCCGACGGAAGGTTGCTGGCTTCGCCCATCGAAGGGCTCACCACCGCCGAAATGGCGCCCTTCAGTGTGGGGCCGGAAGCCTGGGGCGAATTTCTCTGCGCGCTCTTCGACGAATGGGTGCGCCGGGACGTGGGCACGTTCTTCGTGCAAATGTTCGATGCCACGCTGGCCGGATGGATGGGCGTGCCGGGAAGTCTGTGCACCATGGCCGAAACTTGCGGACACGCCACCGCAATGGAACACAACGGCGACATTTATGCCTGCGACCACTATGTTTTCCCGGAATTTAAGCTCGGCAATCTGCACGAAAAGTCGCTGGCCGAAATGGTTTACAGCCCCGAACAACGCCAATTCGGAGAAAACAAGCGCAAAGCCCTCACTCCGCAGTGCAAAACGTGCGAATGGCGCTTTGCCTGCAACGGTGACTGTCCGCGAACGCGCTTCGTCACCGACGCAACCGGACATCCCGGCCACCCTTATCTCTGCGCCGGCTGGAAACGCTACTTCGAGCATGTGGCACCCTACATGGATTTCATGAAACGTCAGTTGATGGTCAACCTTCCTCCCGCCGCCGTGATGAAAGCAGTGGACCGCATTGAGGAGGAACGCGGGCGCGGCTGAAAAACGCGAAACTTTCGCGCAAAAATCGGGGAGCTTTCGCCCCAAACACCGCAGGTATCGGCACATACCCGCGGTGTTTTTTGTGGCCGCACCGCTGCGAGAATGCTAACTTGGGCTCTGCCCGGTAATGCCAAGGGCATTTACTACCTTGCTGGGCGGGGAAACACGTCGTTCGACTTCACCTTTCGGCATCGGGTTCGCGCTGTCGGGCAATTCGAAATGAACAATCGACCGCAAAACACGAAACCGCCGCTCTCAGAGGGAGAACGGCGGTTTTACTTTGCGGAGAAGATGACGCTTGCACGGCGGCGGGGCATTGCAC
>CAJPJR010000074.1 GCA_905369775.1 Prevotellaceae bacterium UBA1746
GATACATATTATTGATCATATCTATTTTTAGAACGGGTGAAGTAGTGTGTTTAATTATAAATCGCTGTATAACAATAGTTTGTAGTTGTTTGTTGTCGTGTTTTGCAATGATGAAATGCTATAATGTTCACTCATATCTAACTGATACACTGTGAGATGTAGGTGAAGGGTGAAGGTGAAAAACAGAAACCGTCTGAGGCGCGCGCAGGTGTGCGCGCACGTATGCCCGCGCGCGTGCGCGCGAGAGGCGGGTGCACAAGTTGCCGACAAGGACGGAGCGAGCGGAGGGGGAAGACATAGACGCTCATCGACTCAATCGGGTGCGCGTGCGAGATTTTTTGCAGAGCTGTCGCGCCGTGCTGCCCTTTGTTGTGTGAGCAGACGTGTTGCGCGGGGAATGGTTTTTCGGTTGCGGAGGGCACGTGCGGCGTGCGTCGACGTGCAAAAGGCGAGGCCGTCGGCTGAGACCAACGGCACCCGGTTATACAAACAGCTCCCCGGACGGCAAATAAGTGGTCTGAGGAGCTGTAGATGTGTGGAGCAGTAGGGTAGTACTGCTTGAATGAAATGAGGGCTTTGTGTGGCGGCTATTTGTCTTTTTCCTCCTTCCCCAATTCGGCAGGGAGGCGGAAGGCGGTGTAGAGCTCGAGCACGGCGGCGATGGCCAGTGCCACTTTCCACTCACCGCCCCGAAGGGGGAGCAGGCGAAAGGCGGTGACGAGCAGCAGACAAGCCGAGATCATGAGTAGGCAGGCGCCGAGCATTTGTTGGCGGCGCAGGCGGCGCACCGTGACGTTGCGCCCTTCGTAGCGTTGCACCAGTTGGAGCGTGCCGAAGAGGAGCGCACCGGCGCAAAACACGTAGGGGGCGAAGTCTGAGAGCGACGGTACCATGGGGAGCAGGGCGCCCACCAGCAAGAGCAGGCCGCCGAGGGTGAAAGCGAGGGATTGCAGTCGAGAGAGTGGTTTCATGTGGGGAACGAAACGGGGAGAACCGAATGGAGAAAAGGGAAGAGTGAGATGCGCGGTGCGTGCGGAGTGCGCAAAGCCCGGCGCTTGGTCGTGGCCGGTGCCTATCGCTGCATCGCTGTGTCTGCGAAAGAGCGAGAGCGGGCCGGGCGACAAACGCACGAGCCCGAGTGGCTCATTCCTCGACGACGACGTAGACGTCTTCGTTTTCGTTTTTCATGAGCAAATTCACGCGAGCCACCTTCTCAACTGCCTCTTCGGACGTCTCGAGGAGATGCAGTTCGCGCGAGTCGCTGTCGTATTCCTTGTGGTACTGCGCGATGCGTTCGCTCAGTTCGGCATTTTGTCGTTTCAGCGACCAGTACTGGTAGAAACTGAAGTCGCCCAGAAAGCCTGCAAAAATGAAGAAAAGGAGGAACACGGCGGGGAAGCGATAGTGCCAGATCCATTGGAGCAAATTGCGGAAGTTGTTCATCGAGACGAGTTTTGTTTACATGTCGTGACGGCGGAGGCGTTCGTCGGCCAGGGCTTCGTATTTGGTGCCGGGGCGGCCGTAGTTGGCATAGGGGAAGATGCTGATGCCGCCGCGGGGGGTGAAGAGACCGGTGACCTCGATGTATTTGGGTTGCATGAGGCGCACGAGGTCTTTCATGATGACATTGACACAGTCTTCATGGAAGTCGCCGTGGTTGCGGAAGGAGAAGAGGTAGAGTTTCAGGCTCTTGCTCTCCACCATGCGTTCGCCGGGAATGTAGGAGATGCGAATCTCGGCAAAGTCGGGTTGACCGGTGATGGGGCAGAGGGAGGTGAACTCCGGGCAGTTGAAGCGCACCCAATAGTCGTTGTCGGGGTGCTTGTTGACGAAGGTCTCGAGCACTTCGGGGGCGTAGTCGTCGGGATATTGTGTGCCTTGGCTGCCGAGGTGCTGCAAGCCTTCAGTTTCGCGGGTGGACATAGGGGAAAGGAGGAGTTATTGTTTGGATTGCAAATAGAGTTCGAGCCCCTCGCGGCGCAGTTTGCACGCGGGGCAGTGTCCGCAACCGTCGCCCACCACACCGTTGTAGCAAGTGAGGGTGCGCGTGCGGATGAGATCGAGCACGCCGAGACGGTCGGCCAGGGCCCAGGTCTGCGCTTTGTCGAGCCACATGAGCGGGGTGTGGATGCGGAACTGTTCGTCCATGGCCAGATTGAGCGTGACGTTGAGGCTCTTGATGAAGTTGTCGCGGCAGTCGGGGTAGCCCGAGAAGTCGGTTTGTCCCACGCCGGTGACGAGATCGAAGATGCCGCGCTCACGCGCATAGACGGCGGCGATGCTGAGGAAGAAGAGATTGCGCCCGGGCACGAAGGTGTTGGGCGGGCCGCCGGCGGGTTTGTCGGCGTCCATCTCGAGGGTAGTGTCGGTGAGGGAGTTGCTGCCGAGTTGGCCGAGGAGAGGCACGTCCATCACTTCATAGTGCACGTGCTGTTCGGCGCAGATTTCGGCGGCGATGTCTACCTCGTGGGTGT
This sequence comes from Prevotellaceae bacterium UBA1746, assembly GCA_905369775.1. Lineage (GTDB taxonomy): Bacteria > Bacteroidota > Bacteroidia > Bacteroidales > Bacteroidaceae > Alloprevotella. The sequence goes on from CAJPJR010000074.1 coordinate 2,475, forward strand.
GTTTCTGTCCGTAGGTGAAGCCCAGGGCGCACACTTCGTCGAAACGTTGCAGTGCCCAAAAGAGACAGGTGGTGGAGTCCTGTCCGCCGCTGAGCACCACGAGGGCGCGGCGGGGGGAAGAGGAGGTGGGTTGAGCCATAGGGAGTTAGGAGATTGTCGCAGCGATGCGCAGCGTGTTCAGGCCTGCGGAGCTTGCGTGGACGGAGTGGGGGAGGAAGGAGCGGCAGGGGTGTGCTCTTCGGCGTCGATGCCTTCGCTTTGCAGGTCGCGGCCCCAGTGTTGAGAGGCCAAACGGGCCTGGCGGTCGATGACTTCTTTGGCTTTGCGGGCGTAGACGATGAGGCGCAGGGACTGGGCGTAGGAGAAATAGTTCCAGATCCAGTTGAAGAGCACGACCGTCTTGTTGCGGATGCCGAGGATGCTGCGCAGGTGGACGATGAGCCACATGAGCCAGGCGAAGAAACCGGCCATCTTCATGGAGCTGAATTCGGCGACGGCGCGGTTGCGACCCACGGTGGCCATGGTGCCGAGATTCTTGTAGCGGAAGGGTTTGAGGGGTTTGCCTTTGAGGGTGGCTTTGAGGTTGCGCGCGAGAAGTTGGCCCTGCTGAATGGCGACTTGTGCCAGCTGCGGGTGTCCACCCGGCCATTTGGGATCGCCTTCGGGCATGATGCACTGGTCGCCGATGGCATAGACGCCGTCGAGGCCTTCGACGCGATTGTATTTGTCGACGATGATGCGGCGTCCGCGTCCGAGGTGGTCGGCCGAGAGGTTACCGACGCTTTCGGCGGCCACACCACTCACCCAAATGAAGGTGCGGGTGGCGATTTGCGTGCCGTCTTTGAGTTGCACGCGGTGGTCGGAGTAGTCAGTGACCATCTTGTTGAGCAGGACGTTGACGCCCATGCCCTGGAGGAACTTCTTGACGTGGGCGGAGGTTTCTTCGCTCATGGCGCCCAACAGACGAGGACCGGCTTCGATGAGGTAGATGTTCATCAGGCTGGCGGGCATGTCGGGATAGTCCTTGGGCAGGACGTAGTTTTTCATCTCCGACAGGGCGCCGGCCACTTCCACACCCGTGGCGCCGCCGCCGACAATGACGACGTTGAGCAGCTCCTGACGCTCGGTTTCAGACGAGCAGGTGAGGGCGCGTTCGAAGTTCTCGAGCAGGGCGTTGCGCAAGCCCATGGCTTCGCTCACGTTCTTCATCGGGATGGCGTTTTCCGCCACATTCTTGTTGCCGAAGAAGTTGGTGGTGGTGCCGGCGGCGAAAACCAGATAGTCGTAGTGGATTTTGCCGATGGAGGTTTGCAGGATTTTCTGTTCGGGGAAAACGCTGCGCACCTCGGCGAGGCGGAAGTAGAAGTCCTCTCGACGCTGGAAGATCTTGCGGAAGGGGAAAGCGATGCTGCTCGGTTCGATGCCCGCGGAGGCTACTTGGTAGATGAGCGGGGGGAACTGATGGTAGTTGTTGCGGTCGACGAGTACGACTTGGAAACCGGAACCTTTGAGGCGGTTGGCCAGTTTGAGACCGCCAAAACCGCCGCCGACAATGACGACGCGCGGTTTTTCGCTTTTGGGGATGTTGAAAGCCATGTTAAGTGATTGTGTCTATGTTGTGGAGGGGGAGGAAAACCGATAGAGCGGCGATCAACGGAGCGAATCGGTGAGGAGTTTGATTTCGAGGGGAGGCGCGACGCGTTCGTAGAGGATGTTGTAGACGGCGTCGAGGATGGGCATGTTCACGTGGTAGCGGCGGTTGATGAACTTCATGCACTTCACGCCGTAGTAGCCTTCGGCGATCATTTCCATCTCCATTTGTGCGCTCTTCACGCTGTAGCCGCGACCGATCATTTGGCCGAAGACGCGGTTGCGCGAGAAGTTGGAGTAGCTGGTGACGAGCAGGTCGCCGAGGTAGGCGCTGTCGTAGACGTTGCGTTCGAGCGGATAGACGGCGCTGAGGAAACGATTCATTTCTTGCACGGCGCTCGAGAGGAGCACCGACAGGAAGTTGTCGCCATATTGCAGCCCCGAGCAGATGCCCGCGACGATGGCGTAGACGTTTTTGAGCACCGCGGCGTATTCGATGCCGATCACATCGGCCGAAACGGTCGTCTTCACATAGTGATTGGCCACGAGATCGGCCATCACGCGCGCGCGTTCTATATTATTGCACCCCACGGTGAGGTAGGTCAGGCGGTCGAGCGCCACCTCCTCGGCGTGGCTCGGCCCACCCAGCACCATCAGGTTGTCTTCGGGCACGCCGAAGGCTGTGCGGAAATATTCCGTGCACACCACGTTTTCGTCGGGGACGATGCCTTTGATGGCCGTCATGATCACTTTGTCGTGGAGCTTCACCTTCAAGCGCTTGAGTTGGGCTTTGAGGTAGGGTGAGGGCGTGACGAAAATGAGCGTGTCGGCCTCGCGTGCCACTTCGTTGATGTCGGAAGTGAAGTGGATGCGATCCATCGGGAAGCGCACGGTCGTGAGATAAGTGGGGTTGTGCTCGTAGCGACGAAACTCTTCGATGGTTTCATCGCGGCGAACGTACCACCAGATCTCCGGTACGCTTTCGAGCATGATCTTGGCGACGGCCGTTGCCCACGAACCGCTGCCGATGATGGCAACCGCCCCGGGAAAGGAACCCGAGGCGCGCTGTTCGTTGTCGGACCCGCCGAATCCAAAAAAGGAACTAAAACCGGGCATGAGACGGAGTTTGAACGATGAGAAAATGGGGTGTCCGTCCGACGGACACCCCGCATGCTGTGTCGTTGGTGGGCTTATTCGCCGAGGGCTTCCACCCAAGCGGCGATGTCGGCCACCGAAGGCTTGGCGAGGTCAAGCTGATATTTTTTGAGCACTTCCCCGATTTGTTGTTGTACCTTCTGCGGGTTGGCGCCGCGGAGGTCTTGCACCAAATAGTAACCCACTTTCTGAAGCACGGGTACCAAATCGGCGGGAATACCGTAGGGCACATAGGCTTCGGCCTTGTCCTTGGCGGGAAGTTTCTCGGGCTTCATCTGCGGGAAGAAGAGCACTTCCTGAATGGCCGTTTGGCCGGTGAGCAACATCACGAGGCGGTCGATGCCGATGCCGATGCCCGAGGTGGGGGGCATGCCGTATTGGAGCGCGCGGAGGAAGTCTTGGTCGATGATCATCGCTTCGTCGTCGCCCTTGTCGGCCAGACGCATCTGATCGACGAAACGCTCTTCTTGGTCGATGGGGTCGTTGAGCTCGGAGTAGGCGTTGGCCAATTCCTTGCCGTTGACCATCAACTCGAAACGCTCGGTCAGACCGGGTTTGCTGCGGTGCATCTTCGTGAGCGGGGACATTTCCACGGGATAGTCGGTGATGAAGGTGGGCTGGATGAACTTGCCTTCGCAGGTTTCGCCGAAGATTTCGTCGATCAACTTGCCCTTTCCCATACTCTCATCGACCTCGATGCCGAGCTTTTGAGCCACGCCGCGAATTTCTTCCTCGTTCATTTCGCTCAAATCATAGCCAGTTTGCTCCTTGATGGCGTCGAGAATGGGCAGGCGACGATAGGGGGCTTTGAAACTGATGGTCTTGCCGTCGACCACCGTTTCGGGCGAACCGTTCACGGCGGTGCAGATGCGTTCGAGCATGCGCTCGGTGAAGTCCATCATCCAATTGTAGTCCTTATACTGCACGTAGAGTTCCATGCAGGTGAACTCGGGGTTGTGCGTGCGGTCCATGCCTTCGTTGCGGAAGTTCTTGCCGATTTCGTACACGCCTTCGAAGCCGCCCACGATCAAGCGCTTGAGGTAGAGTTCCGTGGCAATACGGCAGTACATCTGTTGGTTGAGCGCATTGAAGTGCGTGATGAAGGGGCGCGCCGAAGCACCGCCGGGGATGTTTTGGAGCGTGGGGGTTTCCACTTCCGTGTAGCCCGCTTCGTCGAGGATGGCGCGGAGGGTGCTGACGGCCTTGGCACGCTTGTAGAACGTGTCCTTCACCTGCGGATTGACGATCAGGTCGACGTAACGACGGCGGTAGCGCAGTTCGGGATCCTCAAAGGCGTCGTAGATCACGCCGTCCTTTTCTTTGGGGGTGGGGAGCGGCTTGAGGCTCTTGGCCAACACGGTGATTTCGCGAGCGTGTACCGACACCTCGCCGGTCTTCGTGCGGAACACGAAGCCCTTCACACCCACGAAGTCGCCGAGGTCGAGGAGCTTTTTCACCACGCTGTTGTAGAGCGTCTTGTCCTCTTCGGGGCAGATGTCGTCGCGGGTGATGTAGACCTGAATGCGGCCGCGAGAGTCGAGCAGTTCGAGGAACGAAGCCTTGCCCATCACGCGGCGTCCCATCATACGGCCGGCGATGCACACCTCGCGGGGCGCGTCGTCGTCCTTAAAGTTGGCAATGATTTCGTCGCTGAAGGCGTTGGTGGGGTATTCGGCTGCGGGGTAGGGGTCAATGCCCAGCGCGCGAAGTTCGGAAAGCGAATTGCGGCGTGCGATCTCTTGTTCGCTGAGTTCGAGGATATTCATGCTGTCGTTGTGTGTCTGGGCCCGCCCTCTGCGATGCGTGCGGCGCGGGCTTGAAACTCAAGCGAGGGCTGCCTGCAAAGGGTGGGGATGCGTATATTCTGTTTGGGGCAAAAATACGAATTTCTTTTGGAACACTTGGCGCACAATGTGGTGGAAATGAAAGGAGACAACCGATGTTGCACACTTTGTGAAACGGTGTGCCGGTTTGAGGCCGATAAATCGGAAATGGGCATCATTGTTTTCGGTAAGTCAAAGATCGTTTGCGTTGAGGCATGGGAGGCGCCCGGCCTTTCGCGCTATATAGACACCGCAGTGCGGCGAGAAGAAGGGAGGGTTGTGTTTTGTCAAGTGCAAAGATAAAAGTTTTCTTTCGAATAAGCATGATTTTATTGAAAGAAAATGGGTTGAAAAATGAGATGGAGGAGATGCGTGAGAAAAGTTGTGGACTTTCTTTCGATTCTCCTCTGCTTCTGAGGAAAACCTCCCTCCTTATTTTGACGAAAGTCGCGTGTTTGTTTTTCGCTCGTCGCTCCCGGTGTTTTTCCTCACGCGTGCAGGTGTGCCGGAGCGGACACGCGCCCGCGCATCGCGCACTCAGCGACTTTGAAATACTTGCCTTCACCCTTCACATTCACCACTAATGGGCTGATCTATAGTTGGTTGTGTGTGAAGGTTGAGTGCTTTTTAGTCCTTCACCGGTGAAGGGAAGTGTGGGGTGAAGCCTTCACCCGCAAAGTCTTGTACATCAGTTGATTATCCTACATGGGTGAAGAGGTGAAGGCAAAAAACGAAAAACGCCGGACGCGCGCGTATACGCGTGCGCAATAGGGGGAGTGAAGGAGGTGGTGTTGTTGAGATCTCTCTTGGGGGCTTCTTCAAGAGAGTCGCTTCTGATCATAGATACGTATTGCGAGTATACAGAAGAAAATCAACAGTAGACCCGGACTAAAACTAAAGTTTGAAACACCAAAAGCAGAGTCCTTCAAATGAATAGCCTAATTTTGCACTTGCCGGTTGACTCTACGGCTGGGTTCTTCAAAAGAATAGACTAATTTTTTGCCGTGTAATACTTTTCCCGGACGGCAATAATTATTTATATTTGCGCATGAAAAACCTCTGCTAAGATAACCCCTCAAAAGAGAAGGATAAAAACACATCTTCCCGACATTTCACCACCTACACATCCCCTTTTCCTCATGACCACCACTCCCGAAGCCTACGTACACCTCAGTGAAGACCAAAAGACCCTCACCTTCTATTACGACACCCTCCGTGCCGAACGCGACGGCACAACGTGGGGAATAAGGGATACGAAGGACGATTACGGTAACCCGGCTTGGACTGCTAATTGGGGATCTCCCAATACCACCGTTCTCACTGTTGTCTTTGATGCTTCGTTCCGTGATTTTCGCCCCACCACCACGGCAAGATGGTTTACAAATCTCTATCCGCTTAAAAGTATCGAAGGTCTTGAACACCTCAACACCACGGAGGTAAGGGATATGAAGATGATGTTCTTTTATTGCGAATCTTTGACTGCGCTCGACCTCTCCAGTTTTGACACTTCAAAGGTGGAGAATATGGGCTGGATGTTCTCATATTGCGAATCTTTGACGGCGCTCGACCTCTCCAGCTTTGACACTGCAAAGGTGTCGGACATGTCGAAGATGTTCCGTCTTTGCGAATCTTTGACTGCGCTCGACCTATCCAACTTTGACACTGCAAAGGTGGAGAAGATGGACGGGATGTTCTTTGGTTGCGAATCTTTGACTTCGCTCGACCTCTCCAACTTTGACACTGCAAAGGTGACGGATATGAACGGGATGTTCGCGGGTTGCGAATCTTTGACTTCGCTCGACCTCTCCAGCTTTGACACTTCAAAGGTGAAGAGTATGGGCTGGATGTTCGCGGGTTGCCAATCTTTGACTGCGCTCGACCTCTCCACCTTTGACACTTCAAAGGGGACGTATATGCATTGGATGTTCGGGAGTTGCAAATCTTTGACAGCGCTCGATCTCTCCAATTTTGACACTTCAAAGGTGGAGATGATGGACGGGATGTTCGCGGGTTGCGAATCTTTGAGAACTCTCGACCTCTCCAACTTTGACACTTCAAATGTGACGGATATGAACGGGATGTTCTCTCGTTGCGAATCTTTGACAGCGCTCGATCTCTCCAATTTTGACACTTCAAAGGTGGAGAT
>CAJPJR010000075.1 GCA_905369775.1 Prevotellaceae bacterium UBA1746
CTTTCTTTCTCATTCCTCCCCACTTTTCCATCTCCCTCCCCAATTAACGCACGAACGCGCGCACCCTCGCGCACTACGCGCGTACGCGTACGCCCGCACATCCCCGCACGTCAGGAGGTTTTCGTTTATAACCTTCACCGCTTCACCACACCTCGTAATCTACTGTGCACCAACGCGTTAGGTGTGAAGGAAAACAAGAAAAAGCCTTCACCAAAAACTCAATCACCTCATAATCAATACTTTAACACAAAAACCCCGATTTCATCCACCGTAAACTTCATCTAATCACCGCGGTGAACCCCACCATCACCACCGTGAACCTAAAAACAAAAAACCTTCACCCCTTACACGCTGTGCCACAACCATTTGCGACATACCGGTGAAGAGGTGAAGGCAAAAAACGAAAACCTCCTGAGGCGCGCGCGTACGCGCGAGGACAAAAAGCCTTGCATTCGGAGCGAAAAGAAGCACCACATGCAAGGCTCCATTGAGTCTCGCGCGCGGCGCTCCGAAAATGGGATCGGCGTCAGGATGACGACGCTTTTCAATCGTGCACGTACGTGCCGATGGGTTCGCCTTCCAGTACACGGCGCAAGTTGCCGAGCACATCCATATTGAAGACATAGATGGGGAAATGATTCTCGCGGCACATGGCGGTCGCCGTGACGTCCATCACTTTCAATCCACGCTGCAACACTTCGTCGTAGGTGATTTCGTCGAATTTCGTAGCCGTGGGATCTTTCTCAGGATCGGCCGTGTAAACCCCGTCGACGCGGGTGCCTTTGAGCATGACATCGGCTTCGATCTCGATGCCGCGTAGCGAAGAACCGGTGTCGGTGGTGAAATAGGGATTGCCCGTTCCGGCACTCATGATGACCACCTCCCCGCGTTCGAGCGCTTCGATGGCCTTCCATTTGGAGTAAAATTCGCCGATAGGTTCCATGCGGATGGCCGTGAGCACGCGGTTGGGCACCCCTTGTGCGCCGAGCGCCGAAGAGAGCGCAAGGCTGTTGATGACGGTGGCGCACATGCCCATTTGGTCGCCTTTCACGCGATCGAATCCCTTGCCGGCGCCGCTGAGTCCGCGAAAGATGTTGCCACCTCCGATGACGATGCCGACCTGCACGCCCATGTCGCGGATTTCGCGAATCTGGGTGGCGTATTCGTTGAGACGTTGGGTGTCGATGCCGTGTCCTTGGGCACCCATGAGGCTTTCGCCGCTGAGTTTGAGGAGAATGCGTTTGAATTTCATATGATGAATGGATGATTTGTGGCAAAGAGAAGGCCTCAGCGGCGAGCGGTTTGCGCTGTGAGGGCGAAGCTGCGGCGGACAATGCCGGGCAGCTGGAGTCCCTGAACGATGCCGCGCAAGGCGAGGTAAGTGAGGAAGGCGATCCACAGGGCGTGGTTGCCCAAGGTGGCGGGCAAGAGGGTGTGGACGGTAAAAAATCCCGCGGCCGCGGCCGCCACGCCGATGAGCATGCCCGAAGTGGCGGTGGTGCCCACAAAAAGACCGTCGAGCAGAAAGCCTGCCATGCTGATCGGCGGAATGGCGACGGCATAGGGCAGGAAGGTTTCGGCAGCTCGGCGCACCGCGACGTCGTCGGTGAAGAGTGCAATGAGCGCCGTTCCGCCCAAGGCATAGGCCAGTGCAAAAAGGAGAGAGAGCCCCGTGCCCCAAAGGAAGAGGGCGCCGACCAAGCGACGGAAACGCCCCACGCTGCCCGCCCCGACGAGGTGACCGCCCACCGATTCGCCGGCGTAGGCGAAGCCATCCATGACATAGCTCACGAGGGTGAAGAATTGGAGCAAGACGGCATTGGCCGAAAGTAAGGTCGGACCGCGCTGACTACCGAAGGCCGTGAAGGAGAACATGACCGTGACGAGGCAGAGCGTGCGGAGGAAGATGAACACATTGACGGTGAAGAACGATCGCCAGGCCTCGATCGAGCGGAAGGCCGCGGCGAAGCGCAGTTTCACCGCTTGGCCATGGAGCAAACGGAGGGCGAAACAGAGTGCCAAGGCGAGTCCCACCCACTGCGAAAGGAGGGTGCCGCCGGCCACTCCGGCCAGTCCGAATCCGCAAACGTGGACAAAAAACAGGCTCGACGCGACGTTGAGCAGGTTTTGCACGACGGCGATGAACAGTGGTGTGCGCGCATCTTGCATGCCGAGCAACCAGCCATTGAGCACATAGAGACTGAGCATGGCCGGCGCGCCCCAAATGAGCACCCGAAAGTAGGTGGCGGCGTGTGCGACGACGGCCGGCGTTGCCGTCATGAACGAAAGCCCCACGTGCAGGAGGGGCGTTTGAAAAACGAGGAGGAGGGTGCCGATGGTGCCGGCGATGGCCAACCCCCTCAGGAGCAAAAGCGCCGTTTCGTCGCGGCGTTCGGCTCCGAAGGCCTGCGCCGTGAGTCCGCCGGTGCCCATGCGGAGGAAATTGAAAAGGGAATAAGTGACAGAAAAGAGGGCACTCGCGATGGCGATGGCCGCAAGAAAATCGGCCGAACCGAGGTGGCCGGCGATGGCCGTGTCTACCCACCCGAGCAGCGGGACAGTGATGTTGGAAAGAATGGAAGGGACGGCGATGCGCAGGATGGCACGATGCTCAGACATGGGCGACGGGAGAAGAAACAGGGGAAGGAGGAACGACGAAGCGCACCTCTTTGAAATAATAGTGACGGAGGGCACCGTCGGCCGTTTGCAGTGTGATTTCGCCGGAGGGGGCCACGTCGACAATGTGGGCCGAGAAGCGTCGGCCACTCGCCACATCGACGTAATCATAGGCCGCCTCGCGATGATAGAGCCGCCGCAGGTATTCGCCGTGCAGCGCTCTACGCCGAGCAAGTCGGCTTTCGGGGTCAGGCTGCGTGATGCCCCGCAAGAGCAGGTCGAAGCGGCGGACGAAATCACACAGCACCTGCTCGCGGTCGACGGAGCGCCCGATGATTTGCCGGAGCGAAACGGGATTCGGCGCGTCGCCCTCGAAACGTTTTTGATTGAGATTGAGACCGATACCGACGAGGGTATCGGCGATTTGCGCCCCATGGAGGGTGTGGGTCAGGAGCATGCCGCAAATTTTGCGATCGCGGTGATAGACGTCGTTGGGCCACTTCACGCTGATGCCTTCGGTGTAAGCATCGAGTGTGTGCGCCACGGCCAGACAGGCGATTTCGGAAAGCAGAAACTGCTCGGCGGCCGCGACCTGCCGGGGGCGGAAAGCGAAACTGAAGGTGAGGTTCTCGGCACGCGCACTTTCCCACACGGTGTTCACTTGTCCGTGGCCGCGGGTCTGGAAATCGGCCGTGACGAGCTGCACTTCTCCGTCGGCGAGCCGATCGGTGTGCAGGAGTTGCATGGTGGAAGTCACCTCATCGAAGTGGCGCCGATGCCAATGGGCAGGAAGTTCAGAAGAAGCGGTGGTCGGGTTCATGGTCGGTGGGGGCATTGCGCGGCGGACAGAGGGAGAAAGCGTCGATGTAATGACGAATGCAGAAGGGCGGCTCGCTGCCGACGAGGGTAATGATGTCGAACCGAAAGGGGATGTTGCCCAATCGGCGGCGACGGATGTAAGCGATGGCGGCCAGGGAGAGGCTCTCCTGCTTGTAGCGGTCGACCGCGGCAGCGGGGTCTTCCCAACGGTCGTCACTGCGGGTTTTGACCTCCACGAAGACGAGTTCGCCCCAATCGTCGGCAATGATGTCGACTTCCAAGGGGTGGCAACGCCAGTTGCGCTCCACGATGTGGTAGTCGCGTTCGATGAGATATTGACAGGCGGCGTTTTCGCCGGCCCGCCCCAGTTCGTTGTGAAGAGCCATGGTCAGGTGCATCAGTGGCGATGGAGCGAGAGCGGCTTCATCTTCTGCGTTTGAAAAACTCGCTCATCAGCGCTCCGCATTCGTCGGCGAGCACGCCCGCGGTGACTTGCGTTTTGGGGTGCAAAGCCTGCGGGGCGAAGACGCTGAATCCGCGTTTGGGATCGGCGGCTCCGTAGACCACGCGCGCAATTTGCGACCAGCCGAGTGCGCCGGCACACATCACGCAGGGTTCGACCGTGACGTAGAGCGTGCACTCGTTGAGATACTTCCCTCCCAGGTGTCCGGCCGCCGCGGTCACGGCCTGCATCTCGGCGTGTGCGGTGACGTCGTTGAGCGTTTCGGTGAGGTTGTGTCCACGGGCGATGATGGAGTCTCTGCACACCACCACGGCGCCCACCGGCACTTCGCCTCGTTGGGCCGCGGCGCGGGCCTCATCGAGGGCGCGCCGCATGTAGTGTTCGTCGGTCATAGGCAACTATATAATACGGGTCGTCGGGACATGGGTTGTTCATTCCACGTTTTTCATGGAGAGTGCGATGCGTCCGCGGGCTTCGTCGATTTCGAGCACCCGCACGCGCACTTGTTGTTGCACCCGCACCACCTCATTGGGATCGCGCACGAAGCGGTCGGCCAGTTGCGAGACGTGTACCAAACCTTTGACCTTGATGCCAAGGTCGACAAAGGCGCCGAAGTTGGTGACGTTGGTGACCACGCCGGGCAGGATCATGCCGATTTGCAGATCGTCGATGGAATGGATGCTTTCTTCGAAGGAGAAGACCTCGGCTTTGCCGCGCGGGTCGCGTCCGGGTTTGTCGAGTTCGGCCAAGATGTCGGTGAGGGTGGGCAGTCCGACCTCTGCCGTGCAGTAGCGTTTGAGGTCCAGGCGTCGGCGCGCTTCGGGGTCGGCAATGAGTGCCGGCACGTCCATGCCGGCATCGGCGGCCATGCGCTGCACGATGTCGTAGCGCTCGGGGTGCACGGCGGTGTTGTCGAGCGGATCGCGCCCGTCGACGATGCGCAGGAAGCCCGCGCACTGTTCGAAAGCCTTTGCGCCGAGCCGCGGCACCTTGAGCAAGTCGCGGCGGGAGCCGAAGGGGCCGTGCGCAGTGCGATATTCCACGATTTTTTTGGCCAGCGCCGCGCCGAGTCCACTCACATAGGTGAGCAAGTGGGCCGAAGCGGTGTTGAGATTCACGCCCACGGCATTCACACAACTCTCGACAGTCTGATCCAGCGAGCGTTTGAGTGCGCCGGCATCGACGTCGTGCTGATATTGTCCCACGCCGATGGCCTTGGGATCGATTTTCACCAATTCGGCCAAGGGGTCGGCGAGTCGGCGTCCGATGGAAACGGCTCCGCGAACGGTGACATCGTAGTCGGGAAATTCCTCACGCGCCGTGGCCGAGGCCGAATAGACCGAGGCGCCGTCCTCGCTCACGAGGAAGATTTCCACGCCCTCGACGTGCAAGGCGCGCACCAATTCTTCGGTTTCGCGTCCCGCGGTGCCGTTGCCGATGGCCACGGCCTCGACGGCGTAGTCTTTGAGCAGGCGGCGCAAAGCCTGTTCGGCGCGCACGGTTTCGTTTTTCGGCGGGTGGGGATAAATGGTTTCGTTGTGGAGCAAGGCGCCCTGCGCATCAAGACACACCACTTTGCACCCTGTGCGGAAACCGGGGTCGATGCCCATGATGCGACGCTGCCCGAGGGGCGGTGCGAGGAGCAATTGCTTGAGATTGGTGGCGAAAACGCGAATGGCCTCTTCGTCGGCCTGCTCCTTGCTTGTGGCCGCAAACTCAGTTTCGATGCTCGGGCGGAGCAGCCGCTTGTAAGCGTCGGTAGCCGCCAGTTCGAGTTGTTCGGCCGCGCGCGTGCCGGGCTTGACATAGCGGCGCGCCACTTGCTCGGTGGCGCGATCGTCGTCGGCGGGGGTGATGGTGACACGCAACACGCCCTCGCTTTCGCCTCGCCGCATGGCCAGCAGACGGTGGGAAGTGCAGCGCTTGAGGGGTTCGCTCCAATCGAAGTAGTCGCGGTATTTGGCGGCCTCGGGGGTGTCGGCTTTTCCCTTCACGGCCTTTGAGGTGATCACCGCCTCGCGCGTATAAATATGGCGTAGGGTTTGACGTGACTGCTCGTCTTCGCTGATTTGTTCGGCGATGATGTCGCGTGCTCCCTGCAAAGCCGCCTCCGGCGTGTCGACCTCGTCGTTGAGGAAGCTTTCGGCTGCGAGTTCGGGGTCGTCTTGGGGTCGCAAGAGCAGGCGCTGTGCGAGCGGTTCGAGTCCTTTTTCGCGCGCCATCTGCGCTCGGGTGCGGCGTTTGGGCTTGAAAGGCAGGTAGATGTCTTCGACTTCCGTGGGATCCCAACTCTCGTCAATGCGCTTGCGCAATTCGTCGGTGAGTGCACCCTGTGCCTCGATCGTTTCGATGACGAAGGCTTTTCGATGTTGCAGTTCGTCGAGCTGCCGGTGCTGTTCGGCCACGGCGGCCACGGCCACTTCGTCCATTCCGCCGGTGGCTTCTTTGCGATAGCGGGAGATGAAGGGAATAGTGGCTCCTTCGTCGAGGAGAGCAATGGTTTGTTCTACTTGTTTTTCGCGGAGGTTCAACCGCCGAGCGATGAGTTGAATGGGCGTCATGGGGCGCATTTTTGGGGTTACACGACGTAAAAGTACAACTTTCGCCGCGCTTCTGCAAGCGGGGGTTGCGAAATTTTCACTTGGTGGGTCTTTCTCAAAAAAAATCTCGGCATGCCTTTCGAGCATGCCGAGCGTAGATGTTTTCTGCAGTGGATGGTCTGCGGTTTAGGCCTTGACGCGGTTCTGGTAGGAGCCGTCGCGGGTGTCGACTTCCACGAGTTCGCCGGTTTCGATGAAGAGGGGCACACGGATTTTGGCGCCGGTTTCGAGGGTGGCGTCCTTGAGCGTGTTGGTTGCCGTGTCGCCGCGGAGACCGGGCTCGGTGTAGTCGATGCGGAGCACCACCTTGATGGGCATTTCGGCGTAGAGAATCGTCTCGGTCGAGGCATCGCTGAACACCGTCACCACGTCGCCTTCCTTCATGTAGTCCACACCGGTGATGAGATCGTGGGCGATGGGCACTTGGTCGAAAGTTTCTTGGTTCATGAAGAGGTAGTCTTCACCTTCCTGATAGAGGTACTGGTAGGGGCGACGTTCCACGCGTACGTCTTCGAGCGCTTCGCCGATGTTGAAACGCTTTTCGATCACGCGGCCGCTCACTACGTCCTTGAGGGTGGTGCGCATGATGGTGTTGCCCTTACCGGGTTTCACGTGGAGGAAGTCGATGCAGAAATAGAGTTTGCCGTCCATGCGGATGCAAACCCCTTTCTTGATGTCCTGAGATTTGATCATGAGATTATCTGTGTGTAGTATATTTCTTTTGCGCCGCAAATTTAGTGCTTTATTTTGAGCTAACCCCTTTTCGGGGTCGAAAACTCGTCGAAAGGTGTTTTTCTTCTTCGCGCTTCGCTGTAGTTTTTCGGAAAAAGTGGGGTGGTTTCTACCCTTAGCCCCCGGTTTTCGCGAATTTTCTCCCCGTTTTTCTCCACCGGCACGAACGCATTTCGAGTCGACACGGCGGCAAACAAAGCCCCCATGGGAGAAAAAAACGGGTGCCTTCACAAAAAAAAGGAGGGGGGGGTAATTTTTCAACGAAAAGTAATATATTTGCGGTCGTAATCACACATCCACTTATCAATCAGACCCAACCATGAAAATGCTACTGAGAATTGCGTTCACGGTTTGGGGCGTCCTGCTCAGCTTCGGCGTCCAAGCCCATTCGAAGTCCCCCACCCCGCTGCTCACAGCCGACTCCGTGCACACCGACAGCACGAAGACGCACGCGCTGCGCGAAGCCACGGTGAAAACCACGCGCCTGCTCTTCATCACCCGCAAAGACACCGTCATCTACGACCTCGACGCCGTGAAACTCAAAGACGGCGCCAACCTCGGCGATGCGCTCAAGAAACTGCCCGGCATGGAGATTCGGCAGAAGAAGCTCTACTACATGGGCAAGCCCGTGGATCGGCTGCTGGTGAACGGTTTCGACTTTTCGCGCAACGACCCCTCGATGGCGCTCGAAGCCCTGCCGGCCTACATCGTCAAGAGTGTGAAAGCCTATGAGCAACGCGGCGAACTGGCGCGCGTGACGGGACTCGACGACGGTTCGCGCGAGCAGGTGGTCAATGTGGTGCTCCGCAAGAAATACATGGGCACGTGGACGGGGCAAGCCGACCTCTCGGGCGGCACGCCCGACCTCTATAGCGCCCGAGGCTATGCCAACACCTTCACCGACCGCTATCGCGTGTCGCTCTTCGGCAATGCCAACAACACGAACCAAGAACTCTGGTACAACGGCGACGGATCGATCAGCTCCTTCAACGTCTATCGCTCCGGTAAGAATGCCTTCCACTCGCCGGGCGGCACCTTGTTTTGGCGCAACAAGAGCGACGAGAACGCCGCGGGCTATCTGAAGATCGAGGCCACGGGCGACTATAACAACAACACGCGGCGCAACACCCGCTACACGGAATTGGAAACGATGCTCAGCGGCGGCAGCAGTTACAACGCGACCGAAGAGCACCCCCACTCACACGAGACGCGCGTGGCGGGTCACCTCTTTGTGACGTGGCGACCGACGGCGACGACCTACGTGTTCTATCAAAATAACGCATGGCGCTCGCGCACCACTTCGGACAACAACGGGCGCGGCGCGACGTGGAACGCCAACCCCTTCAACGCGGGATATGCCCCGCTCGATTCGGTTTTCGCCCCGAACCTGCTGCGTGCCGCGATGTTCGGTGCCGTGACCCGCACGCGGTCGGTCGGACAAGGCGAAAACACGCTCGGGCACGTCGACCAACTGCTCACCGTCAATCAAAAACTCAACTCCCAAGGGGCTAACCTCACTTGGCAAACGGATGTGACGCACGAAGAAACAACGTCCGACAACTTCTCGCTCGACGGCTACCACTATTTCCGCCCCCAAGCGAACAACTTGCCCCACCTGCTTCACCGCTACCGTGACAATGCGACCGGCAACACCCAATTGGGTTCGAGGCTGGAACTGCAATGGCCCGTGGGCAAACACTTTGTGCCGGGTGCGCGCTACGCCTTTTCGCACCTCCACAACCGGATGGACACCGACGGCTTCCTGCTCAATCGCCTGAGCGGCGCGCCCACAACCCTCGACGCAACCCTCCCCCTCCTCTCCCGGCTGCCAGAAGGCATCGCCGATTGGCGACGCCTCGCTCGCGAAACTTAGATTACGCACCCCACCCTGACAACCACCACCTAGCACAG
>CAJPJR010000076.1 GCA_905369775.1 Prevotellaceae bacterium UBA1746
CCCTAAACCATCTAACAACCTCACCAACGTCACTTCGATCGGTATAAACAGCATTAAATCGGAAGGTAGAAAACCATTGAGGATGCTTTACCTTCACTTGCTCTAAATTTGCCATCACAATGCCAAAAGAAGCACTACCGTTGTGCTTTACCCTATATGAATCATGGTATACATTGCCGTCAAGACTAATCAGCATTTTAAATTTATGATGCGCCAGAAAGTCTGCATATTTTGCTAACAATACCCCATTCGTTGTCATGGTGAAAAACAAATCTCTATTATTGAAAGTAACGGATTCCGCATATTGCACGATTTGCTGTACAACATCAAAATTCAACAAAGGTTCTCCTCCATAAAAACTTATAGCAAATGGTTCTTTAGGAGCATTTGAAACAGGAACTCGAGCGAAGATTTTTACGAAATAATCAATCACACACTTTGCCGTTTGAAATGACAAACTCCCCATTTGGGTTCTTCTGCTATCAAATGTATCATACCCTTCACCATAACAGCAATAGCTACAGCTCAGGTTACAGTTTGTAGTCGTTTCAAATACGATCTGGGGTAATTGTATTAATGCTTGTTCTATGGTCTCCCTAGAAATTCTTCCATCTAAGGGAGCGAAGTAATTATCCAAATAGCCCCTATCTCTTAGTAACAACAAAAAATCATTGTCCATTGCACCTGATTTAAAATGCTCATAATCATTGCGTGCAATAGGCATTAAGGCCTTTACCAATGGGCTATATAGGTAGGAGTTTCCTGATGCTGTTTTGAATACGATTGGTTCCATCTTGTAGAAAGTGGGAAGGTCATAAGAAAATATGACCTTCCCAAAGGATGATTGAGTTTTTAATCAATATTCCAGCTAGCTGTTGCTGCAATATCATCATACATAACACCTTCGCCTTCTTTGATAAAGCACTCGCAAGGGCATGAGCAGTTACCTACGCGATAAGGATTGCCCTTCTTAGAAGACACCCTGAGTTTGTTTTTGAACAGCTTGTTTTGCTCCTCAATAACAGACAATTTTAATACACCCATAGTATTAATTGTTATAGCTCGAAAAATCTTACCTGTACAACGACGAGCCTATTTCGTTGCAACAGTAGTTTGACTTACGACCCACTCTCTACATTGAGAACGGGCAATTTTATTTCCTTTTGAATCCAGAACGTGCTTCGTCTTCAGAATCGCTTGATGAAGCGATCGAGTTCGCGCTTATCATCGCGATCACGGATGCTGGCGCGCTTGTCGTATTCTTTCTTACCGCGGCAGAGGGCGATATCGAGTTTGGCACGTCCGTTGTCGTCGATGAACAACACGAGCGGAACGATGGTGTATCCGGGGGTGAGCGTATCGTTTTGCAACGAACGAATTTCTTTCTTGTTGAGCAGGAGTTTACGATCCCGGCGCGTGGCGTGATTATTGTAGGTTCCGCACGCATACTCGGCGATGTACATGTTTTTCACCCAGATTTCTCCGTCGTGGATGAAACAAAAGGTATCGACCAACGAGGCTTTACCGTCACGGATGCTTTTGATCTCTGTGCCGGTCAATACGATGCCCGCCATAAACTTGTCGATCACCTCGTAGTCGAAGGTGGCGCGCTTGTTCTTGATGCGCACGCGCTGCGGTTTGTTTTTGCCGCCGTTTTTCTTAGCCATGAGTGATGTCGATAAAGTCTGTGAGATGTTCGTCTAAATAATGAGCGACGCCGTTGGTAAATTCTTCTTCTCGTTCCATAAAGGCGTCGTCGAGGTCGTCGAATTCGGGAAACTGCTCATAGAGTGCCATAAACTCCTCGTCTGTGCAGGGCTGTGTGAGCGCTTCGGCATGCAGTTCGTAAAGTTCGCGAGCACGATAGAGCAACTTAGAAAAATCTTTCAATCCCCAAAGGCGCATGGCTTTGGCGAAGGGGTTGAGGAAGAAGAAAGGCCCATAACCGTTGTGGATGAGTTGGATGAATCCGCCGTCACAGAGTTCATCACGCAAAATGACGTAAGCCCACAAAGTGATTTGATCGGGCGACAATTGTGTGAGCGCGTCTGCAGTGAGGTTTCCTCCGGCTTGTTCTGCAATGGCATCGACCACCGTTTGCAAAAAGGCATCCACACCGCGCTCGGCGGCTTGCCGCAAAGTGGCATCAGAAAGGCTTATTTTCATTGTCTCATTTCCTCTATAATGGTTTTCATTCCCTTGATTTTCTCTCCCGCGACCTGTTTGAGCAGGGCAGCCAGCGCCTTGCGCTCAACGGCCACATAGGCGGTGTGGGCAGCCAATTCAATATGACCGATTTGTGCCGATCGGAGTCCCCCTTTCTTGCAAAGGAAACCAACGATGTCGGCTTTCGAGAGCTTATCGCGCTTACCGCGCCCGATGTATAAGACCGCCCAAAGGGGAGCAGCGGGGCGAACCGATACATGGTTCACTTCTTCGTTGCCTGAAAGTTCTACGAAATCGGGAGTCGTTTCCTCGGGACCTACAATCAGAAAAGCCTCTCCCACTGATTTCCAGCGCGCAGTACGGCCAGAACGGTGCGCAAACGTGGCTTCGTCGGTCGGCAGATGATAGTGGACCACGGCACCGACTTCGGGAATGTCCAAACCTCGTGCCGCGAGATCGGTGCTGACCAATACATTCGCGGCGCCGGAACGGAAGCGAAAGAGCGCACGTTCGCGCGCATCTTGTTCCATGCCTCCGTGATAGACCACGGCGGTAAAGCGTTCGCTGCGCAAATACAGCCCTACTCTGTCTGCACTTTCACGATGCGCCACAAAAACGATGGTTTGTGCGGTGCCTTTCTTGGAAAGCAGACGGGCGAGCGTCTGTAGTTTGTCTTTTTCCGGCGAAGGAACGGCGTAAATTCGTAAGCGCTCATGCAAAGCCGATGTTTCGTGCAGAAAATCGATGACATGGTAGTCTCGATTGATCAGCAGTTTCGGTGCGCCGCTTTCTTCCTCGTTTTCCTCGTGGAAGGGCGTGGCGGAAGCGATGACGACTTGCGGCACGCGACGCAGACTTTCTGCAATGCGCGCCATCTCCTCGCGGAAGCCAAACTCCCAACACTTGTCATACTCGTCGATCACCAGCAGGCGAACGCCGGAGAGTTCGAGGTTGCCTTTGTCGATATGATCGAGCAAACGCCCGGGAGTGGCAATCACGACATGGGGTCGCAACTCGCGCAAGCGGCGATGCTCTTCCATCGCGGGGCGTCCACCGTATAGTGCCATGGCACGAACAACGGTTGATTGCTCACGAAGCACGCGTTCGACCTGCATGGCGAGTTCTCGCCCGGGGACGACCACAACGGCTTGCAACGTGTCTATTTTTTCTTCAACGCGTTCGATGAGCGGCAATAAATAGGCCAGCGTCTTACCGCTACCTGTGGGAGATAGAAGCAAGACGCTTTCACGTTGTCGAATAGCCGCGTGTGCGGCTTCTTGCATGGGGGTGAGCACCATAGCGATAGGATATAAAAAGGGCTGTGCCGGTGTTGATGATGAAACTCCGAGTAGAAAGGATTTGAGTGCTCCGTCGTCCTTTGTAATCCGACTTCCACGCTGCATTGAAAGCGCAGCATCGGCACGCCATCGGGCGAAGAGCCTTCTCGGTGTTTAGAAAAGAATTGATGAGTATCCCAATCGAACCGACACAGCCTATGAGTATGATCGTGTGGTGCACTTTTCTGCACCGCTGTCTCTATAGCTTGCGATAGCAAAGTTAATCGTTTCTCTGCATACCGCAAAGAGAGAGTCGCATTTTTTTGTATGTCCCCCACAAATTGCCTCCGGTCTTCACAGCTTCTGCTCGATCCAGCGATCGATCAATTGCCGTGCCAGACTCACTTTCCCGGGAATTTGTGGAAGCGCCTTGCGCTTGAACCACTGTCCTTTGCGCAATTCCGAACGCTGCAAAGAAAGTTCTCCGCTTTCATATGTTGCCACATATCCTACCATAAGCACCGAGGGATAAGGCCAGGGCTGAGATGCGCAGTAGCGGAGGTTTTTGACCAGAAGGCCCGTTTCTTCCATAATTTCTCTGCGCGCACTCTCTTCGAGTGTCTCTCCGGTCTCACAAAAGCCGGCCACCAAACCATAATAGTCGCCGGAAAAATTACGGGCTTGCACCAACAGCACTTCATCATCGTCGCGATTGTCGCCGGGTGCACGGCGCTCGATGAGTATGATGACAGCCGGACTGGGCGAAGGCCAATACTCGCGCTGGCATTGCGGGCATTTCTTTGAGATCTCGGTATGTTCTTCTAAGGGTGCTCCACATGAACCACAATAGCGCGTACGGCTGTTCCAGTAAAGTAATTCGCGCGCTTTCCCCGCCATTCGGTAATCAGCAGACGACAAGTGATCGAAGGTTTGTCGCAGTCCCATCTGTTTTAATCCCACATCGGAACTGAGCGGATGATCGATCTCCACGGCGACGCATGTTGCGCCATCGAGAGAGGGCAACACTTGTCTTCTGTTCCACGGTTCTAACGCGATCGGAGGTTGTTCTCCCGTAGGAATCTCATTCGTATCGGTTAGAATCAGCTCTGACTGGTAGAATATAAACCACTTATTCATAAGATGATATGTAGAAGAAAAGGCAGCATCGTCTCCAGGGGAGGTAGATGCTGCCTTTTCGGAAAGTGATCGTCGGATTAGAGTCCGAGACTCTTCTTCACGGCCTCCACTTTTTGGAGAGCCTCGGCGCGAACCGCCTTGTAGCATTTCGGGCATTCCATCTCTCCGCGTACTTCAATATAGAATTTAATCTTGGGTTCCGTGCCGGAAGGACGGACACTGATTTTCGTACCGTCGGCAGTGAACCATTGCAGTACGTTGCTCGTAGTGGGGAAGTCGAGATCCGTTGTGTGTCCTTCAGCGTCGGTGGCTTTGAGCGTCTCGTAGTCCTTGGTGCAGACTACAGGCGAACCGGCGATTTCTTTCGGAGCATGCGTACGGAAGTTGTCCATCATGGCTTTGATTTCGTCAGCTCCGCTCTTACCGGGCTTCACGACATTGATTGTGTGGTTCAGCGAGAAACCATATTCGAGGTAGATGTCCATGAGCACATCGAAGAGGGTCTTGCCCTGATCCTTTGCCCATGCACAGATTTCTGCAAGCAGGGAGCAGGCAGACACGGCATCTTTGTCGCGCACAATGTCTTGTCCCATGAAACCGTAGCTCTCTTCACCACCGCCGATGTAAGTTTCTTTGCCTTCAAGCAGACGAATCGTGCGAGCGATCCATTTGAAACCAGTGTACACATCGTACATTTTGATGTGGTTCTTGTCGGCGATGGCCTTGATGAGCTCCGTGGTGACGATCGTCTTCACGATATATTCATCTCCCTTCATCTTGCCCATGGCGATGCGGTTCTTGATGATATAGTACAAGAAGATCATGCACGTCTGGTTACCATCGATGAGTACCCATTCTCCTTCATTGTCTTTGCAAGCCATGCCTACGCGGTCGGCGTCGGGATCGGACGCCATCACAATATCGGCATTCAATTTCTTGGCCAGATTGAGCGCAAGTGTCAAGGCTTCGCCATTCTCAGGATTGGGAGATACGACTGTGGGGAAGTTGCCGTCCTTTACCATCTGTTCGGGTACGGTGTGCACGTTCTCGAATCCCCAGAGTTTGAGCGAAGCGGGTACCAATACACGACCAGCTCCGTGAAGCGGCGTGTAGACAATGCACAGATCTTTCTGTCGGCGAATGACTTCAGGATCGATACTCAGTTTGTGCACCTCGCTAAGGTAGAGGTCATCCACTTCCTTACCAATCGATTGAATCAGTGCCGGATTTCCCTCAAACTTTACATCGGCAAGCGATACTTTGTTCACTTCGTCGATGATGCCTTTGTCGTGGGGCGCCAATACTTGTGCGCCATCGTCCCAATAAGCCTTGTAGCCATTGTATTCGCGCGGGTTGTGGCTGGCCGTGATGTTCACGCCCGACTGGCAGCCGAAGTGACGAATGGCGAAAGAAACCTCAGGGGTGGGACGCAAATCGTCGAAAAGATAGACCTTGATCCCGTTGGCGGAGAAGACGTTGGCCACCGTTTCTGCAAACAAACGACTGTTGTTGCGGCAATCGTGCCCTACCACGACGGAAATCTCCTTACGATCGGCGAAATTCTTAAGCAGATAGTTGGCAAGTCCTTGTGTTGCAGCTCCTACAACATAAACGTTCATACGATTGGTACCGGGTCCCATGATGCCACGGAGTCCTCCCGTTCCAAATTCCAACGTGCGATAGAAAGCATCGACAAGCGGGGTTTTGTCTTCCGCTTCAATCATAGCCTTCACGGCCTTTTTCGTCTCTGCATCGTAGAGCGGAGAGTCAATCCACTGCTGAGCTGTAGCTGTGCACTGTGCAATGAGTTCTTTATTTTCCATACTGTGTTATGGCAAAGTTTGTTTGTTGTTTGCTTGTCGGCAAATTTACAATTTCCGCTGCAAATAAGCGAATCAAGCCCTGCATTATTCGTTAAACGCTTAGCTTGTATCCCTTCGATCATCGCAAGCAGCATCTTGTAACCGGCATTTACTCTGGACGCGACTCCCTTAGAACGGCACCACACTCCCCTCTCCCGGTGGGAAAGGCGTCATGCTGTCTCCGGGCAGCGGCGCGAAGTCAGCATCTGTGATCGGGCCTCCTCCCATCGGAGGGAGACCTCCGCTATCCGTTGTGCCGGGGAGCGGGAATGAGCTGTTTTCGTCCATATTCTCAAAGCGGGTATATTTCCCTTTGAACGTCAACAACACATCGCCGACAGCACCATTTCTGTGCTTTGCAATGATAATCATGGCCTTGCCACGCAGGTCGTTGCCATTCTCATCTCGGTAGATGCGGTAATACTCCGGACGGTGGATAAAAAGCACCATATCGGCATCCTGCTCGATGGCACCGGATTCACGCAAGTCGGAAAGCTGCGGTCGGTGGTCGTCCGCTCCACCGGCTCCGGGGCGATTTTCCACACCACGATTCAACTGTGAGAGTGCGAGAATCGGGATGTTCAACTCTTTGGCCAGTCCCTTGAGCGAACGACTGATGGTAGATACTTCTTCTTGACGGCTACCGAAGTTCATGCCCGAAGCGTTCATCAGCTGCAGATAGTCGATCATGATGAGTTTCACTCCGTGCTCTCTCACAAGACGACGTGCTTTCGTGCGCAATTCAAAGACAGAAAGCGCCGGCGTGTCGTCGACAAACAACGGCTTGCCATAGAGATCTTTAATTTTACTGTCCAGCTGCGCCCACTCGTGCGGCTCGAGTTGTCCACTTTTGATCTTCGTACCTTCGATCTCACAGGTGTTTGAAATCACACGATTGACCAATTGCACGTTCGACATTTCGAGAGAAAACAACGCAACGGGGATGCCTTGTTCCACCGCTATGTTCTTCGCCATAGACAATGCGAAGGCTGTTTTTCCCATGGCCGGACGTGCTGCAAGAATCACCAAATCAGAGTTTTGCCATCCGGACGTCATTTTGTCCAAGTCGCGGTACCCTGACGCAATACCCGACATACCGTCAGAACGCTCCGCCGCCTTGTGCAACATGTCGTAGGCATCATTGATGATCGGATCAATCTGGCTGTAATCCTTCTTCATGTTGAGCTGAGAGAGTTCGAACAACTCGCCTTCCGCCTGCTGCATCAGCTCATCAATATCCTGCGTCGGATCAAAAGCCTTCTCTTGCACTCCACTGGTGTAGCGAATGAGGTCGCGTGCCGTGGCCTTTTGCGCAATGATGCGGGCATGGTATTCG
The DNA here is from genome assembly GCA_905369775.1 of Prevotellaceae bacterium UBA1746. Classification (GTDB taxonomy): domain Bacteria; phylum Bacteroidota; class Bacteroidia; order Bacteroidales; family Bacteroidaceae; genus Alloprevotella. Next base: position 7,779 of record CAJPJR010000076.1, read on the forward strand.
ATATGGGCGGCCGAGACGACCCCTTGCGTCAGTTGTGCCAGATAAACGGGGCCTCCGGCTTCTTCAAAATGGTTGGTCTGCCGCAATTGCTCGCTGACGGTGAGCAAGTCGAGTGGCTTTTGCTCTATATTCAACCGACGAATTGCTTCGAAGATCAACTGGTGACGCGGATCGTAGAAGCTTTCCGGTTTGAGAATCTCACTCACCTGCGAATAGGCGTCTTTTTCCAGCAGCAGGGCGCCGAGCACCACGCGCTCGAAGTCTAATTCCTGAGGCTGCAAACGCCCGAAGCTGTCTTGCACCGGAGCGTCTGCCTTTTTGCGCTTAGGTGCGCGAGAAGAAGGTTGTGGCATAACAATAAGATCGTGATTGAGGTGAAAAGAGATCGCAACGGATTAACACCGTAGTTGCAGCATAGACCGACGGGAAATGCTTGTGTCACCGAATTGCACTATATAAATAAGGAGTATCAGGGCTCAACGTGCCGATAACATCCCATATCTGACTTACCGCCTTTCGTTTGCGATTTTCCGTTACGGTCGAAAGGGAAAGTCTGTTGCGTCACTGCGAAATCTGCCTTCCCGACAGCTGCTGATTTGGCGTCGAGGGTAAAGACAAACAGCAACTTCTGCAAATCGAAACTCGGGTTGAAATTCCCGGCTTGGCGGCGCTTTTCGGGTGAATCCTCCTCAAACAAGCAGTTACGGAAGTGTTCGCCCTTGGTCGGTTTGGGCGTATTGAGCAAGCAATGCGAGAAATCATAGTTGAAAGCATCGTTCTTGTAACGCGTAGAAGACTCTCTCAAGAGATCATCGTTGTTGTATCCACTGATGATGCAGTTGACAAACGACGCTCGTTCCAGAGGGGCACGGCTTCCCTTCCCGTAATTACTGAAATGCAGCGCGACACCGCGATCCCCCGCCAGGGCATAGAATTGGCCGATGGTGCAATGGACAAATTCGTTGCGCCCGCCGACAAGACGCACGCAGTCTCCGGCTGCATTTGTGATCTGGCTGTTGCCTACATTCACCGCGCATTGACGGGCATACAGCCCATCTCCACCGACATTATGGATCAGAGAATTGCGCAATATAAGTTTCTGGAAATCAACAGACGAAGAGTCGCAACGTATACCAAAATCTCCACTATGGATCTCGCAATGGTCCAGGACATTGTCACGGCTTTTTGCAGTGAAGACCACCCCGCCCCATTGTCCGGGAATGCGGTCGTAGGGTTGATTGCTGAACATATAGCC
>CAJPJR010000077.1 GCA_905369775.1 Prevotellaceae bacterium UBA1746
GGATAAACGATGCGAAGATACGACATTTTTGGGAGATCACCGCGCACACGTTACAGGAATCGTGCAACCACTCCCACCGCGTGCCCCCAAACGCCACATGTTGCTCAATATTCCTACCTTTTCAGCACAAAAACCTCGGTTGTCCTCCCCTTATCGCCTATGCGCAATCCGATTTAACGACAAACAGATCCACTCTTCCCAATGATCGACATAAAGACCTAACATTTTCCCCATCCGGAAGCGCATTCTCGCCCTCTTCCTGAAGATTCACACCTCAACTACGAGACTTTCTCTCAAAACTTCCCGGCTATTTCAGAAAAACGGGGAGGAATAGCAAAAAAGTCCCCCATTTTCTATTTCACCTCTCCCGCCACACGTTAGAAGCAGCCAAGAAAAAGAGGAAATACCCCACAAGTTCATCGCCATCCGGATCATTTCAAACAATACGTACAATCAACAAGACAGAAACCAACAGAGTTTACGAAAAACATTTCACACATAACGCCCAACTTCCACCCAACGAACACAAAACATCCCTGCATCTCATCATTTATGAGGGAAAGCTTTGTCCTTCGCCCGAAAATCATTATATTTGCAGATATTTCAGAACAGAGAAGCCGTGAGGCTGTGCTCGTTCCCCTCACCACTAGAACGTTATAACGCATGTCTAACTTAGTAGCCATCGTGGGACGCCCCAATGTAGGGAAGTCCACACTTTTCAACCGACTCACCGGAACCCGCCAAGCCATCGTCAGCGACGAAGCCGGGACAACGCGCGATCGCCAATACGGCAAGTGCGAATGGGGAACGCGTGAGTTTTCGCTCGTAGACACCGGCGGATGGGTTGTCAACTCCGACGACATCTTCGAAGAAGAGATCCGCAAACAAGTAGCCCTCGCTACCGAAGAAGCAGACCTCATTCTTTTCGTCGTAGACGTACAGAATGGAATCACAGATCTCGACACCCAGGTTGCACAAATCTTGCGCCGCGCGAAAACGCCGGTGATTCTCTGCGCCAATAAGACAGACCAAAACGAAGACCGCTACGGTGCCGCCGAATTCTACGCACTCGGTTTGGGAGATCCCTACTGCATATCGGCTGCCACGGGGAGCGGCACCGGCGATCTGCTCGACCTCATCCTCGAAAAGCTACCGGCCGACCAAATCGACGAGGGCGACGCCAACATCCCCCGCTTTTCGGTTGTCGGCCGCCCGAATGCCGGGAAAAGCTCCCTCATCAACGCCTTCATCGGCGAAGATCGTCACATTGTCACCGACATTGCAGGCACCACACGCGATTCGATCCTTACCAAATACGACAAGTTCGGATTCGATTTCTACCTTGTGGACACCGCCGGCATCCGTAAAAAGAACAAGGTGACGGAGGACTTGGAATTCTACAGCGTGATGCGTTCCATTCGCGCCATCGAAAACTCCGATGTCTGCATTCTGCTCATCGACGCCACCCGCGGTATCGAAAGCCAGGACCTGAACATCTTCCAATTGGTGCAACGCAACAACAAGAGTCTTGTGGTGGTAGTCAACAAATGGGACACCGTCGAAGAAAAGAACCAGCAGGTCATCTCCCACTTCGAAAATACCATCCGAGAACGCATGGCGCCCTTCTCCGACTTCCCCATCATTTTCGGCTCGGCGCTGACAAAACAACGCATCTTCAAGGTGCTCGAAACCGCCAAGGAGGTTTATCTCAACCGCAAGCGCCACGTCGGCACGTCGGCCCTCAACGAAGAGATGCTCCCCCTCATCGAGGCCTATCCGCCCCCCTCGATCAAAGGAAAATACATCAAGATCAAGTATTGCGCCCAGATTCGTGACACGCAGATCCCAACTTTCGTGTTTTACGCCAATCTCCCGCAGTACGTACGCGACCCTTACAAGCGTTTCCTCGAAAACAAGATTCGCGAGCGCTGGAACTTCTCCGGCTGCCCGATCAACATTTTCATTCGCCAAAAGTGATTTTTTCCTCTCGCCGGATGCTGTGCACCGGTTGCCTACTTGTTCTTTTGCTCTTCGGCTGCAAACCGAGCACACCTCCCCCCGCTTCCGAACCGCCGGCCTTGACCACCGGTCAAGTGCAACGCGTCTACGATCTCTATCTCTCCGCACAATACCCGGCCTACGTGGCCGAAATGGCTTCTTGTGACAGCGTGCCGGATGCCCATCGCCGACAAATGGCCGACTTGCTTCGCACGCATGCCTATCGCAAGGCACTGATGACCGGCGGCACGCGCGATGCCCGCGTGTTGCGCCTTTCGCCTTCGGCAGATCGCCGTCAGGTCAATGCCTTCATACGCGTAAACTATAAGAACAATACGCACGAGGAGATCCTCCTCTCGTTCGTCTACGTGAAACATCGCTGGCGGCTACGCTAAGCGCCCGCCCGCTACCTTATAATCCCCCCAACCAACTCCCCCTCCCCCCATGGAATTAGACATCCTCACCGCCGTTTCGCCCATTGACGGACGCTATCGTGGAAAAACGGAAGCACTGGCACCTTATTTTTCCGAATACGCGTTGATGAAATACCGCGTACGCGTAGAAATCGAGTATTTCATCGCACTTTGCGAGCTGCCTTTACCCCAACTCTCCGCGTTCGATCACAGCCTCTTCACACGTTTGCGCCGTCTCTACACCGATTTCACAGAAAACGACGCACAACGTATAAAAGACATCGAGAGTGTAACGAATCACGACGTCAAGGCGATTGAATATTTCATCAAAGAACAATTTGATGCCATCGGTGGTTTGGAGGAATACAAGGAGTTTGTGCACTTCGGTCTCACGTCACAAGACATCAACAACACGGCTTTCCCTCTCATGCTCAAAGATAGCCTCGAAAACGTGTATGTTCCGATGCTGGAAAGCGTGATCGGCGCCCTTGAAGCGCGTGCCGACGAGTGGGACACCGTGCCGATGCTCGCCAAGACCCACGGCCAACCGGCTTCTCCCACGCGTTTGGGCAAAGAGGTGCGCGTTTTCGTCTATCGGCTCCAACAACAGTTGGCACAGCTCCGTGCTTGTCCGATTTCTGCCAAGTTCGGCGGCGCAACAGGCAACTATAATGCGCACCATGTAGCCTATCCCGAACACGATTGGGCGGCCTTCGGCGATCGTTTCGTCAGTGAACGTCTCGGACTCACCCGCGAACGCTTCACCACACAGATTAGTAACTACGACAACCTGGCCGCAGTATTCGATGCCATGCGCCGCATTCATACGATTCTCATCGATTTGGATCGCGACTTCTGGCAATATGTGTCGATGGAGTACTTCAAACAGCAAATCAAGGCGGGCGAAGTGGGCTCAAGTGCCATGCCGCACAAAGTAAACCCCATTGACTTCGAAAATTCCGAAGGCAATCTCGGCATCGCCAACGCGATTTTGGACCATCTGAGCACAAAATTGCCGATCAGCCGCCTGCAACGCGATCTCACCGACTCGACTGTGATTCGCAACATCGGAGTTCCGATGGGACACGCCCTCATCGCTTTTGCGTCCACCCTCAAAGGCCTCGGAAAACTCCTGCTGCGCGAAGAAACATTGCGTCACGATCTCGAAAACAATTGGGCCGTTTGCGCAGAAGCCATCCAAACGATTTTGCGCCGCGAAGGTTATCCCCATCCCTACGAAGCGCTCAAAGCGCTAACCCGCACAAATGCCGCCATCACGGAACAAAGTATCTCGGATTTCATCGATGAATTGAACGTCAGCGACGCGATCAAAGCCGAACTGCACCGCATCAACCCGAGCAACTACACCGGCATTTGAATCCACTCCCCGTTGGCCGTGAGGCCGACTCCTATTTAATTACACGACCTTACCCTACAAACAAACAAGAAACATGAGCGATTTCGATCAACAACATGCTGACGGAGCCCGCCGCGACGGCTATTCTTCGTCTAACGGAGGACACAACGGCGGCCGCACCCCGCGTCCACGCTTCACTCGCAACCATAGTGGAGAACGTGCCTCGTATGGCAATCGCGGAACCCACGAAAACAACCGCAATGGCGGCTATGATCGCCAAAACGGTTACAGCAATAGCAATTCATCCCACCAGGGAAGTTACAATAATCGCGCCGGCGGTTACGACCGCCAAGGCGGATATCGACAAAACAGTGGCGGCTACGACCGCCAAGGTGGCACTTTTCGTCGCCCCTCCGAAGGCTTCCGCCGCGCCGGCGGCAATTATCGCCAACAAGAAGGCTACGAAGGTGGCAACTATCAGGGCAGTTACGACCAACAGCGCGGTGGTTACACGCCGCGTCCCCGCTACGCCGGCGGCAACAATGCCGGCGGTTACGGAAATGGCGGATACAACCGCTCGAATCAAGGCGGATACAATCGCGGCCCCCAAAGCGGCGGATTCCGCAAGCCCAACCCCAAACGATTCAATCCCGGCAAACAGCGCATTGACTACAAAGAAGAGGCCTATGATCCCAACCAACCCATTCGCCTCAACAAGTTTCTCGCCAATGCCGGCGTCTGCTCGCGTCGCGATGCCGACAAATACATCCAAGCCGGCGTGGTTTCGGTGAATGGAGAGATCATTACGGAATTAGGCCACAAGGTATTGCGCACAGACACGATCCTTTTCCATGACCAACAGGTGAAAGCTGAGAAAAAGATCTACGTCTTGCTCAACAAACCCAAGGGCTATGTCACCACCAGCGAAGATCCTCAAAACAGAAAGACCGTGATGGATCTCGTTCGCAACGCGTGCATGGAACGCATCTACCCCGTTGGTCGCTTAGACCGCAACACAACCGGCGTATTGCTCCTCACCAACGACGGCGAAATGGCTTCGAAGCTCACGCATCCGAAGTTCATGAAGAAAAAGATCTACCATGTCTATCTTGATCGCAACGTGACCGCCGCCGATCTTCGCCAAATCGCCGAAGGCGTCACGCTCGAAGACGGTGACATCCGCGCCGATGCAGTAGATTATGCCAGCGAAACCGATCGCAAACAAGTGGGCATTGAAATTCACTCCGGCAAAAACCGCATCGTACGCCGCATCTTTGCCGCTCTCGGCTACAACGTCATCAAATTGGACCGCGTCTATTTTGCCGGTCTCACCAAGAAGAACGTAAAACGCGGCGACTGGCGCTTCCTCACCGAGGAAGAAGTGCGCATGTTGCGCATGGGTTCATTTGAATAACCTCCCAACAATGAAAAGAACGAAGATAAAGGAGCTGCTGCAACGCACAGATTTCGGTGCCGAAGTCTGCGTGAAAGGCTGGGTACGCACCCGCCGCGGCAGCAAAAGCGTAAGCTTCATCGCCCTCAACGACGGATCGACCATCAAAAACGTACAAATCGTGGCCGACGTTGAGAAGTTTGATGCCGAACTGCTCAAACTCATCACCACCGGCTCGTGCCTTTGCGTTGAAGGCACGCTGGTAGAAAGTCAAGGTGCGGGACAAGCCGCCGAAATCCAAGCCACCCGCATCGAAGTGTACGGCACTTGCGGCAGCGATTACCCCATGCAGAAGAAGGGACAGACGTTCGAATACATGCGTCAACACGCCCATTTGCGTCTGCGCACCAACACATTCGGCGCCGTCTTCCGCATTCGCCACCAAATGTCGATGGCCATCCACACCTACTTCCACGAACACGGTTTCTGTTACTTCCACAGTCCCATCATCACCGCGAGCGACTGCGAAGGTGCCGGCCAAATGTTCCAGGTCACCACGAAGAATCTCTATGATTTGCAGAAGGATGCCGACGGCAAAATCGATTACTCCGACGACTTCTTCGGCGAAAGCACCGGTTTGACCGTATCCGGCCAGCTCGAAGGCGAACTCGGCGCCACAGCACTCGGTGCCATCTACACCTTCGGTCCGACCTTCCGCGCCGAAAACTCCAACACCCCACGCCACCTTGCGGAGTTCTGGATGATCGAGCCCGAAGTAGCCTTCATGGACCTCACGGAATTGATGGATCTCGAAGAAGATTTCATCAAACACTGCGTGCGCTGGGCCCTCGAACATTGCGCAGACGATCTCGAATTCCTCAACAAGATGATCGACAACACCTTGCTCGATCGGCTGCACTCCGTGATCGACACCGAATTCGTACGCTTGCCGTACACTGAAGGCATTCGTTTGCTCGAAGAAGCCATTGCCAAAGGCAAGAAATTCGAGTTTCCCGTCTATTGGGGTTGCGATTTAGCCTCCGAGCACGAGCGTTATCTCGTGGAAGAGCACTTCAAAAAGCCCGTCATCATGATCGATTATCCGAAAGAGATCAAGTCTTTCTACATGAAGACCAACGAAGACGGCAAAACGGTGCAAGGCACCGACGTCCTCTTCCCGCAAATCGGTGAAATCATCGGCGGCTCTGTCCGCGAAGAAGACTACGACACCCTCGTGGCGCGTGCAGAAGAAATGGGAGTGCCCCACAAAGACATCTGGTGGTACCTCGACATCCGCAAATACGGCACCTGTCCTCACGCCGGTTTCGGACTCGGTTTCGAGCGCCTCATGCTTTTCGTCACCGGTATGCAGAACATTCGCGACGTGATTCCCTTCCCACGCACCCCCAAGTCCGCACAATTCTAACTCACTCCACATGCTCAGAAGCTCTCCGGCTGCGATGCTCATCGCGTCGGGGAGCTTTTTGGCGTGAGATCTCCAACTCGATCTTATGAATATCATCATCGTACGCAATAATTACGGTGATTCTGCGTTAATAGACAAAACAGTCACACCGCGCTACGACTTTTTGCCCGAAACGGCTCAACTTCGCAACGAGCGCCCCCTCTTCCTGCCCGATTTCGCCAATCCGGCATCGGTAAGTCTCTACCTTGCGGTGCGCATCTGCCGCCTCGGCCGCAGCATCTCCGAGCGTTTTGCACATCGCTACTACGACGCAGCCACCGTCATCCCTCATTTTTCCGTGCCCCTTGCCCCCAACGGTCAATCGGCCGACAGCGAGCTGTCCTTTGCCGCAACACAAGGATTCGACAACGCGCTGCCCACAGGTCGCTATCTCCCCATCGACCGCGATCAATTGGCGGCCTGCTCCTTCTCACTCAGCGTCGACGGACAGGAACAACTGAACGGACACGGAAGCGCCCTGCGGTTTGACGCCGATCATCTCATAGCCCACCTCAGCAATTACCACACCGTCCGCAACGGCGACCTCCTATTGCTCGGAGCGCCGGCCGCAGAGCTGCTCATCCACCCGGAAAAACGCGTGGAAACTTACTTGAACGGCGAATGTGTCCTCTCTTTCAAGACAAAATAAAGAAGACATTTGCCCGGCTCTCCCATTAGCTTACGACTATGCCCCTCCTTCGCTCATTTCTCCTGCTGGCTTCCCTGACCACGCTCCCCGCTGTGGCCGACGAGCAAGCCTTCTACCATATCACTTCCCAACAGTGTGCAGTCGTTGACAGCCTACCTGTCTTCACCCAAGAGCTGCGCCCTGAGCAAATCGCCGATACTTACCGCATCGAGCTCCTGTTTCCGGAATACCGCGCACTGACTTCGGCCGAACGCAGCCTCGTTTCCACACTCCGCCGCCAACTCGGTGCCCCCACCTCGCCACTCATCCGACAAACACGGTTCACCGATCGCGGCAAACCCGTGCTTGCCGTGAGCTTCTGCCCCTTTGTTTGGCACAAAGGACAATGGAAGTATGTCACTTCCTGCCAACTTCGCGCAGTGCCCCTCCATACAGCTCCGCGTGCCACCCGCGGACAAACAGACGCCGCGGAAAGATGGACCACACAATCCGTATTGGCTCAAGGAAAGTGGGCGAAAATCCGCGTAAAACAGGAGGGAATTTACCAAATCACCCCAACTTTTCTGCGAAAACTGGGATTTAATTCTCCCGAGCGCGTCAAAGTATACGGATACGGCGGATTGCAACAAAACGAAGTGCTTGCTTTCGGGGCAGAATCGGCGGCAATAGATTCGAAACGCGTAGCCGACGACCTGACAGAGGTGCCGACGCTCCGCAACGACGGGAAGATACTTTTCTGGGCCGAGGGTACCACACGCCGCACGTACGATCACTACCGGAAACGCTGGACACTCAGCCAAAACAACTATTCTGCTTATTCCTACTACTTCATCACCGAAGGTGAATCCCCGCTCACCGTCGAACAGCTCCCCGCTGTAGCGACCAACGGCCAAGCCACTCGAAACACCGTGCCCTATGCTGTGACGCTCGACAAGGACGAAGCCGGATTCTACGAAGGAGGACGCCGATTCTTCGATGGTCATGACTTTGCACAAGGCAATTCGCGCAACTTCAAACTCGACGTTCCGGATCTGGACACCACCTCTGCCGACGCACTGCCCATAGAAATCTCATGGGGGGCCTCTTCGGCAACAGGGACCACCACTGCCGAGTTCAAACTCAACGGCGCAGAACTCGGACGCGCGGCCATCGGCTCCTATTACAGCCTGACCGAATCGGCCCGCGCCAACACTTCGGTGTTTGAACACTCCGTTTTGCCCGGTACCAACACCATCAACATGGTTACCACCCAAGGCAACCACGCGCGGCTGGACTATATCACCATCAACTATCCGCGTCTGCTCACCGTAACGGATCAACCCTATAGTTTCTCTCCACAAACAGATGTGACCACGACGCTACAAGTCAGTGGAGT
>CAJPJR010000078.1 GCA_905369775.1 Prevotellaceae bacterium UBA1746
CGCCACCTGGCCATCGCGCGTGGTGTGCTGGGAGAGGACAACGGGCTGCGGCGCGAGATCCTGTGGAACCCACATACTGTGCAACAAGTGGAGCTGATTCGCAACGAATTGGCTGAACTCAGTTCAATTATTGCTGAAAAAGACGGAGTAAAACTGGAAGCCTATCTCACTCGCCTGCGTGAAAACATCGGACAAGGCGATGGCATTCGATAAGTAAGGAGGTTGCGGACCGGAACCGGTTCACATCAAGGAAATCGTGACAGCAAGGCGACAAAACGTTCCCGCTGTACCTCTTCGGGCGCAATGAAAAAAACAGATTCTCGTAATTATGGAAGACATCTACAACATAGAGCGCTTCAAACAAGCGCAAGACTGCGGAGTTTTTGAGAGGGCGCTCGAAGAAGTGCAGAGCGGACAGAAGACAGGACACTGGATTTGGTTCATCTTCCCCCAGATGAGAGGATTCGGTAGTTCTTACAATTCTCACTTCTACGGCATCACCTGTGCTGATGAAGCGAAGGCTTATCTCGCAGACCCCGTCTTAGGCGACAGACTCAGAGCCATCACGCAGGCATTCCTCGACACATCGCTCAGTCCCTTCGAGGTTTTCGGCCGCGTCGATACCCTTAAGTTGCGCTCTTGTATGACCTTGTTCGACTTTGTTTCGCCGAATGATCTCTTCGGACAAGTCCTGGATGCGAAATATGAAGGAGCGAGGGATCTCGATTCGCTGGAACTACTGCAGAATCCCCATCATCAACCTGATTGGCCCCGAAAGAGTTTGTTCAATCCGAACAACTGATACAGAAAACTGCTGATCATCAAGACACACCGGTTGTGCTATTCTGAAATGGTCAGCAGTATGCTGTGTTTAAGCGGGAGCCTACTCAAAAAGTCGGATGCCGATAGAGCCATTAGGGTATTGTCTCTCCGATAGGCTCCTCACTGCGCGGCGACTCGGGTGTTATTTCCTCCGTTGGAGCGATGAAAATGAACATTCTGTTGCATTTCGATTTTGAAAGCGCGGGCAGACGAAAATAAAACCTTATATTTGCACTTTACCAAATCCGAAACGACACGACAATATAACATGAAATTTATATCTTGGAACGTCAACGGTCTCAGGGCTTGCCGCGAGAAAGGCTTTGAAGAAGCCTTCTCCCAACTCGACGCAGACTGTTTTTGCTTGCAGGAAACCAAGTTGCAAGAAGGGCAAATCGATCTTCAATTCGAAGGCTACGAGAGTTATTGGGACTATGCCGAAAAGAAAGGCTATTCGGGAACCGCGATTTTTACACGCATCCACCCACTCAGTGTCACTTACGGCCTGGGCATTGACGAGCACGACCATGAAGGGCGCGCTGTGACGCTGGAATTTGAAGATTTCTATCTGGTCACGGCCTATGTACCCAACTCGCAAGATGGTTTGCGCCGTTTGGACTACCGAATGACGTGGGACGACGCGTTCCGTGACTATCTTTTGGCGCTCGACGCGAAGAAACCCGTGGTGATGTGCGGCGACTTGAACGTGGCACACCGCGAAATCGACTTGAAGAACCCGAAGTCGAATCGCAAAAATGCGGGATTCACCGACGAAGAACGTGCCCAATTCACTCGTTTGCTCGAGAGTGGATTCACCGATACGTTCCGTTTTTTCAATCCGGACCTCGAAGGGGCCTATTCTTGGTGGAGCTACCGTTTCAAAGCGCGTGAGAAGAATGCTGGATGGCGCATCGATTATTTCATCACCTCCAAGCGCTTGGACGATCGCCTCGAATCGGTGGGCATACACAACGAGATTTTCGGCAGCGACCACTGTCCTGTCGAATTGGTGATGCGCTAAGGCCGGCAGCGAGACACACAGTATATATATAGGTCTTCCGGCCGAGCGAAACTTTACGGCACAGTCCTTTCGCCCCATCACGCAAGGGCGACGGAAAAGTCAAAACCGCCTCTCCCCCATTGGGGGATTAAACCTTGACATCGCGGCTCCGTGAGAGTCAGCTTGTCATCTTCTCTCCTAATTCTCCACGATGAAAAGTTTTTTGAAGCAAGTTCTCGCAGTTATCGTCGGTATATGCAGTGTCGGTGCATTTGCTACCCTCATGTTTTTCGTGATGCTCTGTGTCATGCTGGCCACCGGCGACGAAAAGCAGTCCGTATCGGACAATTCGATTCTGCGAATTGAGTTGACCGGAACCGTTGTCGACCGTTCTACGCCCGACAGTCCGCTGAATCAATTGCTCGGCCGCTCGAATGCTTCCTCGCAAGGACTTGATGTCCTGATCGATGCTATCAAAACGGCAAAAAGCGACAAGCGGATCAAAGGAATTTACATTGAAGGCGGGACGATGTCTTCGGACTTTGCCACGCTGCAAGAACTGCGCGGCGCACTCGTGGACTTCAAAAGCAGCGGAAAATTCATTGTTTCTTACGCCGATTCCTACACACAAGGAGCCTATTACATCGCTTCCGTGGGAGACCGCGTGCTCATCAACCCGTCGGGCTTGTTAGATTGGCACGGCATCGCCATGCAACCGATGTTTTGGACGGGACTCATGGAGAAAGTGGGCGTGAAGGCGCAGGTTTTCAAAGTAGGAACCTACAAAAGTGCCGTCGAACCTTTCATTCTCAAAGAAATGAGTCCGGCCAACCGCGAACAGGTGGAGAGTATGATCACGGACTTGTGGAAGGAGACCTGCACTGCGGTGGCCACCTCGCGAAAACTGAGCCCCGATTCCCTCAATGCCTATGCGGATCGCTACATCACGCTGGCCGACGGCGCAGACTACAAGCGTTTGAAGCTGGTTGACGACTTGACATACGTGGATCAGGTGAGAGATGAACTGCGTAAGCGCATGAACGACAAGGAAGTGACGTTTGTGAGTCCGGAAGTTGTCGCCTCACAAGCTGAAGACACGGGCGACGACGATAATCAAGTGGCCGTTTACTACGCGTCCGGCAATATTGTCGACGTAGCCGGCAGTGGTGCGCTGATGGGTGGAGGCGACGAAATCATCGGTAGCCGAGTGGTCGAAGATCTCGACAAGTTGGCCAATGACAAAGACGTGAAAGCCGTCGTTCTCCGCATCAATTCCGGAGGTGGCAGCGCCTATGCAAGCGAACAAATGTGGCGTGCCGTGCAACTGCTCAAGAAAAAGAAGCCTGTGGTCGTATCGATGGGAGGAATGGCAGCTTCCGGCGGCTACTACATGTCTTGCGGTGCCAATTATATTGTGGCCGAACCCACGACACTCACAGGGTCTATCGGCATCTTTGGCTTGATTCCAGATTTTTCCGGTTTGGTCAAAGACAAACTCGGCTTGCGTTTCGACGTCGTCAAGACCAACAAGGCATCGGATTTCGGGACTTTGAGTCGCCCCTTCGACGCCGCGGAAAGCGCAGCGCTGCAAGCCCACGTGAATCGCGGCTACGCACTCTTCTTGAAGCGCGTGGCCGATGGACGCACGGCAGCCGGACGCAAAATGACTCCCGAAGCGGTCGATCATATTGCGCAAGGCCGCGTGTGGACCGGCAATCAGGCGCTGAAAAATGGATTGGTAGACAAAATTGGCACCCTCAATGATGCCATTCTCAAGGCCGAACAACTCGCCCAAACCAAAAATCCGGCTGTGGTGCGCTATCCGGCTCCCAAAAGCTGGATGGAAAGTTTCAACAAAGAGAAACAAGAAGACGACTATTTCGAACGGAAAATGAAACTCGTGCTCGGCGATTACTACGAACCGCTGAATTTCATTCAAAATGTGGATCGTGGCAACTATCTGCAAGCACGCCTCTTCTTCTATCCGGCCTTCCGATGAAACAATGCCTATTCCCTTTCGCCCTACTCTACGACGGCGTGACGCGATGCCGCAACGCCCTGTTTGACTGCGGCTGGCTCAAGGAACACACCTTCGCCATTCCCACAATTTGCGTTGGCAATCTCGCCGTCGGTGGGACGGGAAAAACGCCACACGTGGAAATGATCGTAGGATGGCTACTCGACGCCGGCATCAAAACTGCCGTTCTTTCGAGAGGTTATGGTCGCAAAACACACGGCTTTCGTCTCCTCACGGCCAGAGATTCCGCTGAATCTGTTGGCGATGAGCCACTACAAATGTTCCGACGCTTCAAACAGCAAGGCAATGTTTCGGCAGTTTGCGAAGATCGAGTCAAGGGAATCAAGTGCCTCACGGAGCTCTGTCCTCAACCGGAAGCCATTGTGCTTGACGATGCTTACCAACATCGTTACGTAAAACCCGGGCTCAACATTCTACTCACCGAATACGCTCGACCGTTCGATCGCGATTTTCTCCTCCCTATGGGCAGGTTACGTGAAGCGGCGCGCGGAGCACGCCGAGCCGACGTGATCATCGTCACCAAATGCCCCCCCACACTTCCGGAAAGTGAACGACAACAATTCATCACCCGGCTAAAGTGCCGAGACAATCAAGCCGTTTTTTTCAGCACCGTCGAGTATTCGGCTTTTCCCCCCACCACTGATGCGGGACTCGTCACGGGAATCGCTCATCCCGCTCCCCTACTTCAACATCTGCAAGCGGCAGGTGTAGCCGTCGAGCACCTGGCTTTTTCTGATCATCACCGCTTCACAGCCGCCGATCGCGAAGCCATCATTCAACTGGCCGACCGACATCCCTACCTCTTCACCACCGAAAAGGATGCCACCCGTCTCGAACTGCTGCAACTTCCTCCGCAAGTCCAATCAAAAATCAATGCCATACCCATAGCGACACGTGTGTTGTTCGACGAAGCCACCACGTTGCGCCAAATCATTACCGACCATGTTACAACAAATCCAAGCCGCTGCTCAGTGGATTAGCAGCCACACCACCCTTCACCCCACGGTAGCCATCGTGCTCGGCACAGGTCTCGGCCGCCTGGCGGAGGAAATCGAAGTGGTAGAGAAGTTTTCCTACGCCGACATCCCGCATTTTCCAGTTTCTACGGTCGAAGGTCACTCCGGTTGCCTCCTGTTCGGCAGATTGGGCGGGAAAGAAGTACTGGCCATGCAAGGGCGCTTCCATTATTACGAAGGTTACGACATGAAACAAGTGACCTTCCCCATCCGTGTCATGTATGAACTCGGGATTAAAACGCTCTTTGTCTCTAACGCATCGGGTGGCCTCTCGCCCGAAATGCGCATCGGCGACATGATGTTCATCACCGATCACATCAATTTCTTCCCCGAACATCCTCTTCGCGGTAAGAACTTCCCCACGGGTCCGCGTTTCCCCGACATGAGCGAGGCCTACGACCACCAATTGCTCAACCTCGCCCGCGAAATAGCCAAGGAAAAACAATTGCGCCACGTCGAGGGGGTGTATGTCGGCACTTCAGGTCCCACTTTCGAGACGCCGGCAGAATATAAGATGTATCGTGTCATCGGTGGAGACGCGGTGGGCATGTCCACCGTTCCCGAAGTCATCGTTGCCCGCCATTGCGGCATTCGCGTTTTCGGCATTTCCATCATCACCGATTTGGGAGTCGAAGGCAAGATCCAAGAGGTCAGTCACGAAGAAGTGCAAGAGGCAGCCAATGCTGTGCAGCCGCTCATGGCAGACCTCATGCGCGAAATGATCGTACGCAGCTGTTAACCCTTTCGGTACAATTTCGCGGGAAAATCCCCGTGATATTGCACACTCCGAGATAAAATGCGTAACTTTGCAGCACACGTTTTTTGATCTGTATCCATGTCAATCACCAAGACACGCCAGAAACTCATCGAAGTGGCACGCGAACTTTTCGCGCGCAAGGGCATTGAGGGCACCACAATGAACGACATTGCCACCACCTCTCAGAAAGGAAGGCGCACGCTCTACACCTATTTCCGAAACAAAGAGGAAGTTTTCGCGGCCGTCATCGAAGACGAACTCGAACATCTCTCTGAGGAAATGGACAAAGTGGTGAGTCTCCCGCTGCCGCCGGACATCAAAATCGTGAAACTAATCTACACGCACCTCAGTTTGATCAAAGATGTGGTGAAACGCAACGGGTCTTTGCGCGCTGAGTTCTTCAGCGACATCAATCTCGTGGAGAAAGCTCGTCGTAAGTTCGATCTTGAAGAAATATCTGCCCTGAGAAGTATTCTGCGCGAAGGCATGGAAAAAGGCGTCTTCCACATCGACCACCTCAATCTCACGGCCGACGTCATTCACTATGCCGTGAAAGGCATCGAGGTCCCCTTCATGTTCGACCGCTTGGGCGAAGGCCTATCCATGGAAGACAGTGTTGGTGTCGTCGAACGCCTACTTCAACGATCACTCGGTGCAACAATTCCCTCCGACAACTCCTAATACAATATATCATTATGGGACTTTTATCCGGAAAAACCGCTCTCATCACCGGTGCCGCCCGCGGTATCGGCAAGGCGCTCGCGCTTAAGTTTGCAGAAGAGGGCGCAAACATCGCCTTCACCGACCTCGTCATCGACGAAAACGGTGAAGCCACACGCCAAGAGGTGGAAGCCAAAGGCGTTAAGTGCATGGCCTACGCTTCCAACGCAGCCAATTTCGAAGAAACGGCTGAGGTTGTGAAGAAAGTGCATGAAGATTTCGGTCAAATCGACATTCTCGTCAACAACGCCGGTATCACCAAAGATGGTCTCATGCTCCGCATGAGCGAAGCCCAATGGGACGCCGTGATCAACGTAAACCTCAAATCGGCCTTTAACTTCACGCACGCTTGTGTACCCATCATGATGCGCCAGCGTGGTGGTTCGATCATCAACATGGCCAGTGTGGTCGGCGTGCACGGCAATGCCGGACAAGCCAACTACTCTGCTTCCAAAGCCGGTATGATTGCGCTCGCCAAAAGTGTCGCACAGGAAATGGGTAGCCGCGGCGTGCGCGCCAACGCCATCGCTCCCGGATTTATCGAAACGGCCATGACCGCTCAACTTTCTGAAGAGGTGCGCAAGGAATGGATGAAGACCATCCCCCTCCGCCGCGGTGGGCAGGCCGAAGACGTGGCCAATGTGGCCGTCTTCTTGGCTTCCGATCTCTCCAGCTACGTCACCGGACAAGTCATCCAGGTTGATGGCGGTATGAACACCTAATCGGACTGTTCACGGCAAACAAATATCGGCCGAAGCACGCGTTGCTTCGGCCTTTTCGTGCACGATAGGTCCACCTCCCTTGCAGTGACCACGTGGAGGTATGCTTCTTCTTTCTCCGCTCCCTCGCTACGGCGGCATTCTCAGCGGATTTCCGACAATACAATCTCAAAAAAATACGACATCTTTCCAGATTTGACAAGGCACAAACTTGCCCGAATCGAAAAATGACGTATATTTGTACTGCAAATGAGGGGGATAGCCCCCTCATTCAGCGAAAATAAAAAAACATCATTCCGCATCTATTTCTCGCAATTCCACTTGGCAAAAAGCGCAGAAATACAGACCTTAGTATGGCTGGAACGTGAGCGCCGCGGAGACCTGCGCCACCTTCCCTCTTTCATTTTGCCCTTCTGCACGCAACAACTCACACAGTTGTCGGGAAGCGGTCCGCACGATCTGCTTTTCCGTTCCCTCACTCCATACATTTTCATCCTGATCTCACCTCTATGGAAGTCCTCTACGAAGACAATCACGTGATCATTGTCAACAAGGCCGCCGGCGAAATCGTTCAAGGCGACAAAACCGGCGATCGAACGTTGGCCGACGAGGTCAAAGCCTATATCAAACAAAAGTACAACAAGCCCGGCGAAGTCTTTCTCGGCACCGTGCACAGACTCGATCGTCCTGTGAGTGGTCTCGTGGTTTTCGCACGCACTTCCAAAGCACTCACACGGCTCAACGAAATGTTTCGGCGGGGCGACGTGCACAAGACTTACCATGCCATCGTCCCTCTCATTTCCGAGCGTCCCAACTGCACTTGGCCCACACAAGTGGGAGAATTTGTCACCCTCACCCACTTTCTCACCCGCGATGAAAAGCGCAACAAAGCCTTTGCGCACCATCACGAAGTCTCCGGTGCCAAACGCGCGGTGCTGGATCTCGGACTACTGAAAAACGGCGAACGCACGCGCCTCGTCGAAATCCACCTTCACACCGGTCGCCACCACCAAATCCGCTGTCAACTTGCCACGATCGGCTTCCCCATTCGCGGCGACTTGAAATATGGCGCTCCGCGATCCAATCCCGACGGAAGCATCTGCTTGCACGCCCGTCACATTTCATTCATTCATCCCGTCTCACAACAAGAAATTTCGGTCACCGCACCCTACCCCGCACTTTCGGTTTGGAAAAACTTCGCGTGAGACTCTCCGCTCTCGGCACGCAACACGGTTGCGTGCCTTTTTTGTCTTCGTTCCGACGTTTCCACTTCTGCCACTTCGACGGCTGCCCAATCCACCCCACTTCTCATCCTCGCGCAATCGTCAGCGGAATCCCGCCCAACTCCGCCGCTGTGTCCGTGAATGAACTCCAATACGAACCGATGAGCCGTTGCGTTCGCGACAAGACGAAGAGATCCACCACGGCGGCCTCCATACCTTCTCGCGTTGCACGCGTGGGGTCACCCGCCTGATACACTACGCG
>CAJPJR010000079.1 GCA_905369775.1 Prevotellaceae bacterium UBA1746
ACGCACCACCGGTCCCCCCGAAATCCGCCCGCCGACACTTCGGGCCTGCAATTCACCGACTACGGCCGCTGGTCGTCTCGCCCCTACAGCGTCGATGCCTACCTCGAGCCCAACCTCGTTTTCGGCAATTGGACGGACTATGCCCGCGGCGAAGCCGATCTCTTCTTCTTCACCGCACTGCCGCCCACCACGGCCTCTGCCGCAGCGGCGGCCGACCGCCCCAGCGCGCCCCGCCAGCTCTTCGCCCCGCAGCGCGACACCTCGCCCGCCGACTCGCTGGCCTACATTCGCCAAGCCCGCCTGCGCGGCGAAACAGGCACTGTGCATCGCCGCCCCGACCGCTTCTACACCTTGTTGATGAACGTCACCTCGTTGCGCGCCGAACTGCTCGAAGCCGACGGCACGCCCACCGACATCTCCCACCGCTGCACCCTCACCTACACCGACTTCGAGCCCTATCTCCGCTCGGGCTACCGAAAATACTACCGACAAACCACTCGCCGCTTCGACGAAATGACGACCGAACAGCTCATGTGGGTCGAACCGGAACTCAAAATCCACTGCCAATTCCCCGCCCTCGCGCCCCAACAGAGCCTCCGCATCGTGGCCACGCTGGCCGACGGGCGCACCCTCCGCGGCACCCTCGAGCACACCCACTTCTTCTATCGCTACTGAAGCCCCCCTCGCAGCAGCTCCCCCTCCGAGCCCGACCCGTCTCCGCACGTGGTCGGGCTCGGTGCGTGTGAGCGGGGCCACAGCGGGGAGCGGAGCACCGGCGTGCCCAAGACTTGCACCCCCGTCGGGGCGGGGTAGCAGGGCATCGGGTTGCAAACTTGCAGAGGCCCTCGGCTCGCGTCCATAAGCTTGCAACACCCCACCGCAGTCCGCCGCCTTTTCGTCGTGCAAGATTCCGAAAAATCTATTTTCTTTCGAACAAAATCTGACCTTTGCACCATCAAAACAAACCCACAGGGCGGCCACCGAAGTCCAACCCGCCAACCCCGACCGCCAACGCCCGCAAGGCAACGCCCGACCGCCGAAGCCGCACCGCGCAACCCGCCAGGCGAAGCGACGAGCCCCGACGGCCCAACCGCAAATCCACCAATCCCCCCGCGTTTCACCCCCTCATCACTCCAAACACCATGCTCTACCTCTTCCAACAACTCAACAACCTGCTCGGCGAAACCTTCGTGCTCGTGTTCCACCTCCTCAAACTCGCCCTCGTCGTCGGCCTCGGCCTCTACCTCTGGCGCCGTTTCGGTCAGCGCCTCTTCTCGTCCGACGAGCACCCGCACCACACGTCGACCCCCACGCCGCCGCCCACCGTCAATGCCCCCTCGCCCATCTACCGGCAGCCCAACACGTCCGCCGGCAACGGCACCCCGGCCCCGCTGCTCCCGCCCGATCTCAAAGCCCGCGCCCTCCGCTTCTATCGCGCCACGGTGATTCCCATCAAGCTGGGCAACGGCAAGACCTTCAACCTCCACACCCTGCCCGTGGTGCTCGTGCTGCTGCTCCTCTGAGCCCGCTCCCGCCCCGCACCCGCGGCCACAGTGCCCTCCGCCCCCCCCGCGGCAGCACCGCGCGCCGATGCCGCCGCCCCGCTCCTCCGTTTCTCCTCCCCCTCATCCCCCCCCCCTGCCCTATGCTCCCCACCCCCGCTCTCCCTCCGGCCGTCCCCACCTGCTCCGCGGCCGACCTACTCACCCCCCACTCCGCGGCCGCGCCCGACATCGCCTTCCCCGCACCCGATCCCTTCGAGGGCTTTCTCGAAACCTACTGGGGCTTCGACTAATGCCCGCACAGCCGTCCCAACCGCGTTGACCTCCCCGCCGCTCCCCTCGGGGCCCGCACCGCCCCTGCCGTGCTCCGCGCCGACGCCCACTGAAAAACACACCCCGCGGCGGCTTTCTGCGCCGGCTCCCGCGCCGCATCGCCCCTCACTGCGGGCCCTGCACACCGCCCTACCGCCGCCCTCTCCGAAAAACACACCCACAGCGCACCGCCCCGACCCGGCAGCGCCCGCGCCGCTGCGCTCGGGCACTCCCAACCGCCCGAAAAACACACCTTGCCGCCGTCGGGCGGTGCGCCCCATCGTCTCCACTTTCTCCGACTCCCTGAGTTTCGACAGAAACTTGGGGAGTTTTTTCATCTTCTTCCCCATTTTTTTAAGTAATGTCTTTTGCATATCGAGCAAAAGCGCTATCTTTGGAGCGTAAATAAAAAGTCGGCTTTGCAAAACTCGTCAATAGCGCCCACAGTCGTCGTTTTTCGACTCGGCCCGCCGTGAAGAGTTCACAACGCACCGCCGCCCCTCGGCTCCTCGCCGCGTCCGCCCTGCGGAATGTCGGCCCGCGCGCCGCCCCCATTCACCCATCTTCGCCCCAACCGCACGCTTATGTCCTTCCTTCGTTTCGACAAAACGCAAATGACCAACCTGCAAGAATCCCTCATGAAGGAATTCCTGCTCACCAACAAGTCGGGCGCCTACTGCTCGTCCACACTCACGGGGTGCAACATCCGCAAATACCACGGGCTCTTTGTGGTGCCCGTGCCCTCGCTCGACGACGAAAACCACGTGCTGCTCTCCTCGCTCGACGAAACCGTGGTGCAACACGGCGCGGAGTTCAACCTCGGCCTGCACAAATACGTGGGCGACAACTTCAGTCCCCGCGGCCACAAATACATCCAGAGCTTCGAGTGGGACAAAGTGCCCACGTGGATCTATCGCATCGGCGGTGTGGTGCTGAAAAAGGAGATCATCTTCCGCAACGAGCGCGACCGGCTGTTCATTCGCTACACGCTGCTCGAGGCCCACTCGCCCACCACGCTGCGGCTGCGCCCCTTCCTGGCCTTCCGCTCCGTGCGCCAGTGGACGCACGAGAACGGCACGGCGCGCACCGAGGCCCACGCCGTCGAACAGGGCGTGTCGTTCAATCTCTATGAGGGCTATCCCGACCTGGTGATGCAGCTCGACAGCCCGGCCGCGGTCTACCACCACACGCCCGACTGGTATCGGGGGCTGGACTACCCCAAAGAGCGCGAACGCGGCTACGACGAGCCGGAAGACCTCTTCGTGCCGGGCTATTTCGAGATGCCCATCGCGCGGGGCGAGAGCATTGTGTTCACCGCCTCGCTCGACGCCCGCGACCCCGCGACGCTCAAACCGCTGATCGCCGACGAAATCGAGGCCCACGACCCGCGCGACTCGTTCTACCACACGCTGGTGAACGCCGCCCACCAGTTCCGCCAGCAACTCGGCGGGCTGGACTACATCATCGCGGGCTACCCGTGGTTCAAACCCCGGGCGCGCGACACCTTCATCGCCATGCCCGGCCTGACGCTGGCCATCGGCGAGACCGAACAGTTCGAAAAATACATGGACACCGCCGCCCTCGCGCTCGACGACTTCATGGGCGGGCGCCCGGTGAGCGTGCAAATCTACGAAACCGAACAGCCCGACACGCTGCTCTGGGCCATGTGGTGCCTGCAACAGTATGCCAAATACGTGGGTCGTGAGCGTTGTCGCGAACGCTACGGCGCCCTCATCGACCGCATCATGTCGTTCATCTTCGAAGGCCGCCACCCCAACCTCTTTGGCCACACCAACGGCCTGGTCTACGCCAACGGTCGCGACCGCGCCGTGACGTGGATGAACTCCACCGCGTGGGGTCGGCCCATCGTGCCCCGCTCGGGCTACATCGTCGAGTTCAACGCCCTGTATTACAACGCCAAAAAGTTCTACCAACAGCTGCTGGTCGACGACGGCCGCCCCGAACGCCTCATCACCGCCGAACGCATCGAGGCCGAGTGCCGGCAGTTTGAGGAGAGCTTCCGCGCCACCTTTGTCAACCACTGCGGCTATCTCTTCGACTACGTCGACGGGGGCAACGCCGACTGGAGCGTTCGGCCCAACCAACTGCTGGCCATCGCCCTCGACTTCTCGCCCCTCACGCTGCGGGAGCGCAAGGCCGTGCTCGACATCTGCACCCGCGAACTCAAAACGCCCAAGGGCATCCGCTCCCTCTCGCCCAAAAGCCAAGGCTACACGCCCTACTACGTGGGACGTCAGGAAGAGCGCGACCGCGCCTACCACCAAGGCACCGCCTGGCCGTGGCTCACGGGCTTCTACCTCGAGGCCTACCTGCGCGTCTACCGCATGAGCGGCGTGAACTACATCGAGCGGCAGCTCATCGGCTTCGAAGAAGAACTCTTCTACCACTGCATCGGCACGATTCCCGAACTCTTCGACGGCAACCCGCCCTTCTCGGGTCGCGGCGCCATCTCGTTTGCCATGAACGTGAGCAGCATCCTGCGCGCCTTCCGCCAGCTCGAGAAGCACCGCCTCGAAGAAGAAGCCGCCGAACGCGACTGATCCAACCCACCTCCCCACTCCCCTATCTCCTACACTCCCATGAAAGTACTCATGTTTGGCTGGGAATTCCCGCCCCACATCCTCGGCGGGCTCGGCACCGCGTCCTACGGCATGACCGCCGGCTTGGCCGCACAACCCGACATGGACATCACCTTCTGCATCCCCAAGCCCTGGGGCGACGAGGACAAAAGTTTCATGAACATCATCGGGCTGAGCGAAACTCCCATCGTGTGGCGCGACGTGGACTACGACTATGTGCGCCAACGCCTCGGCGATCGCATGACGCCCGAACAATATTTCGCCCTGCGCGACCACATCTACGCCGATTTCTCCTATCGGCTCACCGACGACCTGGGTTGCATCGAGTTTTCGGGCCGCTATCCCGACAATTTGCAGGAAGAGATCAACAACTACTCCATCGTGGCGGGCGTCATCGCTCGGCAGCAGGAGTATGACATCATCCATGCGCACGACTGGCTCACCTATCCCGCGGGCATCCACGCCAAGCAAGTGAGCGGAAAGCCCCTCGTGGTGCACGTCCACGCCACGGATTTCGACCGCTCGCGCGGCAATGTCAACCCCACGGTCTACGCCATTGAGCGCGACGGCATGGACCATGCCGACTGCATCATGTGCGTTTCGGAACTCACCCGCCGCACCGTCATCGACCACTACGGGCAGGACCCGGCAAAAGTGGTGGCGATGCACAACGCCGTCTACCCCCTTCCCGACGACATCCGCCAGATCGTGGCGCAACGCCGCCCCGCTTCCGAGCGCAAGGAGAAGGTGGTGACCTTCCTGGGCCGCATTACCATGCAGAAAGGCCCCGAGTATTTCGTCGAAGCCGCCGCCCTGGTGCTCAAACGCACCCGCAACATCCGCTTCTGCTTCGCCGGTTCGGGCGACATGATGGAAGCCATGATCGAACTCGCGGCGCGGCGCGGCATCGCCGACCGCTTCCACTTCCCCGGCTTCATGAAAGGGCGCGAAGTCTACGAGGTGTTCCGCGACTCCGACGTCTATGTCATGCCCTCGGTGTCCGAACCCTTCGGCATCTCGCCCCTCGAAGCCATGCAGTGCGGCGTGCCTTCCATCATCTCCTACCAAAGTGGCTGCGCCGAAATCCTCGACAAGTGCATCAAAACCGACTATTGGGACATCGAAGCCATGGCCGATGCCATGTATTCGCTCTGCGTCAACGACAGTCTGCACGAATACTTGCGCGTGGAAGGCCTCAAAGAGGTCGACGCCATCACGTGGGAAAAAGTGGGCCTGCGCATCCGCGCCTGCTACGACCGCCTGATCGGCCGCTGATCGGCCCCCGCCGTGACGCACCGCCCCCGCCGCGCCGCCGGTGCCCCCACCCGCTCTCCAACTGCCTCCAACCCCCACCCAAACACCCGGCTTCCTTATGAAATCCATCTGCCTCTATTTCGAAATACACCAGAATATCCACCTCAAGCGCTACCGCTTCTTCGACATCGGCACCGACCATTACTACTACGATGACTACGAAAACGAGCGCTCCATCACCGAAACGGCCGAACGCAGCTACATTCCCGCGCTCCACGCCCTGATCGAAATGGCCGAACGCTACGGCGGCTACTTCAAATGCGCCTTCTCGCTCTCGGGCACGGCCATTGAGCTCCTCGAACAGTACTCCCCCGAAGTGCTTGAGCTCCTCGATCAACTCAATCGCACGGGCTGCGTCGAATTTCTCGCCGAGCCTTACTCCCACGGCTTCTCTTCGATCAAATCGCCCGAGTGCTTTAAGGACGAAGTGCGCCGCCTCTCGCGCAAGATCAAGAGCCTCTTCGGCGTCGAACCCCGCGTGCTGCGCAACTCCTGCCTGATGTATTCGGACGAAATCGGCGCCCTGGTGGCCGAAATGGGCTTCAAAGGCATGCTTGCCGAGGGCGCGAAACAAACCCTCGGCTGGAAGAGCCCGCACTATCTCTACCACTGCGCCCTCGATCCGCGCTTGAAACTCCTGCTGCGCGACCCCGGGCTGTCGGAAGACATCAGCTATCGCTTCAACGACCGCTCCTGGAACGAATATCCCCTCTACGCCGAAACCTACGCCCGCTGGATCGCCGAACAACCCGCCGACCAACCCGTGGTGTGCCTCTTCATGGAGCTCTGCGCCCTGGGCATGTTCCAACCCCTGGAGAGCAACATCCTCGAGTTCCTCAAGGCGCTGCCCGAACAGCTGCGCGATCAGGGCATCACCTTCGCCACTCCCTCCGAACTCTGCGAACAACTCGAGAGCGTGGGCCCGCTTCCGGTGGAATACCCCACCACGTGGGTCGACGAGGAGCGCGACCTCTCGCCCTGGTTGGGCAACGTGATGCAGCAAGAGGCGCTCGACAAGCTCTATTCCGTGGCCGATCGCGTGCGCATCGGCGGCGACAAGCGCCTGCGCCAGGACTGGGACTACCTCCAGGCCTCGAACAACCTGCGTTTCATCTCCACCAAAGCCAACAGCTACGGCGGCTACCGCGGCATCTACTCCTCGCCCTACGACGCCTTCACCAACTACATGAACATCTTGGGCGACTTCATCACGCGCGTCAACGAGCTCTATCCGCTCGAAATCGACAATGACGAGCTCAATGCCCTGCTCACCACCATCAAGAACCAGGGCGACGAACTCGAAGTCAAGGACAAAGAGATCGACAAGCTCAAGAACCTGATCGGCCGCCTGGAGAAGGAGGCGCAGGCTCGCGAAGAAGCTGCGGGCGCACCCGCTCCCGAAGCCGAAAAGTCCGCTCCCGCGCCCGAAGCCCCCGCCACACCGGCCGAAACGCCCGCACCGAAAGCCGAAAAAGCACCGGCCGCCGCCCACCCCCCCAAGAAAAAAGGCGGTAAGCACGGCGGCAAACGCTGAAGCCCGCGCCCTCCGTGCCGACGCACCCCCACAACAAAGCCCCCACCGCTGACCGCTTGGTCGCCGGTGGGGGCTTTTCGTTGGATGTTGCGCAGAGGGAAACGCCTTCGCGCGGCAGGACACATTATATATAGGGATAGCCGATCGCTCAGCGCGCCCCTTCGTCCGTCAACGCCCAGAGGGCAGCGCCCTTCGTAGACGCCCGTCAGCTCGTCGGCCGCCATTCGTCGCGCCGCAGCGCCAAGTCCGTGCGCCCTTCGGGCAAGTCCATGCGAAAAGCCCGCGGTTTTTCGCTTTTCCCCTCCACTTTTCCGAGAAAAACCCACCTTTCCAAAAAACGCTCCTGCGTTTCTCTCCCCGCCTCGCCGACGGGCTCGCCCCCACGGCCGGGGCACAGGGGAAAAATTTCACATCGCCGCGGAGAAAGTGCGCAGAAATGCGCATGCGTTCACTTTTTTTTATTTTTGCTTGCTTTCTATGCGGGGAAAACACGCTATATTTGCACCGAAAACCTGTTTTATCAACTCCGCATGGCAAAATCTCGGCGCTTCGTCCCCGTTTTCGTTTGCCCGCCGGAGTGCTCCCCCACATTCCTCCCCAGCCTATGATGCTTCATTCCGCCACCCGTTTGCTCAGTGCCGCCTTTCTGGCGCTCGGCCTGAGCACCCCGGCCGCCACCCTGGCCCAGCAAGTCATTTTCCCGCAGGAACAACAAGCCGGCACGGCGCGACTGTCACACACCGCCAACCACTACGTGCTGAGCAACGACCTGCTCACCGCCACCTTCGTCGAATCGGGCGGCACCCTCCGCTTCGGCGGTTGCCCGCAGCTCAACTTGAACGCCGGCACCGAACTCTTTGAAATCCGCACCGGCAACGGGCAGACGGTGGTGCGCGCTTCGGAAATGCAACTGGAGGGCGTGCGCGAGATCAACTACGCGGCCAATCCCTCGGCCACGAAGGGGGCGGAGAAACTCCCCGGCCGTGCCCTCGAAGCCACCTTCAAGCACGGCAACCTCACCGTGCTTTGGCGTGCCGTGCTGCGCGACGGCAGCCACTACCTGCGCACGGAAATGAAACTCACGGCCTCGAGCGACACGAAACTCTTTGCCGTCGTGCCCATGCTCTATGAGGTGGACGTGCACGCCGCGGGCAGTGCGCCGCGCAAGGTGGGCAACACCCGCGGTGCCGTGCTGCTGAGCGACAAGATCTTCGCCGGTCTCGAAACGCCCATGGGGCTCAACACCGTGGGCGCGGGCGAAAGCGACGAACGCCCCTTCACCC
>CAJPJR010000080.1 GCA_905369775.1 Prevotellaceae bacterium UBA1746
GCCTATTTCCTCCAATCGATTCCTCTGGCTTTGGCCAACGTGCGCGAGCTTTTGAAGCAAGGGGTTGCACAAGCTTATCCCACTCTCGAAGCGATATTGCTGCAACTCTCGGCGCAAACAATAAAATGATTATGGCTACTTTTGATACGAATCCTTCCTCGGCTACCGCGTTGGTGGTACGCGTTTTTAGTTTCTCCTACAAAAAAGGCATTCCTGCCGATGAAAGCGGGAACGGCGGCGGCTATGTGTTTGACTGCCGGAGTACGCACAACCCGGGGCGCTATGAACCTTACAAGCAGCTGACCGGATTGGACCAACCGGTGATCGATTTCTTGGAGCAGGACGGCGAGATCCTGACTTTCCTCGAGCACGTCTATGCACTGGCCGACACACACGTGGCGCGCTATATTGAGCGTGGTTTTACGTCGCTGATGTTTTCGTTCGGATGCACCGGCGGACAGCACCGCAGTGTGTACTCGGCACAACACTTGGCGGAGCATTTGCATGAGAAATTCGGAGTGGAGGTGCAATTGGTTCACCGTGAACAACAGATCTCTACCTGCTTTCCTGCCATAGCATGTTGCGGATGAACTGCCGATTGATTCTTTCTCTTTTGGTGTGGTGTGCGGGGACTTCGGCCTTCGCGCAACGGCCTTGCCGTGTGTTCGGCACGGTGCGCGACAGCGAAGGACAGCCGATCGCATTGGCTTCGGTGCGCATTGCGGGCAAGCCTTTGCTCACAGTGGCCAACATCAAAGGAGAATATGCATTGACGTGTGCGTCGAACGATTCGGTGACGGTGGTCTATTCGATGCTGGGATACGAAACGCGCAAACACACGCTGCTGCTGCCGAAGGATTCGGTGCGCTTGGATGTGGTTTTGCCGCTTTACACGGCATCGTTTGGGGAGGCCGTGGTGAAATCGCAGCGAAGACAGACCACAACCACACAGCAATTGAATCCCGGCTTGGCGAAAGGGGCCCCTTCGGCCACCGGGAATGCGGTGGAGGAGATGGTGACTGCACAGGCCGGGGTGTCGACCCACAGCGAACTCTCATCGCAGTACAATGTGCGCGGCGGATCGTTTGACGAAAATGTGGTTTATCTCAATGGAATCGAACTTTATCGACCGCAGTTGGTGCGTTCCGGCCAGCAAGAGGGCCTTTCGGTGATCAACAGTGCGATGGTTGAGGGCATCAAGTTCTCGTCCGGCGGTTTTGAGGCAAAATATGGCGACAAAATGTCGTCGGTGCTCGACATCACTTATCGCCGCCCGGAACAGTGGGAGGCCGCAGTCAACGGTTCGATGCTGGGAGGTGGCCTTTATGTGGGGTGGGGGAACAAGCATTTTTCGGCGATGACCTCTGCTCGTTACAAGACCACGCGTTACCTTCTGGGAACCCTCGACACGGACGGAGAATATCGACCGAACTTTTTCGATTACCAGTTGGTGATGTCGTGGCGCCCATCGAAGCTGTGGTCGCTCGACGTGTTGGGCAATGTGTCGGACAATCAATATAATTTCGTTCCGCACGACAGAGAAACGCGGTTTGGCACGATGTATGATGCGCGATCGTTCAAGGTTTACTTTGACGGACAAGAACGGGATGCGTTTCGAACGCTTTTCGGGGCGGCAACCCTCACACGGCATTTCTCACCCACGGCTTACGTGGCGTGGCAATGGTCGGGTTTCGGCACGCGAGAACATGAGCATTACGACATTCAAGGCCAGTATTGGCTCAATGAGGTGACGACGCGCAAGCAATTGGGGGTTGGAACCTACATGGAGCATGCCCGCAATGTCTTGAGTGCGCGCGTGATGAAGGTCGGTATGCGCGGCGGCATGAAAGTGGGAGAACACACTTTGGCTGCCGGCTGGGATTGGCGGCGAGAAGCGGTGCGCGAACGTGCGGTGGAGTGGGAGATGAGAGATTCGACCGGATATTCTTTGCCACACACTCCCGATGCGTTACACTTGATCTATGCGCTGCGGTCGACCAACCGCTTGGTGGCGCACACGGCAGAAGCTTTTTTGCAAGACACGTGGAGACACGTGGCGTCGCACGGCTTGTTCAATGTGACGGCGGGCGTGCGACTGACGCACCGAGACTGGAACAACGAGACCTTTGTCTCGCCGCGCTTGTCTGTTGGCTACATTCCGGAGTGGAACGACCAGTGGACCTTGCGCGCGGCGACCGGCTTGTATTATCAAGCTCCGTTCTATAAAGAATTGCGTGACACGGTGCACACGAACGGTAGTGTCATCGTGCAACTGAATCCGGCGGTGCGCAGTCAGCGTTCGGTGCATTTTGTGGTGGGAGCCGATTACACTTTCCAGTTGATGAAGCGTCCGTTTAAGTTTACGGCCGAGGCGTATTATAAAAGGCTGTCGAACTTGATCCCCTATACGGTTGATAATGTGCGCGTGGTGTACTATGGGCGTAACTTGGCGTCGGGATATGCGACAGGAGTCGACTTCAAATTGTTCGGCGAGTTTGTACCGGGCACCGATTCGTGGTTGACTTTCTCGCTGATGCAAGCGAAAGAAAAAATGGATGGCGTGTGGTATCCGCGCCCCACCGATCAACGCTACAATGTGTCGCTCTATTTCACCGACTACTTCCCCGGTTCGACGCGTTGGGCGCTCACCTTGCGCGCGGCGTTTGCCCATGGATTGCCTTTCGGTCCGCCGCATTCGGCAAGAGGAGAACAAACGTTTCGTGCTCCGGCTTACAAGCGTGTGGATGTGGGGCTGAACTACCACTTGTTCAAAGCGGAACTCAAAAATGGCCGCCGCCCGGTGGTGGGCTGGGGAAAGTATGTGCGCGATGCTTGGTTGGGCATTGACTGTTTCAACCTCCTCGGTATCCGCAACGTCAATTCTTATTATTGGATCACGGACATCGAAGGAAATCGCCACGGTGTGCCGAACTATTTGACCGGGCGCCAATTGAATTTGCGCTTCAACGTTGAGTTCTGATCGGAGTATCGAGAGAGCTCTCCGTGCCTGAACAAATCCTCCCCCTTAACTCATCGGTCAAGGGGGAGGATTCGTATATAGGTGTAAGAACAAAGATTGCGCCGGCACACTCTCGAGGGAATGTGCCGGCGCATGCTGGTGGAGCCGGAGGGGATTGAACCCTCGTCCAAACGGAGAGTCAACCTGCTTTCTACACGCTTAGCTTTCTATCGAATTTTCGTGCGCAGTTTGAGACGAAAGCGGTCGTGACTGCGCCTTATCCTCTAAATTTTCGGACAACGAACGAGGCTCCGAAGTCCTATCTCCTATTTACTGCACCACCGGTTCAAGACGCAAAGGAGAGAGTGCTCTTGGGTGATGTCTCGTTCCCGCTCCTGGAGCAGGAATAAAGCCAATCTACTGTACTTCGATTAGGCAGCGAGAGCAAAGTTGTTTTCGCCAGATAAATTGTTGATAGCCGAGATTTGAGTGCCCGCTAACATCCGCACTGCGTGCTTACAAATCACCTCGAACCGCTGTCAAATCCAGTCGACCCCAGGTTATTGATGGTGCAAAGGTAGTACTTTTTCTCTGAACCGGCAGAACTTTCTCTTCTTTTTTACATGCGCAGCGCACTGAGCGCGTGGATGCCCATGAGCCGGCTGCGGTCTACGTTGACCCGGATACCGGGAATGCGGCCGGTTTGTGTGTATTGCCACATCATGTAGTCCGTTTCATCGTCGAGGTAGGGTTCTTCACGATGATATTTGGCGATCATCCATTGGTAGCCGGGGAAGGTGCCGACCAAATGCTTGTTGTAGAAGTTTTGGTAGGTGTAGAGTAGGGGACGGCGCCCATAGAATGCAGTGACGCGTTCGACGAATACCTGCAAATCTGACACAAATTTGTCGTGAGAGACCCCGCCTGTGGTTTCGATGTCGATGAGCGGCACCAAATCCTGCTCGTGCTTTTGTACGATGGTGGTCATGTTGGCCAGCTGTTCGTAGATATCGATTTGTGGACGATAGAAGTGATAACTGCCCACACTCAGCCCCGCTTGGCGCGCACCGTAAAGGTTGGTCGCGTAGTAGGGGTCGACGAGTGCCGATCCCTCTGTCGCTTTGATATAGACATAGCTGATGCCACCTTCGGCGCCGACGCGGTTCCAATCGATGTAGCCTTGGTAGCGGCTTACATCGATACCTTCGCGATAACGTGCGTTGATCTGTCCGCTGGTGGGACGCACAAAGAGCACACCGGGGATGATGCGCTGTGCGTTGTTTTCGGCGCGAGTGGGGAGTTCATCGGCCACTACGTTGACCGGGCGCGATTTATAGGTGGGATTCACCTTGCCTTGGGAGCATAGCGGAGCCAGTAGGCTGAATAGTATCGCTAACCCGAAAAGCTGTGTTCGCTTTCTCATTGGCTGATCTGTCGTGAGAATGAAAGTCAGTATTGTTCGCTCTCGGAAGGGAAGTCGGTTGTTTTCACATCCGTGACAAAGCGTCCGATAGCGTCGGTCATAATTGTGTGTAGATCTGCGTAGCGACGCAGAAATTTGGGGGAGAACGATTTGTTCTTACCCAGCATATCGTCGATCACCAGGACTTGTCCGTCGGAAGGGCCGGCACCGATGCCGATGACGGGGATTTCCAGTTCGTCGCAAACCTTTGCGTTGAGTGCGGCCGGCACTTTCTCCACCACCAAGGCGAAGCAGCCCACTTCTTGGAGCGCTTTTGCGTCGCTGAGGAGCTTGTTGGCCTCGGCCTCTTCGCGGGCGCGAACGGCGTACGTGCCAAACTTGTTGATGCTCTGCGGTGTGAGTCCGAGATGTCCCATCACGGGAATACCGGCTTCGAGGATCTTGCGAACGGTGTCGATGATTTCGACTCCTCCTTCCAATTTCAGCGCGTCGGCTCCGGTTTCCTGCATGATGCGAATGGCGTTGCGCACACCTTCTGTGGGATTCACTTGGTAGGTGCCGAAAGGCATGTCGCACACCACGAGTGCTCGCTTCACTGCGCGTACGACCGAGCGCGCGTGATAGATCATTTGGTCGAGTGTGATGGGCAGGGTGGTCACATTGCCTGCCATGACATTCGATGCGCTGTCGCCTACGAGTATGCAGTCGACACCGGCTTCGTCGACGATGCCGGCAGTGGTGTAATCATAAGAGGTAAGCATGGCGATTTTTTTGCCCTGCTGTTTCATTTCGAGTAGTCGATGAGTGGTCACTTTGCGAGGATCGTCTACCAGATATCCGGCCATGGCTGTATTATTGTCTTGAGGTGATCGTTGATATTGGCTCCCTAAAATAGGGATGTTGCGGCAAAGATAAGCATTTATCGGGGGCTGCGTATCATATTGCGCACAACTAAACATTATTTTTGATAGGCTTCTGCCAAACCGCCTTCTGAGGTTTCACGATAGAGTGAAGGCAGGTCGCGACCGGTCTTGCCCATAACGATGACCGCCTTGTCGTAAGAAATGTGGTGGATGCCTTCGGCAAAGGTGGCATAGATGTTGGCGTCGAGTGCGCGTGCTGCAGCGTGGGCGTTGCGTTCGATGCACGGGATCTGCACCAAACCGCAAATGGGGTCGCAGGTCATGCCGAGGTGATGTTCCAATCCCATTTCGGCTGCATACTCCACACTGGCCAAACTACCGCCGAAGCAGTAGTTAGCAGCGGCGGCCGCCATGGCACATGCCACACCCACTTCGGCTTGGCAACCGGCTTCGGCACCGGAAATGGAGGCCAGTGTCTTGGCGACGTTGCCAATGAGACCGGCGGTGGCTAAGGCATGGAGAATGCGCGTCTCACTGATTTGACGACTCTTATATATATGATAGAGCACCGCGGGAACCACACCGCACGAACCGCAGGTGGGAGCCGTCACGATCTGACCTCCGCCTGCATTCTCTTCGCTTACGGCAAGGGCATAGGAGAAGACCAGACCGCGCGATTGCAGATTGGCCCCATAGCCTTTGGCTTTGATGTAGTAGCGTGGGGCTTTGCGCTGAAGGTGCAATTCGCCGGGTAGTACACCCTCGTGTTCCAGACCGCGCTCCACGGCTGATTTCATCACTTCCCAAACTTCTGCGAGGTAAGTCCAAATTTCAGGTCCTTCGCAGGCTTCCACGTAGTTCCAATAGTCCACGCCGCGCTGAGCACACCAATCCATGATGTCATTGAGGTGGTCGAGTTCGTAGATCTCGTGGCTCGTGGTGGCTTCGTCGTTTTCTTCTGCCAGTGCACCTCCGCCTACGGAGTATACGGTCCAGGCGTCTGAAACAATGCCGTCGCTGTGTTCGACTTCAAATTTCATTCCGTTGGGGTGAAAGGGCAAGAAAACGTCGGGGCGCCAAATGATGTGGGTGCGATGTTCGCCCAACACCTCTTTTATAGCCATGTCGGTCAAGTGACCTTTGCCCGTTGCGGCCAGACTGCCGTAGAGGGTCACACAGAAGCGGACGGCTTCGGGGTGACGGAGCTTATATTGTTCGGCGGCTGCGCGCGGACCCATCGTGTGTGAACTGCTGGGGCCGTAGCCAATGCGAAAGAGTTCGCGGAGACTTTTCATTGATGAGAGGGTAAAATAGTTGTCTGAGAAAATGCCTTCTCCTCCGGAGGGGAAAAACTTCTACAAAGTTACTTCATTTCTTCGGACTGTGAGAGGTCGTGCGCGGGATAACTCCAAAAAATGGGGCGATTTCGCCCGAAAATGGGGGAGAAATGAAGAAAAACGCGGGGAAAACGAAAAAAAACGCGCCGGGGCTTGGTCAATTCAAAGAAATGTGCTTCCTTTGCAATCGCAAACGAGGAACAACGGATGCTTCCAACGAACATCAAACTTCCGAAGTTGTAAAACGGTGCGTTAGTTCAGCTGGTTAGAATACATGCCTGTCACGCATGGGGTCACGGGTTCGAGTCCCGTACGCACCGCAAACAAATACTCAATCAGAGTTTCGGCTCCGTAGCTCAACTGAATAGAGCATCTGACTACGGATCAGAAGGTTACAGGTTTGAATCCTGTCGGAGTCACTCTCGAAGATTGGAATTTATAGTTTGGATTTGGCTCCGTAGCTCAACTGAATAGAGCATCTGACTACGGATCAGAAGGTTACAGGTTTGAATCCTGTCGGAGTCACGAAGGGTTTCGCAATCAAATTGCGGAACCCTTTTTCTATGTTTCTTGTCTTGAACTTGGAATATTCTGATGGAGCATGGAGACCCCGGGAGCTGTGTTGCAAATTCTCTTTTCCGGTAGATGTGTGAAGCGGTAGTCTCTATAAACGGGCCGAGCGCTTATTAATTTCACTGCAATGTAGGGAAGGCAGTCGGGCGTAAGGGGGTATTACTGGGGAAGTGATGAAAAAATGGGGCGAGAATTTGGTGGAATCAAAATAAATTCGTTCCTTTGCATTGCAAACCAAAAGGAATGCACCCACCACATGGGAAAGTGCCACACGGCTAGCTCCTTTCGAATCCTCCAGGGCTTGATCGCAGCAAAGGTAGTTAGTTGTAGCGGCGCGATGTGGAGAGCTTTCCCACCTGCCTCTTTAGCTCAGCTGGCCAGAGCACGTGATTTGTAATCTCGGGGTCGTTGGTTCGAATCCGACAAGAGGCTCAACAAAAAGGAGATATCCCAATGCGGATGTCTCCTTTTTGTTTGTCTTTTCTATCTTGCCTGTGCTTGTCGACGGGATTAGATAAGTCGTTTGAGTAGAGGAAAACATCTGTTGTAGTTTGTTTTTTGTTGAGTGAGGATTTGTTTCAACAGAATAATTGCTATATTTGCGGTAGGAAGTGCGCGATAGGTTTTCGCCGTTTGTCGGTGTTTGCGCTTCGCGCGTACTCATACTTACAGTAATCAATCACTCAGTATTCAATGAAAGCATACGTTTTTCCCGGTCAGGGGGCACAGTTTGTCGGAATGGGCAAAGATCTCTATGAAAATCATCCCGTGGCCAAGGAACTCTTCGAACAGGCCAATGAAATTTTAGGTTTCCGCATCACGGACATCATGTTTTCCGGAACGGACGAGGAACTTAAGCAGACAAAGGTCACGCAGCCTGCGGTCTTCCTCCACAGTGTGATCAGTGCACGCTGCCTCGGCGACGAATTCCAGCCCGACATGGTGGGTGGACACTCGCTCGGCGAATTGTCGGCACTCACTGCAGCCGGCAGTTTGCGCTTCGAAGACGGATTGCGTCTCGTGGCTAAGCGCGCAATGGCCATGCAAGCGGCATGCGAAGCACGCCCCGGAACGATGGCGGCGATCATCGGACTCGAAGACGCCGTGATCGAAAAAGTTTGTGCTGAAACGAGCGAAGCTACCGGCAAAGTCGTGGTAGCTGCCAACTACAATTGCCCCGGCCAGTTGGTGATTTCGGGCGAACGCGAGGCCGTGGAAGAAGCTTGCACCCGACTCAAAGAAGCCGGAGCGAAACGTGCGCTGGTGCTTCCGGTGGGTGGAGCATTCCACTCTCCTGTAATGCAGGCTGCTAAGGAAGAACTCGAAGCTGCCATTGCGGCTACTGAATTCTCTC
>CAJPJR010000081.1 GCA_905369775.1 Prevotellaceae bacterium UBA1746
GGGGTGCTGGATGGTGCGAGGCTCAGAGGCCGAGGGCATCGTGTGGGTTTGGTCGTCGGTCATGATATAGACGATGGTGTAGCGCTGCTGCGCGGCGGCACAGAGGGGGAGCAAAGCGGCTACGACGGGAAGAAGTTCTTTCTTCATGATCAGAGGGAAGAATTGAAGGTGTTGAGATTTGAAGGCGGAGCACTGACGTGCATTTTGTTCGGACGAGGAACGCGTGCACTCCCATCCTCGACGCGGTGCGCGCGGTTTCGACGATGGCTTGCGGCGATGAGTTGCGGCAAGTACCGTGTGATGTATAGGATTCCCTATATATAAGGTATATCGAGGGAAGCCCTACCTATTCCTAAATATAGAAGATGGCGTCCCTCGTCCACCAAAGGAGGAGGGACGCCGTCGGATGGGTGTATTGTCGCGGGACGTGGGTTATCCCTGTTGCGTCATGGAGTAGACGAGGTCTACGATTTGTTGTGCGAGGGCATCGGCTTCCTCACGCGTATGTGCTTCGGCATACACGCGAATGATGGGTTCGGTGTTCGACTTGCGGAGGTGTACCCACTTGTCGGGGAAATCGATTTTCACGCCGTCGATGTCGGTAATCTGTTCGTTCTTGTAGATTTCCTTCACACGCTGCAACAGGGCAAAGATATCGGTAGTGGGATTGAGATCGATGCGATTTTTCGAGATGCAGTATTGGGGCAGACTGTCGCGGAGCTCCGAAGCCTTGCAACCCAACTTGGCCAGATGCGTCAAAATGAGCGCAATACCAACCAAAGCGTCGCGACCGGAGTGGGCAGCGGGATAGATTACACCGCCATTGCCTTCGCCGCCGATGACTGCGCCGGTTTCTTTCATTTTCGTCACCACATTCACCTCGCCCACGGCAGCGGGAGCGTAGTTGCAACCGTGCTTTTCGGTGACGTCGCGCAGTCCACGCGAAGAGGAGAGGTTGCTCACGGTATTGCCGGGCGTGTGTTGCAGCACGTAGTCAGCCACGGCCACGAGGGTGTTTTCTTCGCCGAACATGGTGCCGTCTTCGCAGACCAATGCGAGGCGGTCGGCATCGGGGTCGACGACGAAGCCAATGTCATGACGACCTTTGCGCATGAGGTTGCGGATCTCGCTGAGGTTCTCCTTGAGGGGTTCAGGATTGTGGGAGAAATCGCCGGTGGGTTCGCAGTTGAGCAGCGTCACCTGCGTCACACCGAGCTGCCCGAGGAGCTTGGGGATGATAATACCTCCCACGGAATTCACGGCGTCGAGCGCTACGGTGAAGTGGGCGCGACGAATGGCATCAACATCCACGAGTTCGAGCTGCTTGATCACTTCGATGTGACGCTGATCGTAGCTGTAGTTTTGGATGAGACAGCCGAGATTGTCGACATCGGCAAACTCGTAAGCTTCGGCATTGGCGGCACGAACGACTTCGCTCGCCTCAGTGGGGGGAAGGAATTCGCCTTTTTCGTTGAGAAATTTGAGGGCGTTCCACTGACGGGGGTTGTGACTGGCGGTGATGATCACGCCGCCGCAGGCACTTTCCATCGATACGGCCAATTCTGTGGTGGGAGTGGAGGCGAGTCCGATGTTGATCACGTCGAAACCCATGCTCATCAGCGTGCCGCAGACGACCTGGCTGACCATCTCGCCGGAGATGCGCGCATCGCGACCGACTACGATCTTGCGACGATACTTGCGACTCACGACCTTTTCGCGCAAGCTGGCGAAAGCAGCCACAGATTTTGCAATATCCACGGGGTTGAGTGTGTCCCCGCTGCGGCCACCGATCGTGCCGCGGAATCCCGAGATTGACTTGATTAGGGTCATATTGTTGTATATTTTGCTGATTGCACTGAGGCGAACCCTTCTGCTACAACGAGTTGGCAGAATCGTCCGTGTTTGACTCTACAAAGATACACACTTCTTATTATTCGCCTGCAAAACCGAGTGGCTTTTTTCCGTCTCCGGAACAGCAAATCGAAAATCGGCCGGACAAAAACGGATTTCGCAGAGGTGCTTGTATAAAAGGAGGGGGCGTGTGTATAAAAAATTGTGTCCCGACGACCGATTGACGACGGGACACATAATATGTATAAGAAGTGGCGTGTTCATCGTCCCAAAGACGATATCACCACCCTATTTATTTCTTATTTCTTGAACTGCTTGTTCTTCGCATCTTGCGGTTGCGCTTGTTGCTGTTGCGCTTGGAGGCGGGCGATCTCAGCCTTGCCGGTGGGCGTTGCAGCATAAGCCTGATAGAAGGCATCGCGATAGTAGATCATCATGTTGAGCGAACGGGGCACCACGTCGCCGAGCTCGAAGTTGTCGGAGAGGAGCATTTCCACTCCGGCCCAAACGGCATTTTCGAAACGCACTGCGCCTTTGGCCACCTTCACGTCAGCGTTGGCTTTGTTGAGGGCTGCATAAACGTCCGCACGGTTTTCTTCCGTCACCTCGAAGATCTGGGGGAAGAAAAGGTTGAGGAAGTTCTCGTCCTGATCGTCGCGGAAGTGGATGAAGTCGAGGGTTTCGTACTTGAACTGGAGACCGAAATCAGTCTTTTCGGGGCAGAAGCCCTCTTTCTTGAGGTATTCTTCGAGTTTGTCGCAAAATGCCATATTCTGTTGTTGTTTTGAGTATTAACGCCCGCCACACAACACAAATCGGTCGGTTGCGCGGCAATAGGCACGACTTAGATAATGCAAATATAGGTTTTCCGACTCGTTCTGCCAAACAAATCTTACATTTTTCGCCCTCACCTCACTAAAAGTACGTCCGCGCATTCTGCAAAAATGGCAATCCAACTACTCATAATCAACAAGTTAACTGACATTTTTACAGCCTATGCGGATAATTCGTCAGTTTTGCCCGTTCGGCAAAGCCCTTGCACAAGAACAAAGCGTCGACGCAACGAGTCGAAAGGGTGAAACGCCCCGCCGAAGCTCGTCGAGCCGCGGTTCGTATGCACAATGCGAGACCAGACACGCAATGCACAATCGGACACGCGAGAAGCTCGCGCCGACCACGATCATTCATTCACACAACGCAAATAACACAATAAATATATGAACTTCGACAATTTCACCATCAAAGCCCAAGAGGCTGTGCAACACGCCGTACAAACGGCACAGCGCACACACCGACAGGCCATCACCGCCGCCCATCTTTTGCAGGGGGTCATTGCCGTGGGAGAGAACGTTACGCAGTTTCTCTTCGGCAAAACCGGGGTGAACGCCGAACTCCTTTCCCGTGCACTCGACAGCGAACTCCAAAGCCTGCCCCGCGTTGACGGCGGCGAACCTTATTTGGATCGCGAAGCCAACGCTGCTCTCACCACAGCGCAAGACATTGCGCGCCGCGACGGCGACCAGTTTGTCGGACTCGAACCGCTCCTGCTCGCCCTCCTCACCACCGAAAGCACCGCATCGCGCTTGCTGAAAGACGCCGGCATGACCGCCGACGCACTCACCGCGGCCATCAAGGAACTCCGCGGCGGACGCAAGGCCGACTCCGCTTCGAGCGAAGACACCTACCAGTCCTTGCAAAAATACGCCCGCGACCTCGTGGCCGAAGCCCGCGACGGCAAATTGGATCCCGTGATCGGGCGCGACGAAGAGATTCGTCGGGTGCTGCAA
Source organism: Prevotellaceae bacterium UBA1746 (assembly GCA_905369775.1). GTDB lineage: Bacteria > Bacteroidota > Bacteroidia > Bacteroidales > Bacteroidaceae > Alloprevotella. The sequence goes on from CAJPJR010000081.1 coordinate 3,639, forward strand.
ATCCTTTCGCGCCGCACCAAGAACAACCCGATTCTCATCGGCGAACCCGGTACCGGTAAAACCGCCATCGTCGAAGGTTTGGCACAACGCATCGCTCGCGGCGACGTGCCGGAGAACCTGCGCGACAAACGCGTCTTCTCGCTCGACATGGGTGCGCTCGTGGCCGGTGCCAAATACAAAGGCGAATTTGAAGAGCGCCTCAAGAGCGTGGTCAACGAAGTGACCGCAGCCCAAGGTGGCATCATCCTCTTCATCGACGAGATCCACACCCTCGTGGGTGCCGGTAAGGGCGAAGGCGCCATGGATGCGGCCAACATTCTCAAACCGGCTTTGGCACGCGGCGAACTCCGCAGCATCGGTGCCACCACGCTGGAGGAATACCAGAAATATTTCGAAAAGGACAAGGCCCTCGAACGCCGCTTCCAGACCGTCATGGTCGACGAACCGACTCCCGAAGACGCCATCTCCATCCTGCGCGGACTGAAAGAGCGCTACGAGAACCACCATCACGTGCGCATTCAGGACGATGCCCTCATCGCCGCCGTCACCCTCTCCCATCGCTACATCTCCGACCGCTTCCTCCCCGACAAGGCCATCGACCTCATGGACGAAGCCGCTGCCAAGCTCCGCATGGAACGCGATTCGCAGCCCGAACAGCTCGATGAGATCTCGCGCCGCTTGCGCCAACTCGAAATCGAGCGCGAAGCCATCCGCCACGAGGCCGACGCTGCTGCCGACGGTTCGCACGACGCCAAACTCACCGCGCTCAACAAAGAGATCCAGACGCTCCAAGAGGAAGAACACGACCTCAAGGGCAAATGGGAAGGCGAACGTGAGATCCTGGCCCAGATCCAGCAACACAAGCAAGAGATAGAGCAACTCAAGTTCGAGGCCGATCGTGCCGAACGCGAAGGTGACTACGGCAAGGTGGCCGAAATTCGCTACGGCCGCCTGAAGGAACTCGAGAGCAAGATCGCCGAGCTCCACAACACCCTGCTCAAGCGCCAAGGTGCCGAGGCCATGGTGAAAGAGGAGGTCACGGCCGACGACATCGCCGACGTGGTGAGCCGCTGGACGGGCATCCCCGTCACCCGCATGCTGCAAAGCGAACGCGAGAAGCTCCTGCATCTCGAAGACGAGCTCCACGCCCGTGTCATCGGTCAGGACGAGGCCATCAAAGCCGTATCTGACGCTGTGCGCCGCAGCCGTGCCGGTCTGCAAGACCCGAAACGCCCCATCGGCTCGTTCATCTTCCTCGGATCGACGGGTGTCGGTAAGACCGAACTGGCGAAGGCACTGGCAGAATGCCTCTTCGACGACGAGAATATGATGACGCGCATCGACATGAGCGAATATCAGGAGAAATTCTCGGCCACTCGCCTCATCGGTGCCCCTCCGGGATACGTCGGTTATGACGAAGGCGGACAACTCACCGAGGCCGTACGCCGCAAGCCCTACTCTGTTGTGCTCTTCGACGAGATCGAGAAGGCACACCCCGATGTGTTCAACATCCTCTTGCAGGTGCTCGACGACGGGCGACTCACCGACAATAAGGGTCGGACGGTGAACTTCAAGAACACCATCATCATCATGACCTCCAACCTCCTCACGGCCAAAGACACGCCTGAAGCCGACGGGGACAAGGAGAGCACACGCGAACAACTGGTGGCTGCGCTCACTGCTCCGCGCATTTCGCCCTCGGGCACGCCGCTACCCGGTTTGCGGCCTGAGTTTGTCAACCGCATCGACGACATCATCATGTTCCACTCGCTCACCCGCAGCGAAATCGAACAGATCGTGCGCATCCACATCGCCACTGTGGCACGCCGTCTCGAGGCTCAGGGCATCACGCTCCGCGTGAACGACGACGCCGTGTCGTTCCTCGCCGACGAAGGTTACGATCCCGACTATGGTGCTCGTCCCGTGAAACGCGCCTTGCAAAACTTCTTGCTCAACGATCTCTCGAAAGCCATCTTGAGCGGCAAGGTCGACAACACGCATCCCATCCTCGTCAAAAAGTCGGGCGACGGACTGATCTTCGAAAACGACAAAGCATAACGTTCCTCGTTATTCTTTTCCCTGTCTTTCCTACGGGCGCTCCCCATCTCGGGAGCGCCCGTTTTTCGTTTTGGTACCTCGTCCGTTTTTTCTCCGCCAAGCGCCTGTTCTCGCGCGTGCGCGCGTCAGGCACTTTTCGTTTTTTGCCTTCACGCCTTCACCCAGCCCGCGCAGTTCATTGTGATTCAATACGATATGGGTGAAGACTTTGTTCAAAAAGCCTTCACCTTTCGGGGCGTCGGCGCCGACCTGGCCGATCGGGCCATCGTGTCAACAAGAAACCGGTGAAAATGGACAATCTGCAGGAACCAAGCATGTCGCATGAAAAGGTGAAGGATAAAACACAAAAACCTTCACCCCTATTTCACTGAGCAACAACAAGATGTGCACACCCGGTGAAGGAGTGAAGGCAAAAAAAGAAAACCACCTGACGCGCACGCGCGCGAGGGAGCGGGAAGAAAGGAAGAAAACAAGGGAAGAATTGAAAGGAAGTCGGCAACTTTGATTCAGAAGTCGTATAATAAAAAAATACCCAGGAACATGTAATCCATTCAAAGGAAATAACTACATTTGCAATAGAAACAATTAGCAACAACCTGAGTTCGGTCTAAAAAATATCCATTGTGAAGATTCTAATTCAATATCAAGAAATGAAGTATTATTTTGCCGCTTTCTGCCTACTATTAGGCAGTCTTTTGCCCATTGAGGCACAAACAACTAGACAAATAGAAGTATCTTTCCCTATACTCAAAGGGAAAATGAGACTTCAGGGAGTTGTTTCACAAGTAGCTGAAGCCCCACAGCAATCACCTATTTTGGTCTTAGTAACGCCACCACAAGCTTCCAATCGGGACTATGTTGGCTTCTTTAAAGCGTTGTCTGACTCTTTAAACCGTAAGGGGTACACAACGTTCAGATATGACAACCGCAGTTACTCCGACACCCTTCAAGGGAATCAGCTTCACGAAGGTCGTTATAGCATGCATGATGCAGCTGACGACCTCCATGATGCTTTAGCCTTTCTGAAGTCCGACGAGCGTTTCGCATCACATCCAGTGGGCGTTATCGGACATAGTGAAGGAGGTTCTGTCGCCATTATTGAGGCATCAAGAAACACGGAGGTAAAACAACTTCTACTCCTTGCTACTACGGGGGTGAAAGGAGAGCAAGTATATTACGAACAAATTATGTCGCGTCTTACTCCTTTTTTAAAGTGGCACTCATATTCAGAAATTAATCTCCTTAGGTACTTGATTTACCGAAATGCTCGCATATTAGCTTCTGAACCAAGAGATAATCAGGCAATAAAAGATTTGGAAAAGGAAATAGCTGAGATTTATCAGCGGAATCCAAGTTTTTTCAATTCATCCTTTGGTGTACAAACACAGCAAGAATTTGTAAAAAGTCAAACGGAACTATTCAAAAACGACGCACGTCTACTTGCATTCATTCGCTATAACCCCAAAAAATATCTGCAAAGTATTCGCTGCCCCATCTTTATTGCTTATGCAACAAACGACAACTTAATCAATTATCTCGAACACCAAAAAGGAATAGAGTGTGCACTCCTAGAAAATCAGCATTTCAACTTCTTCTCCATTGCGATTGACGACGCTAATCACTCATTTGAAGATCAAGAAGGCTACTTACCACTCTATGTTAGTGTCCATCGAAAAGATTCGACACTTGATTTAGGACAAGCATTTACCACCTTATTGGATAATATGACAAAATGGCTTCAGGTATCAACAAATTAGGTTCATCCGCCATTTGGAGTGGTGAGGTTCTAAAAATATTTATTGCTTAGACCGAACTCAGGTACTATCCTCGAAAACTGACAAATAATGAGATAAGGCCTCCCTCCTACAACCCAACACTCCCCTCCGCAACATCCGATTGCGGAGGGGAGTGTCTCTCATAAGTGGAAAACGTATCGCGGCATCAGAACGAACGAATGGGCAAATCGTAGAGCGGCCAATCAGTTGAAAATGTCGGCTTGCTTACGAGGCGGGCGAACGGCTTGGCGGTAGTTGTCGCGGGCAAAACGGGTGAGGATGTCACAGTGGGTCACAAAAGCCGAAGCTTGTCCCGTGGCACGCCAACGGGCCAAATCCATATAGGCCTTGAACTGACGCGACTGCTTGCGATAGACACGGCGAAACGTGTCGTTTTCAAACACCTCTTTGTAGGCCGGATCCATCGGCAGCCAAGCCATGGCGTAGAGGGCACGCTCGCGCAGATCGCGATCGGACGAGGCAAGAGCGAGGTTGAGATAGCGCAGACTGAGTCGCTGAAGCGGATCGCCGGAGAAACGAATGTCGGACAGGTCGCGGTCTTCCCAAGTCCACATACGCGACGAAACGCCATAGCAGGAAAGGAACCAGCAGTCGCCGGCGGGCGAGGCTTGTGCGAGATAGGTGGCCAGTCGGTAAGCGATGCGCTGGCGTTTGGCAGCATCGGATGTGGAGTTGAACTGCGATTGCAAAAAGAGGATGTCCTGACAGAACTTTAATTTCACATCTTCCCGGAACGCGTATTCGGCTTCGGGATCTCCATCTTCGTCCACCGGCTGGTGCTTGAACCAGCACTCCACTTTGTAGTCGCGGCCGGCAACGTAGGACGCGATGTTTTGCGACGAAATGAAATCGAGCGATGTTTGTTTGAAATAGGGTATGGCTTCTTCAAATCGGCATTCGCTCAGCAGCTTCGTCCCCATCACATCGTTGTAGAATTCCTTGTCGAAGTGGGTGGTGG
>CAJPJR010000082.1 GCA_905369775.1 Prevotellaceae bacterium UBA1746
ACAGATATTGTTTGAAGAAAGGACGGTAAATAGCGGTGCGGACGTTGCTCTCTGATATTTGAAGCCTTATGCCTTTCAAAGCTGAGTTGTGTAATTTCTTATCCCATTTCAGCTTTTCCTCATTTTGGTCTATTACTTCAAAAAGTTCCTTTTCCATTTTACAACCAGAAGCAATTACTTTTTCTACCTCTGCATTGTAGTGTGCTACTCCCCGTGTCAAATTTCCCATCAATACTTGTTTTGATGAGTTGTAGCACCACGCGTCTCTGTGGGTGATATCTCCTGCAGAAAAGATAGAGAAGATTGTATTCTTATCTTCTTTATTTTTGCTACCCATAAGTATAAACGTGTCGAAGAGTCCATCGCGTTGGTTGATCCAGTCGTGCTTCTCGTTGGGCGTGATGAGTGTCCAGTCTAAGCCGCGATAGGATTGGGCTTGCGTGATTTTGCGGAGCTTCTCTTCGCGGCTGAGGTAGTCGCCAATGTCGTGATAGTAGATTTGGCATTGGTCCAATCGTCGGCCTTCTGGATAGCGCACCAACAAGGTGATGGCAATGGGCGTGCGGCTGCCACTGCCAAAAATTTTTCCGCCTTCTCTTCGCGAAAGTTCGCCGCTGGTGCGTTGGTTGCCTCGCAGGTTGTAGACATAGATTTTGTCGAATTCCTTTTCGAGCGAAGCACGGAAGCCGTCGTGGCTGTTGCCATCTATCCAAGCCCCATTGGAGATGAAAGCAATGACACCTCCATCTTCGGGCGAAAGGCGGTCGGTGGCCCAGCGATAGGCACGGATGTAGCTGTCGTATAGTGATTGCACAGTGGTTGATTTATTAGAAACTGCTGCCACATAGGTTTCGGCTATGCGTTGGTCGAGGACGGGATATTTTTGGTTTTGCGCATTGTCGTTGGCCGACTTCTGCCCCACGGAATAGGGCGGATTGCCGATGATGACGCGGATGGGTGTGCGACGCTGCGCTTCCACCGCTTCGGTGTTCTCCTTGAAAAAGCCTTTGAAGATGTCGTCGTCGCTGTTTTCGCCCAGTTGGAAGGTGTCGGTGAGGCAGATGCCATCATAGGGCAGATATTCCGACTGCGGACACACCTCTTGAAAGACGCTCTCGATGTTGACATCGGCAATGTAGTAGGCCAGCAACACGAGTTCGTTGGCGTGAATCTCGTGCCTGTATTTGCGCACCATGTCTTCGGGATGGATGAGCCCCGACTGCAAAAGGCGCGTGATGAAAGTGCCCGTGCCGGTGAAGGGGTCGAGCACGTGGACGTTTTCTTGCGTGAGGGCGGCGCCGAACTCCGATTGCAGCACCTCGTCCACCGAATGGAGGATGAAGTCCACACACTCCACGGGGGTGTAGACCGTGCCGAGCTTTTCGACGGTGAGGGGGAAGGCGCGTTTGAAGAACTTCTCATAGAGGTTTTTGATCACCGTCTGTTTTCCCTCGAGATTGTCGATCTTACCGACGTTGGCGCGCACCGATTCGTAGAAGTTGGAGAGCACGGTGAGGTCCTTGTCCACAGCTTCCGATTCGAGCAAGTCGATCATCATTTGCATGGACGAGGAGATGGAGTTGTTGCTCACAAACTGATAGTCGGCAAAGAGGGCTTCGAAGACGGGGCGCGTGATGAGGTGCTGCGCGAGCATCTCGATGCACTGTTCGGCGGTGATGCCGGGATTGAGGTTGTGGCGGAGGGTACGGACAAACTCGTCGAACTCGGCGGAGTATTTTCCGCCTTCGCCCGTGACGAGGCGCGCAATGCGCGCGATGTATTTCTTGGCTATTTCGCCCACTTCGGCCGCCCAGTTTTCCCAATAGAGGCGGTCGCCGCATTTCTCCACGAGTTTGGCAAAGATGTTTTGCTGGGTGGCACCGAATTGGAGGGTGAGCTGGTGGGCAACTTCTTGATTGGAGATTTCCTGCGCGTCGTGGTGGTCGTTGGCGTCGCCCGCGAGTGTGCTCCCTCCCACACCGGTGCGTCCCAGTCCGGGCAGGCCGACGGTGACCTTCGCGCCCTTGTCTCGGTTGAGGGCGATGGTGTTGACGTGGGCATTGAAATGATCGTCGTGCGAACGGAGTGCATTGAGAATGTCCCACACCACGGAGAAGGTCTTGTTGTCGTTGAGGGCTTCTTCGGGGGTGGTGCCTTCGGGCACGATGACGGGGATGATGATGTAGCCATATTTCTTTTCGTCAGGCTGTCCGCGACGGAAGGAGCGCATGACGCGTCCCACGCTCTGCACCACATCGACCTGCGAGTTGCGCGCCGAGAGGAAGAGCACGGCATCGAGTGCCGGCACGTCGACGCCCTCGGACAGACAGCGCACATTGGTCACCACGCGACATTCCTGCGGATCGTCGGCCTCTTCGGCCAACCAAGCCAAGGCCGCATTGCGCTCGGTGGCGCCCATGCTGCCATCGACGTGGCGAGCCTTGATGTGCACCACCGACGCGCGCTCTTCGTCGGAGAGCGTCTCGTTGTAGAGGGCGGAGACGCGGGGCAGCACGTGCTCGATGTTGCGCGAGGTGCCGGGCTCGTCTTCGCGCCCAATCTTGTGGGTGAAGGCCAAGGCGCGGCGCATGAGGCGCGGGTCGGCATCCCAAGTCACGCCCTTGTCGCCGAGGATCTTTTTCGAGAGGCCGTTGATCACGCCGATGAGTCGGCCGGTGTCGTCGTAGTTGAGTTCCTTGGCATTGAGGTCTTTCACCTGCTTCATGAGGTCGGCAGGGATCATGTCTTCCGACACGGTGAGCACCAGCACTTTGTAGTCGGTGAGGATGCCATTTTGCACCGCATAGGAGAAGTTGACGCGATAGAATTCTTGGCCATAGAGCGTCTCGTCGTCCATGGAACAGAGCACACAATCGTTTTTGCTGGCTTTGATTCGGGCATTCTCGCCATAAAGCCGCGGGGTGGCCGTCATATAAAGTCGCTTTCGGCCGCGAATGAAGTCATCGTTGTGAATCTTGATGAAGTTGCTTTCGTCTTTGGTCGACAATTTGACGCCCGTGGTGCGGTGGGCTTCGTCGCAGACCACGAAATCGAAGACGCCGAACTCGCCGCCCGTTCGCGCCAAAAGCGCGGCTTGTGCCTCTGCCACCACGTCGATGCTCTGATAGGTGGAGAAGACCACGGTGAGCCCATCGTGGTTGCGGTAGGAAAGGAGTTGGCGTGTGATCGACGCGGTGTTGGTCGAAGCCGGGAGGGCCAGGTCGACGATGGAAGTTTCTAACTCGTCGTTGGGGTTGCCGCGCTTGATCTTGCGCGAAGCTCGGCTGTCCGAACAGATGCAGACGGCTTTGATGGGCGTTTCGGCATCGCCCATCCAGTCGTTGAGCGATTGTCCCAAGAGGGCAATGCTGGGCACGAGGAAGAGGACCAAGCCTTTGCCCTCGAGTTCTTGTTCGATGAGTTTGAGCGAGGTGAACGTCTTGCCCGTGCCGCAGGCCATGATGAGTTTACCGCGGTCGTGCGAAAGGAAGTGTTGGTGCGCGGCTTTGAGGGCCTCGCGCTGGTGCTCGCGGAGTTGCTTCTTTTCAGACAAGGCGGCCTTGCCTTCCAGCCCTTCGAAGATCTTGCTCCAATCGACGGCTGAATGGTCGAGATCATAGAGATTGACACGCGACACCGGAGGGAGCTGATTTTGTATGGCTTCCTCGGCATTGCTGCCCCAGTGGGAGGTGGTGGCAATCCACAAACGATGAGCAAAGGAGGTGGTCTGCAACGTGACCTCGTTGGTGAAGGTGCGGCTCGATGTGGCTAAAAACGAATCGACTGCGGCTTTGTCGATCACGGTATCTTCGGCATAGCACTTGCACTGAATCGCCCAGTAGTCGCCCTCGTGGGTTTTGGCCACGAGATCGATACCGGTGTCTTGCCCTCCGAAGTCTTTGCGTGAGGGAAACTCTTCCCACAACCAAACGTGTTCAAAAAGATGGGCATAGCGGGCATCTGTTTTAAGCCATGCACGCATGAGGCGCTCAAATTGCGTACCCTTTTCTTTTTCGGTGAAGGACGTGGCTCGAAAATGCGAAAGTATGTCGTAGATCGTATTCATTTTATAGCTATTGGTGTGAGGAAATCTCCATTCGGAAGAGTGGGCCTACAAATCGAAATGAAATGCTCTTGTGCCCCGGGGTAAATGGGCATTCTCCTGCGGGGGGCAGACCGAAGTTCGGTCGTATAGATAGAATTTCGGGACGTTCAACGATAGCGCACCCATTTCAGGATTTCGCGCACGGTGGGTTTCTTGCCATACATGAGAATGCCGACGCGATAGATCTTGCCGGCGAGCCACGTCATGCCGAAGGCTGAACCGTAGAGAAGCGTGAGGCTGAGCAATACTTGCCAAATGGGCACACCGAAGGGGACGCGAACCATCATGACCATGGGGGAGGTGAGGGGGAAGAGCGAAGTCCAAAAGGCCAAGGGACCGTCGGTGTTGCTACTGCTGCCGATGGCGGCATACATGCCGAAGATGAGCAGGAGGGTGACGGGGAGGGTGAACTGGGTGGAGTCTTCCTGACTGTTGACGGCCGAACCGACGGCGGCGAGGAAGGAGGCGAAGAGGAGGTAGCCGCCGATGAAGTAGAGGACGAAGCAAATGAGGATTTCGAGGAGGGGGAGGTTGAGCGCTGCGGTGAGGGCTTGGGTGATGTCTTCGGGCAGGGCGGGCGCCGTGCCTTGGAGTTGAGCACCGGCCGCGGCGGCATGGGTGGCCGTGGCTCCTCCGTCGGCGGAGAAACCGAAAAGGACGCTGCCCACCGTGAGCAGCAGGGTGATGAGCGTTCCCCAAATGGCCAATTGGGTGATGCCGACGAGGGCGATACCGATGATTTTGCCCATCATGAGTTGGAAGGGGCGCACGCTCGAGACCATGATTTCCATGATGCGGTTGGTTTTTTCTTCGAGCACGCCTTGGAGCACCATCATGCCATAGGACATGACGAAAAGGTAGATGAGCATGGTCGTGACAAGACCGATGACGCGGGCGAGGGTGGTCGACGAAGTAGTGTCGCGGCCGTTGGCATCCCACTTCTTGGTGCTGGCTTTCACATTGCGCTGCATGTCGGAGACGATGACATTGAGCTGCGGAATGTTGTAGTGTTGGAGTTTCTCTTGGCGTACGGCTTCGTCGAGGTTGTTTTCCACATAGTCGATGAGGTCGGGCTGCACTTCCTTGGCACCGGAGATGCTCAGCGCGTCGGGGTGTTGGGAGAGGTCGCCGCGAATCTCGACCACGGCTTCATAGGGGCTGTCGGCGGATTTGTAGTTGGGGCGTAACACGCTGTCGACGGTGAGGGCGAAACGCGGGTCGGGCTTGAAGGCCGTGGCATAGCGGCCGGTGGGATCGATGAGGGCGATTTGGCGTGCCGTCTCGTCATTGCCGATGCGACTCAGCAGAACGGGGGTCGCAATGATGCCCACGAAGAGGAAGGGCATGAGGAGGGTGAGCACGATGAAGGAGGTCTTGCGTATGCGGGTGAGGAACTCGCGGCGGATGATGAGGAATATCTTATCCATGGTCGGGGGCTGAGGGAGTGGAGAGGTCGGCGCCGACGGTGCGCACGAAGATGTCGCGCATGGTGGGGAGGTGTTCGGCGAAAGTGATGGGCTCGACTTGCTCGACGAGGTGGCGGAGGAGTTCGGCGTTGGTGACGTCGGGCGATTTGCGCAGCAGGTAGGTGCGGTGGCCTTCGGCGTCGGGCGCGCCGGCTTCGCTGATCTCAAAAAGGCGGTCGACGGGCCGGAGCACTTCGCCGGCCGCGGTGAGGGAGTAGGTGTTGTCGCGGAAACGGCGGCGCACGTCGCTCACTTCGCCGCTGAGTACCACACGGGAGTGGCTGATGAGGGCGATGTCGTCGCAGAGTTCTTCGACGCTCTCCATGTTGTGGGTGGAGAAGATGACGGTGTGGCCGGCGTCGCGGAGTTCGAGGATTTCGCGCTTGAGGAGGTCGGCGTTGAGGGGGTCGAAGCCTGAGAAGGGTTCGTCGAAAATGAGCAAGGGCGGGCGGTGCACCACGGTGGTGATGAATTGCACTTTTTGCTGCATGCCTTTGGAGAGTTCTTCGAGACGCTTGTTCCACCAATCGGTGATTTCGAGTTTCTCAAACCAGGCTTGCAAGCGGTTTTTGGCTTCGCGGGCGGAGAGGCCTTTGAGTTGGGCGAGGTAGACGGCCTGTTCGCCGACTTTCATTTTCTTGTAGAGTCCGCGTTCCTCCGGGAGGTAGCCGATGTGTGCCACATCGTTTTGCGTGAGCGGATGTCCGTCGAAGGTGACGGTGCCGCTGTCGGGGGCCGTGATGTGGTTGATGATGCGGATGAGGGTGGTTTTGCCGGCGCCGTTGTGACCGAGCAGGCCGAAGATGTGGCCGCGCTGCACGTCGATGCTCACATCGTCGAGGGCGGTGTGAGTGGCAAAGCGCTTGCTGACGTGCGAGGCGGAGAGAATGAGGTCGTTCATGCGGGGACGTTAATGAGAAAAAGTCTGCGACGCGGCGTGATGAGCCGGCCGCAGACGGTGGTGAGTCGATATCGAATCAGGGTTCGGATTCGCCTTCGATGTAGTCTTCGAGATAGAGTTGCTCGCCGTCAAACACGGCGTAGGTGAAGAGTTGGATCCAGTCGCCGAGGAGTACGACGCGGGCGCTGCGGGAGAGCATGAGGTCGTAGTCGAGATGGCGGTGCCCGAAAATGAAGAAGTTGATGTCGGGGTGATCCTTGAGATAGGACTTGGCAAAGAGGATGAGGGGCTCTTTGTCCTCGCCTTGGAAGGGCGGTTCGCGGCCGTCTTCGCGCTTGAGGCGACTGTGTTTGGCCCATTGCAGGCCGAAGCTCACGCCCCAGCGCGGATGGAGGGCGGCGAAGAGACATTGCGCCACGCGATTGTGGAAGAGGGCGCGGAGGAAGGTGAAACTGCGACTTTCGACACCGAGGCCGTCGCCGTGGGCGAGATAGAAAATCTTGTCGGCGATCTCGACAGTACTGGGCGAGGTGTGGAGCACCACGCCGCACTCTTCGACCAAATAATCGTGCATCCACAGGTCGTGGTTGCCGGTGAAATAGTGGACCTCGACACCGAGGTCGGTGAGTTCGGAGAGTTTGCCTAAGAAACGCGTGTAGCCTTTGGGGACGACGGTCTTGTACTCGAACCAAAAGTCGAACATGTCGCCCAACAGGTAGATGGCGCCGGCTTTGAGTTTGATGGAGTCGAGAAAGCGTACCAAACGCCGTTCTTGCATGCGGCGGCTTTGGATGGCGAGACTGCCCAGGTGGGCGTCCGACAGGAAATAGATGGGCTTCATGTGGCGGGATTTGTGGGGGGAGAAGTGGGGCGACCGCTCGTGTCGGGACGATAGCGACGAAGCTGACGGGGATCGTAGAGGGCGCTGTGGTCGGGCAGCCGGAGATCGGCGGGACTCAGGCGACCGACGTGGTAACGGCCGGCAGCGGCAAAGGTGAGGAGGTGCAAACGGCAGTCGGGAACGGCACGAAAGGTGCGCGCCACGGCGGTGAGGGTGGCGCCGACGGTGATGACATCGTCGACGATGAGCAACCGGCGGGCGGTGACGGCGCCGACATCGCGCAGGGCGAAGATGCCTTCGACGTTGGCGTGACGTTCGCTCGGAGCGAGGGTGGTTTGCGAGGGATTGTCGACGGTGCGTTCGATCCAGTCGGTGCGTACGGGGAGGTGGAGTTCGTCGGCGAGACCGAGGGCGATGTGTTCGCTCTGGTTGTAACCGCGTTGCTGTTCGCGCCGGCGGGAGAGGGGAACGGGGACAATGGCCTCGATGCCGTCGAAGAAATCGCCCGATGAGAGGGCGGTGCCCATGACGCGCCCCACCATGCGGGCAAGGTCGGGACGATTGCGGTATTTGAAGGCGTGCACGAGACGGGCCACGGCATATTCCGGTTTGTACCAGGCGAAAGCATTGACGCGGTCAACGTTCGGTTCGCTCCAAAAGAGCCGTTCCAGCGGGTTGCCGGGGCGCCCGTCGAGATGGGTGTAGGGAAGGCGGAGCCAGCAGGCGGGACAGACCCCGGCGCCGGGCAGCGGATTGCCGCACATCACGCAGCGTTCGCCCAAAAGGAGGGCGAGGGCGGAACGGAGTGCTTGCCGAAGGTTCATGTGCCGGGGGAGGTGGAGAGGAGGGTTAAATGAAACCCAGGTCGAGCTTGGCTTCTTCGCTCATCATGTCGCGATCCCATTCGGGCTCGAACACAAGGTTGATGCGCACATCTTTGATGCCGGGAATGCTCGACGTCTTGATGCGCACGTCTTCCACGATGAAGTCGGCAGCGGGACAGTTGGACGCGGTGAGCGTCATGTCGATGTCGAGCAGACCGTCGTCGGCCAGGTCTATAT
>CAJPJR010000083.1 GCA_905369775.1 Prevotellaceae bacterium UBA1746
GACCGAAGTTGGTCTATCAATATATTGACGACCAATCGGGGCATCTCACCTTCTCCGCCGGGCACGCGCTCCCCCTTGGCCTCAGCAGAGGCCAAGATCGTCATCACCGTGATGAGCGAAAGAAGGAAATTGTGCTTATGCATAAAAGCAGACGACTGGGTAAGATGAAACAGGGGGCGGCGAGACAAGAAATGGATCTACCGGAAAATCACTGTACGGGTGTTTCCGTACACGAAGGCCGAGAGTCGACCACCGAACGCCGGAAGATAAAGACACCCCGAAGCAGCAAAATCAATGCCAAAGGAAGCGTGGCAGGCGAAAACCACTGCAATCCGGCCGCCCAAGCCACGAAATAGACCGCAGCTCCGACGATGAGCGCCCATGCTGCGTAATCGCGGGTGCTGCGACGCAAGGCGATAAAATAGCAGACAATATAAAGTAGCCACAAAGGGCAAAAGAGTCCGAGCAACCAGTTGGTGCCGACGGCCGGATGTTCCGACCAGCCGACCAATAGGGTGAGTACGACGCCGACCAACCCCGTGGAGAGGAAGAACAGCGTGTCGAAGGTACCGATCCAGATGCGCCATGCGCGACGCGTCACCTGCGTACGCTCCAACGAACGTTGCTCGCCCAAAGTGAGCAATGCCGCCAACACAAACACACCCCAGAACACGACACCGGGAGTGAGCGGCGAACGTTCGGCAGCAGCCGACGAGGAGAAAGGAATCAACGGACTATCCACCACAACGAGCGAGCGCAGCTTGCCGTCGGCGCTTTGCACCTTGGCCGCTTGCCACATTTGCTTCGCATAGATGGGCAGGAAATTCATCTTGGGCAGGTCCTTCCGCGGAAATTCACGATCCACTTCCGGACCGAGCAACAAATCCTGTCCAAATTCATACCACGGACTTTGCGCCGTGAATTCGTGAATCATTCGTCGCTGCGTGAGCAGTGCGCCGTCGTTCTTCAGATCGGGAAACACCAGTCGCTCACCGTGCTTTGCTAAGGCCGATTGCACCGCAGCGAGCGCCCGGGTGGTACAATTGTCATATAAGAAATTGTAGCGATAGGTCCAATGTGGCATTTCGAGCGTGAGGCGATCTTGTTCGCCGTTCAGCCCCGGCACCACGTATTCGCGCACCTCGGGATCGTGCTGCTCAACGATCGCATTGAGCGCTTGCGCCACATCGCGCGCTTCCTCGGGCGTAAGCGCCAGCACCTGTGCCGTCACTTGGGCGTCGTCCTGCAAATAACTTTGCGCAAACAATGCGGTGCTCTCCTTCGCCATCGAATAGTCCGTACGCCCCAAGACGAATCTCATCACAAAATTGGGCGTATCGAACGAGAACCAGCCGAAGTTGTACGTATAGTCGCTCGTCGGCCGCGCCACATTGCGTACGCGCAGCGCCGTGTGCCCATACAGCCGATACACCTCGTGACCGGGCGCACAGGTCAACAGACTCACTTCCAAAGAATCGGCGTCGCTGCCCAATGGCTCGGGAACGGCGGCGGAAGCCCCTGTGATGAACAACAGGAGCACGAGCATGAACCGAATTTTCAACGACAACTTCATGAGGATCTATATATAGAATGGGGCAAAGGTACACAATAATCGGTGCAGAGCAAAATGTACGTTTGCTTTTTCTGCCCCGATTTCTTCTTTTCCATCCACCGAACGAAAGCCAAGGCCGATCACCATCCGCCGTCCTCAAAACGCAAATCCATCTTCCTCAAACGCCATATTCGGCAGCATCCGCACGACTTCGAATGGTAGAAACGACGTAAATGAACGCGGAGGACACAGAATATTAGAAATAAGTTTGGTCATCTCATCCGAACATTGTACTTTTGCACACGGTAATCAACGCCAAGACCACAAGGAGAGATGCCGGAGTGGTCGAACGGGCCGCACTCGAAATGCGGTGAACGGGTAACTGTTCCGGGGGTTCGAATCCCTCTCTCTCCGCCATAAAGGTGTGAATCAAACAATGTTTGATTCACACCTTTTTCATTCGCATCTATTTCCCCCCAACCGGATCAAAATTAAGAACCCCCTCTCAGCGTTCCCCTTATCCAATATCGACAAACCGACTCATCTTTTCAATGCAACGGCGCTTCTGAACCAAATTGGGATGAACGTACAGATTCAGTGTAGTAGAAACGTCGGAATGACCGAGTACTGTACTCACCGTCTTGTAGTCGCACTGACTCTCTATGCAACGCGTCGCAAAGGTGTGGCGAAGTCCATGAAAAACAATCGGGGGAATCTGTAAGCGCCGGAGCAAACGGGAAAAATAATCACGATAGGTCCGCGGATCCGTAGCTTGCTCCGACACCCCGACCACAAAACGAGAACTGCCCTGCCGCTTGACTGAGCACAACGCATCGAACAACAATTTGGAGATCGGAATTTCCCGAAACGAATGTTTTGTTTTGGGAGTGGAAAACACGCGCTCCGTCACCCTCCGTTCACAATCGTAGATACGCCCCACCGTTTGACGCACGCGAAGGGTGCGGTGTTGCAAACTCACATCGCCCCACTCCAGCGCACAAACCTCTCCGATACGCATCCCCGTGCAAAGCGCAAGCAATATCCCGATATTGCGCGAAGTCGGTTGCCCTACCAAATATTGCATGAGTTTGCGTTGGTGAGCGAGAGAAAGCACCGGCAACTTTCGCCCCTGCTCTGTCGTAGGGTAAGCTAATTGCCAGTTTTCGCGCTCGCAAAGGTGCAAGCGTGCACCATATCTGACGACGGCGCGCAAAAGCGTGGCAATCTTCTTCACGCCCCATTCCTCAATCATCGTTTCCACTTGGAGCCTGTCAATCGCGGCTTTCTCACGGACGAGGAAATCATGAAGATTGCCAACAAAGAACTGGATACCCACCGCTTAGAACTAGTAAGGGACGTTTTCATCTTTTCGTATTTCACAAGCCTGGCATATATTGATGTTTCCAATCTCACACCGGACAATATCGTAACACTTGATGATAAGCAGTGGATTATGACCAAGAGACAGAAAACAAATGTGGAGACAAATGTTTTATTGCTTGACATTCCCAAGAGTATCATTGCCAAGTACAGTCATAAGACCTATAGGGACGGCAAACTAGCCCCACGCTAACGAATCAGAAAACCAACGCATATTTAAAAGAAATTGACGACCCTTGCGGTATCAAGAAGAATCTAACCTTCCATCTTGCCCGGCATACATTTGCGACCATTATTGTGCATAATAATCTTTGCCCTCTTTCATATAAGTCTTGCACCCCTGAAAAACCAATCCATAAACTTCTAGTTCCAATAACCAATTTGAATTATTGTCGTAAAACCTTATCATTTTCAGACCATCTTCTTGGTTCTTTATTTCTACCTGGCATATATTTCTATTGTTATGCGACCAATTTTGACATCTCATTCCTTTAACAAAGCTATTTCTTAATTCAATTTCGACTGTATCATAATCTTTTAGCCACAGCCCCCATTTTTCGATTTCTACAGAAGGCTTTGTACCTGTTCGGATAGTCAAAATATAATTAGACAAGTCAGTTGAAAAAGAGACCAGTGAAATATCCATTATACCATTAGGATATATCTGTTTTAGAAAATGATTCCTACTTATTATTTCTATTATATTCATAAGCCCAAGATTTCGAATGACGTATAAGAATGCGAAAGTAGAGACATGCTCCATTCACACTAAGATCTTTTCCATCGTTTCCCTTTCTAAACCTTAAGATTTCGACTCAGTACCCACGACAATAACATCAGATCAATGAAAACCGAATTACATACAGAATGGACCGTTGCCGACATCTGCAAGGGGTTTGTCTATAATGAATTGGAAGGTAAAGGGCTCTTCGGTTTGGACGGCCGTTTGACCATACAACCGGAGTATCAACGGCACTACATCTACAATGACGGCAAGAAAGACGTGGCCGTGGTGGAGTCGCTGTTGAGTCGTTATCCCTTGGGCTTGATTTACTTCAATCGCACAAGTTCGGGACAATATGAGGTGCTGGACGGTCAACAACGCATCACCTCTTTGGGGCGTTTCGTCACCGGTAAGTTTGCCATCGAGGATGCCAACGGCAACATTCAGTACTTCTCCGGTCTCCCAAAGGAACAGCAACAGCTCATTCTCGACTCCAAACTCCTGGTGTATGTTTGCGAAGGCGAAGAGCGCGAAGTGAAAGAGTGGTTCAAGACTATCAACATCGTGGGCGTTCCGCTCAACGAGCAGGAACTGCGCAATGCCATCTATTCCGGCACTTTTGTCAGCGCAGCCAAGCGCGTGTTCAGCAATTCGCAGAACGCGGAAACGCAGAAATGGAGCCACTACGTGAAAGGCGACGTGAAAAGGCAGGAGTATTTGCGTGTGGCACTCGAATGGGTGAGTACTGCTCTTGGTTTGACGGTCGATGCCTACATGAGCAAGCATCGGCGCGACGAACAAATCACTGAGTTGGAAACTTAGGGAATACAAATATACACACTCTTAAAGAGAGAAGAAAGCAAAATGTTAGATTTAACGCGCCCCCCCGCGGAAACGTAGCGCGTCATTTTCCTTGCGAGTCACAGGCTTTTCCGGTTTGCCGGCAAAAAATTATTCAGCCCACTTTGTTCTTCGCCGCACAAGCACCGGGCGGGGCACTCAGTTTCACCGTTCAGCTGTGCAGGGCGCAGGGCTCAACTCGCACGCGCGTGCGTGCGCATCAGGCACTTTTCGTTTTTTGCCTTCACGCTTCACCCGAAGAAGACAAATAACTGATGAATAGCGTGTTAGGTGTGAAGATGGCGGATGTGTTCAAGCTTCATCGGTGAAGAAGTCGGGAAAGACAAAGCCTTCACCCACAAATCGCAGCATGTCAAGCGGATAGAGGGGAGGGGTGAAGGCCAAAAAACGGAAAGTCGCTGAGTGCGCAATGCGCGGGTGCGGGCGTAGGCGCGAATGTGCCTACACGCGTGAGCGAGCGGGGCGAGTGGGTGAAGCGGGCGAACAGATCGGGAACGAAGGGAGGGGCACAAAGCGAAAGAGAGGGGGCGGGCCCTCAAAAAGAGGGGGTTCGGCGGAGAAACAAGGGAAGAAGGGAAAGAAAGCCCGCAAGTTTTCGACCTCTGACGACTGGATTCGAAATGCACGAACTTTTTGTTGCAAGAAAAGTCGGTTTCATCGAAAGAAAATGCTTACCTTTGCAAGCGAATAAACACAACACTTCCCTTTCCTGCCGCAATGCGGCGTACATATAGCGCAAAGTCGAGGAACCTCCCCGATGAGCCGACGCAAATGATCTTTGACTTCAGATGATTCGCAACTACACAGCAAACATTGCCTCGACCGGTGGGACAAAACTGTGGCTGTCATCAAGAGAGGAGCTTTGCACCATGTAGATCCTCGTTGGGCAAGTGTCTCATTAGCCACATCGAGCGTATTTACCCGTGCATGAAAGTCTTTGCAGTCGTCAAATTCTGCCCGGCTGCCAACAAGTTGAGAACGGGCGGCGCTCTACCCTGCCGACAAGGGTAAATAGATGGGAGAGCGACGCGCAGATCTACGTCGCAATCAGTTGCAACGGAGGGTACGGGCTGCCATCGCCGCCGATCCGCATTGACTGAAAAAATCTCCCGAGGAGAGCAGACACGCCCTTGTGCTTCGTGCGCAGAGCCCAAGGGGTATTGCGCGGAGTGGTGAGCACGGCTTTTGCACGAGAGCCGTCCCGAAAGTTGACCGGGCTCCAAACGGACAATGCTCCCGCCGTGTGCACAGCGTAAACTGACGCGATGCTGCGTTGCGGAATGGGCATCCCGCGACCGTCCTTTGGTGAGGCGGAATGCCCCAAAACGGGCAAACTTCGGCGACGGAGCTGTCACCGTCGCTCCACGAGAAACGGCGGCGAACGGAAAAGATGAGATTTTTGTGCGGGCAAAACTACA
Source organism: Prevotellaceae bacterium UBA1746 (assembly GCA_905369775.1). GTDB lineage: Bacteria > Bacteroidota > Bacteroidia > Bacteroidales > Bacteroidaceae > Alloprevotella. Next base: position 5,936 of record CAJPJR010000083.1, read on the forward strand.
AATACCCCGCAAGAATGCGTAATTTTGAGGGCACAAAGCAATTTCAAAACAAAGACTCTCATGATCACAAACAGCAGCTTGGTGAGTATCGCGAACCTCTCGCGCGAGAAAATCCTGTATCTCATGGAGATGGCGCACGAATTCGAACTGCGTCCCAACCGCAAGCTCCTCGACGGGCGCATTGTCGCCACCTTGTTTTTCGAGCCCAGCACGCGCACACGCCTTTCGTTTGAGACGGCCGCGAACCGACTCGGCGCACGCGTCATCGGATTTACCGACCCGAAAGTGACGTCGTCGACAAAGGGCGAAACCCTCAAAGACACCATAATGATGGTGGCGAACTACAGCGATGTGATCGTGATGCGCCACTATCTCGAAGGGGCTGCCCTCTATGCGAGTGAACTCACGCCGGTGCCGGTGGTCAATGCCGGAGACGGGGCGCACCAGCACCCTTCGCAAACGCTGCTCGACCTCTACACCATGATGCAGACTCAGGGCACGCTCGACAACCTGCACATTCACTTGGTCGGTGACCTCAAATATGGGCGCACCGTCCACTCGCTCATCATGGCCATGCGCCATTTCAACCCCACATTCCATTTCATTGCTCCCGCCGAATTGGCCATGCCCGAAGAATACAAGCAGTATTGCCGCGAGCATGGCATTCATTTTGTGGAACACGAAAATTTTGATGAGGAGGTGATCGCCGAGGCTGACATTCTCTACATGACGCGCGTGCAACGTGAGCGTTTCTCGGATCTCATGGAGTATGAGCGCGTGAAGGATGTCTACATTTTGCGCCGCGAGATGTTGGCAAAGGCCCGTCGCAACCTGCGCATTCTCCACCCGCTGCCGCGCGTCAATGAAATCGCACAAGATGTGGACGACACCCCGTATGCCTACTATTTCGAACAGGCACGCAACGGTTTGTTTGCTCGCGAAGCCATCATCTGCGACGTGCTGGGCATCACCCTCGACGAGGTACGTGCCGACAGTGCCCTTCTTTCTCAAAACTCTGCTCTATGAAACGCGAAAAACTCATGGTGGCCGCCATCGAAAACGGCACGGTCATCGACCATATTCCCTCAGAAAAGTTGTTTGCCGTGATTCGCCTGCTCCACATTGAGGAATTGGATCACGACACGGTGTTTATCGGCTACAACTTGCACAGTCATTTGATGCAGCGAAAGAGTATTATCAAAATCGCCAATCGCTTCTTTTCGCCGGCTGAACTTAATCGGCTCTCGGTCGTGGCTCCGAATGTGACGCTGAGCATCATCCGCGACTACGAGGTGGCGGAAAAACACCGCGTGGCGATGCCCGACGAACTGACGGACATCGTGCGCTGCAACAACCCGAAGTGCATTTGCAACAACGAGCCGATGGCTACGCGCTTCACGGTGAGCGGCGACGTGCTGCGCTGCCACTACTGCGAAATGGAACAGCCGATCGGTACGGTGAAGTTGGTGTGACGAGCGTCGGGCTCTACAATCATACGCCGTCACCGAACCTTGCCGACTCAGCCTTTCAATGCGCCTCGGTCGGCTTCGAGAAAACAGACACGCGGGGTGGGAAGCTTTGGCTTCCTGCCCCTGCGCTATTCCGCGCCGCCGAAAGTTTTAGCTCTACCTGAAACGATGGAACGGCGTTCCGGCGTTCGCGCGACTCGGTTGTTCCTATCCGCATGATGACTGAGGACGACGAGCGGTACCTGCGCTTACCGCTCTCTGGTTCGTTCTGCTTCCGCGCACTTTCCGGGTTGCGTTCGTAGTCCCGCCCCTCCGTTTCGTGCTGTTTTCACGCGTTTTCCGGTTCCGCTTGTTCCCGAATGATCGTTTGCGGGCGTAATCTGCTGCAGAAAGTGCGCAAAAGTTTGCTTTTCTCGCGAGGATGTATTACCTTTGCACACGGATCATCGAAGAGGCGCGATGTATGGACTTTATTCCGGCTTTTCCGCTTCGAGATGCCGTCAGGAGAGATGGTAGAGTGGTCGATTACAGCAGTCTTGAAAACTGCCGTACCGAGAGGTACCGGGGGTTCGAATCCCTCTCTCTCCGCAAATAGCCGTAATTCAACAAGTTACGGCTATTTTTTGATTATGATCGGGACTCGATCTATTGTTTTGATACCATACTTTGAAATCCGGGAAGCTTTCTACGAAGTTCTGCTTGCAACAAGTTGGCTACACTCGTCGCAAAAAACCGTTTTTCCACAAACATGAGTCTTGGGAGCAGAGAAATATTACTACTTGTAGCTTTTATCTCGTTTTTGATTTATACCTTTGTTAGAGCGCATTTTAACGGGCACAGGAGAGCATGTTGTTCGCATCGGCTTTGTCGTGGCGATGTGGAAACTCTCCCCAACAACAAACACCGTTAGATTTGCCCGTTTCGATTCTCCTCGATTGGAACACGCACATCTTGGTGGAC
>CAJPJR010000084.1 GCA_905369775.1 Prevotellaceae bacterium UBA1746
CGGCGGGGGCGGTTGCGTGGGGCAGGGGAAAAAAGGGGGTGAAGATGGGGGGCGGAGCGCCGGTGGTGCGGGGGCGGCGACGCCGGGCGGCTAGCAAACCGGGGGGGGTCGGGGGGCGTGCGGAAAGGGTGGGGGGGGGAGGGTGTCAGTGGTGCGGGCCGTCGGGCGAGGTGAGGGTCTCGACGAAGGCGCGGGCGAAACTTTCGCTGTCCATGCCGCAGTCGGCGCGCTGCAAAGCCACGCTGCCGTGCTCAATGAAGCGGTCGGGCAGTCCGAAGCGCCGGAGCGGCACGGTGATATTGTGGTCGGAGAGCAGTTCGAGCACGGCCGAACCGATGCCGCCTTCGCGGGCGCCGTCTTCGATCACGATGAGGTGGCGGTGGCGGCGCGCTATATTTATAATGAGTGTCTCGTCGAGCGGTTTGGCAAAGCGCAGATCGACGTGCGTGATGCGCCCGTCGGCCGGTGCGCTGCCCTCGAAGTCGGGTGCACCCGGCGCAGCGGGATGTTCGGCGGCCAACTGATCGAGGAGCGTGGCCACTTCTGCGCCCAAGGGCCCGAAGGTGAGCACGGCCAGCGAGCCGTCGCCGCGTCGCAAGAGGCGGCCGCGACCGATTTCGACGGCTTCGAGCGGACACCGCCAGTCGGTGCGCGAACCGGCACCGCGGGGGTAGCGAATCACGAAGGGACCGCTCTCGGGCAATTGCGCCGTGTACATGAGGCGCCGCAGCTCGCATTCGTCCATCGGTGAGGAGAGAGTGAGATTGGGCACCGTGCGCAGGGCGGCAATGTCGAAGGCACCGTGGTGGGTGGGGCCGTCTTCGCCCACCAGGCCCGCGCGGTCGAGACAGAACACCACGTGCAGACGCAGCAAAGCCGTGTCGTGGATGATGTTGTCGTAGGCGCGTTGGGCAAAGGCGCTGTAGATGTTGCAGAAAGGCACCATCCCCTCCTTGGCCATCCCCGCCGAGAAGGTGACGGCGTGGCCTTCGGCGATGCCCACGTCGAAGGTGCGTTCGGGAAAGGCGCGTTGCATGAGGTGCATGCTGCAACCGGTGAGCATGGCCGGCGTGACGCCCACGATGCGATCGTTGGCGCGTGCCAGTTCCACGAGCGTTTCGCCGAACACGTCTTGGAATTTCGGCGGGGTGTCGCCGGCAGGGGGGGCAACAAGCCGCACGCCCGCTTCACAATCGAACTTGCCCGGCGCGTGCCACACCACGGGGTCGCTTTCGGCCCGGTCGTAGCCCTTGCCTTTCACCGTTTTGATGTGCAGCAAACGCGGACCCGTCATGGGGCGCAGGGCGCGAAGCAGTCGAACGAGCGAGATCACGTCGTGACCGTCGTAGGGACCGAAGTAACGAATGTTGAGGCCTTCGAAAATGTTTTGCTCCGACGAGAGAAAAGACTTGAAGGCATTGTTGAGACGAATGAGGCGTTTGCGCCGCGAGGGGGGCAGCAGGCCCCAGCTCTCCAGGCGGCGCGCCAAACGATTGCGCAAACCGTTGTAGGCCGAGGAGGTGTGGAGATTGAGCAGGTAGCGTTTCATCCCCCCGACCGAGTTGGAGATGCTCATGTCGTTGTCGTTGAGGATGATGAGCAGGTTGTTGGGTGTCTCGCTCACGTTGTTGAGCCCTTCGAAGGCCAGGCCGCCGCTCATGGCCCCATCGCCGATGACGGCCACCACGTGCTTGTCGGTCTCGCCGCGCTGCATGGCGGCCACACTCATGCCGAGCGCGGCCGAAATCGAGTTGGAGGCGTGGCCGCACGCGAAGGTGTCATATTCGCTCTCGGCCGGCGAGGGAAAAGGCCGCACGCCTCCCCAGCAGCGATTGGTGTGGAACGTGTCGCGGCGCCCGGTGAGAATTTTGTGGCCGTAGGCTTGGTGTCCCACGTCCCACACGATGCGATCGTCGGGGGTGGAAAACACGTAGTGCAGCGCCACCGTCAGTTCGACGGTGCCGAGGCTAGAGGCCAGGTGGCCGGGATTTTGCGACAGTTCGTCGAGGATGTCGGCACGCAGTTCGCGGCAGAGCTGCGGCAGCTGCCGAAGGCGCAGTTTGCGCAGGTCCGACGGGCTGTCGATGCGGGAGAGGAGCGGATATTTTTCCTTTTGCGTCATGTCTGTTCGAGGGGGCAACCGGTGGCGGCGCGGGGAGAGATCATTCGCCGAAGGCTTCGGCCAACTGGTTGCGGCGGAAGGCCGAGCGAATGTATTGCTGCATCATGGCGATGGCGCGCGAGTTGTCGCCACCGTTGGGCAAGATGATGTCGGCATGTTGCTTGGAGGGTTCGATAAACTCGTCGTGCATGGGTTTAAGCACGTTGCGATATTTTTCTATCAGCATTTCCAGCGGGTGACCTCGCTCGGCAATGTCGCGTTCGATGACGCGGAGCAGCCGTTCGTCGGGACAAGTGTCGACAAAGATCTTGAGATCCATCTGTTCGCGTAGGTCACGATCGTAGAGGGCCATGATTCCCTCCACAATGATCACGTCGCGCGGCTCTACGTGGATGGTTTCTTTGCAGCGTGTGCACGTGAGGTAGGAATAAGTGGGCTGTTCGATGGCCACACCGTGGCGCAGTTGTTCGATTTGGTGCGTGAGCAGCGGCCAATCGAAGGCGTTGGGGTGGTCGAAGTTCGTGAGTTTGCGACGTTCCTCGGGCACATCCCATTGGTGTTTGTAGTAAGAGTCTTGAGGAATGACGGCTACGGCGTTGGCCGGCAGACTTTCCACAATTTTGCGCACGACGGTGGTCTTGCCCGACCCCGTGCCGCCCGCGATTCCGATGATGAGCATAGTGTTGGTGGGCTGGTTGCTAGGGCAAAAGTACACAGAAAAAACGAATCCTTGAAATTTCGCTCTTCCAAATGCCGCGTTTCGCTGCTCACCGCCCGTCCGATGCGGCTGCAAACGGCGCGGGTTTTCGAGAAAAACGGGGGGGCGCGATCGAAAAATCCCCCGCTTTCGGTGGAAAACGGGGGACTTTTTCAGAACCTGTGGGCGCCGTGTGACGCGCCCACAGGGCCAAAGGCGAAAAACGGGCGTTAAAGTCCGGCAGGCAGCTTGTAGCCGGCCAGACGGGCCACGATTTTGGGGATTTCGGTGTTGTCAATGCGACCGCGGAAGCGCTCTGCGCCCGCGCCGATGGCGAAGACGGGCACGTAGCCGTCGGTGTGGCCGCCCGTGGTCCAGGCCACGTGGGCGTGTTGGGCCAGAATGCGCTTGGCCAGCGCCGACAGACCGCTCTCCGAGGCGTAGAGTGACTCAGCACCCTTGTCGCGTCCTTCCACCAAGTCGATGTAGGCTTTGCGAAGCGACTCGATTTCGTCGCGCGTGAGCTGCACTTTCGTGCCGAAACCGAAGTTCACTTCCAGATCCTTGCGCACCAGGTCCCAGGTGAAGGCGTCGCCCTTCGTGCGGCGCAGGTATTTGAGGCGCGCCGTGTAGTTGTAGCTGCTCATGGTCTGGGAGGCGAGCAGACGGAGGTCGAGGTTGTAGCCGCCGTTGCCCAGCGCTAGACCGCCCGTCTCGTGGTCGGCGGTGATGAGAATGAGGGTTTCTTTCGGGTGCTTCTTGTAGAACTCGTAGGCCACGCGCACGGCTTCGTCGGTGTCCACCACTTCGTGCACCATCGGCGCAGCGTCGTTCGTGTGGCATGCCCAGTCGATCTTGCCGCCCTCGATCATGCAGAAGAACTTGGAGGGATTTTTCTTCAACAGGAAGTCTATGGCGCCGCGGGTGATGTCGGCCAGCGTGAGGTCGCCGGGTTTGCGGTCGAGCGCGTAGGGCAGCGAAGTGCTGTCGCGGTGATTGGCCTCGCGACTCTGGAAGTAGATCATGCGTTTGGCCTTGCGCCAGGTGTTATTGAACTCTTCTTTGCCGTTGGCAATGGTGAATCCTGCGTTGCGGGCTTGGGTGTAGAGGTCAGCTTCGCCGGAGGTGAGGGGCGCGGGCTTGAGAAAATCGCTGCCGGCGAAGAAGTCGAAGTTCGATTTCACCAGGTCGCGACCGATCTCGGCGTACATTTTGCGGTGCTTCTGGTGGGCGTAGAAGCAAGCGGGGGTGGCGTGGTCCACGCTCACGCTGGTGGCGATGCCCACTGCGGCGCCGGCGTCTTTGGCCCACACGGCAATCGAGGTGATGGGCGTGATGCTGTCGGGCAATACGCCGATGGCGTTGTTGTAGGTCTTGCGACCTGTGGCCAAAGCCGTGCCGCCGGCGGCCGAATCGGTGATGCCGTGGCTGTCGCTCTGCGTGTTGACGAGGGCTACGTTGGGGAAACTCGGGAAGGTGAGGGGCTTGATGCCGCGACGACCCTCGACGGCGGCCAGATAGGTCTCGGTGGCGTTCACTTGGTTCACGCCCATGCCGTCGCCGATGAAGTAAAACACGTACTTCGGCCCTTGTTGGGCGAAGGCCACGGCGGCAAAGGCCAGACCGAGGCAGAGAGTGAGGAATTTGCGTTTCATCTTGTGTGGATGGATTGCGGGTGGATGAATGTAAGTTGGGGCAAAGTTACGTTTTTTCTCGCGCACGCTTTGCTTTGTGTGGCTTCTATTTGTGTTCGGCGGGAACAAACGGCTGCACGCCGCCGGCTGTTGCTCGCCTTTTTCCGCGGGGCGTGCCGGTGTCCGGAGAGGTGGCGGAGGGCGTGGGGCGATCGGTGGAAAACCGAGCGCGAATGGGCGGCGCAGCAGCCGATGTGGGGGCGTTTCGTGCGTGGTTGTCGGTTTTCTGTTGTTGTCTGAAGGTTAAAACGGTGGGGTTTTTCTTCTGATTCGGTGAATAAATGTTTGCGGATTTGGGGGGGGTAGAAAAATATGTATATTCGCCGAACTTTTTATTCGCTTATTCTTATACTAATTTGCCTCGTCTATTCTAAATTATGGAAGAAAACAAACAGTGGCGTTGGGTTTTCGCAGCGCTCTTTCTCGTATTTGCCGGTGTGAGTTGCTGGGCCACTGCCGAATCGCTCTCACTTTTGTTGCCTGCTTGGCCGGTTGTGTTCGTTTGGATCGTGACCATCGGCTTTTTTGTCCTGGCCTCGGTCGGTTCGAAGCTCATTGTCGATAGCTTCAATCAGCGGATCTATCTCGAAAACCGCGGCTGGCGGCTGGTGGGGGGCATCCTGCTGATGTTGGCCACCTGGTTGTGCCTGTCTTTCCCCACCAACACCCACACCTTCTTCTATCGCGCGGTGGTAGTCGACGTGGCTCGTGAGGATCTCTCCACCACGCGCGGCTATCTCTTGCAGTTGCGCGACAATGTCAAGAGCCAAGACGACATCAAGCACAAGACCGATCAGCTCGATCGCGAGGTGGAGACCCAACTCGTGGCGCTCGACAACGAAATCGACAATCTGGCCAATCCCGGCTTCGGGCCGCGCGCCAAAGCCATCCTTTCGCGCCTGGCCACGATCCTGCAGGTGAAGGAAATCCCCGAACTGTCTTACAAAAACGCGTCGCCCCGACAGATTTCTGCCCTCAAACAGCAATATCGCAAGCTGGTCTACGAACAGTTGGACGTGCGCAAAAGCCGTTTGCGCGAGACCTTCTCGTCGGCACAGGAGAGGCATTTCAAGGCCGAAGCCGATCAGGCCATCAAAAATATCGACATCATGAATGGCAAATTGGAGGAAATGGCGGCTGCCAACGAGCTGGACAACGAGATCGTCCGACAAACCGACATGGTGCTCAAGGCCGGTCATGGTGTGGTGCGCAACTATGCGACGTTCGTCAACTTCAATTCGCCTGCCGACCGGGAGTTGTACACCGCGCCCGAGCAGCTCACGCGCATCTCGCGCCTGTTGAGTGTGGTTGATGTGTGGGTCGATTTCTTTCACGGCGCTTTCAGCGGCCGCGGCTTCATCTTCTGGATCCTCCTTTCGCTGGTGGTGGACCTCGCGGCCTTCATTTTCTTCGACATGGCTTTCAAAGCTTCCGATAACTAAACGTTTCACTTCTTTCCCTTCTCAATATGCCTGTTTTTAATCCCAATCCTGCGTCCTCGCTTCCCCAGAACGACGACTTGCAGTCCAACGACCTGCAGCCCGCCCCCATTGATTTGGACAAACCGGACGAACCTGCGCTCTCCGCCCCCGTCGACGAGCTCCCTGCACTCGAAGTGCCCGCCGCTGCGCCCGAGCCGGTGGAACTTCCCGCCTTCGATCAAGCACCTGCCCCCGCTGCGCCTGAAGGAACCGGCGTGTTCGACCACGTCGAAGGGTTGAGCGCCGAAGAAAAAATCGACCCCAACCGCATACAAATCACCATCAAGGACCGCGAAGCCCCCATCGTCGTGCTCTACGGCCCCCCGTCGTGTGGCAAAACCATGACGCTCGTGCGGCTCACCCGCTACCTCAAGCGCAACGGCTACCAAGTTTCGCCCGTGCGCTCTCTGCGTCCGTCAGACGATCACCACTATAAAGACATGTGCAATGGCTTTAACGACATGATCAACTCTATCGATGCCGCAAGATCCACCGACAACATGAGTTTCATGCTCGTCGAAGTGTCGAAAGAGGGTCGACGCATCTGCCAAATCCTCGAAGCGCCCGGCGAAGGATACTTCTATCACGGAGCACAAGGCGAACGTTATCCCAAGTTTCTCAACGACATGCTGGCTCTCGACATGCGGAAAATCTACTGCGTCATCGTGGAACCCGACGGACAGAGCGAGCAATTGCGCAACGAGTACGTAGATCGACTTGCACATCTCAAGCATACGCACATGGGCGCACGCGACAGTGTGATCTTTGTGTTCAACAAAATCGACCTCACCAACTTTGTTTACGGTCGCGGCCGCGTGCATTTGGCGCCGGCACGCAAGGAGGTGGCGCAACTCTATCCCGGCATTTTCGCCCCCTTCCGCAACGAGAATCCCATCACCCGCTTCTGGCGAGAGTGGAACTGCGAGTTTGTGCCGTTCCAAACCGGAAGTTACACCCGAGATGCCGCTGGGGGACAGGTGTTCAGCGACGGCCCCGACGAATACCCGCACGATTTGTGGAAAACCATCCTCAAGTGCTGCCGCGGTTGAGGAATAACGAAAAGACGATATGAAGTTTTTCAATATCATTGTGCACGGTGTGCCTTACGGTCAAGACATTTTCTCCACCGATCCCGTAGCCGACGAAAGCTACATCAAGACTTTCTACAAGCAGCAGGACAACCCTCTCGAAACGCTCTTCGAAATCGAAGCGCGCAAGGAGGGAAATCAGCAATTGGTCTACTATCATTATCTGAAACGCCGCGATGTGCTCGATGCGGAGGGGCGTGCGGGCAGTTATTTCGGCTTCACGCTGCGCACGGATGTGAGTTGCGACGAGATGGCCCTGCTGTTTCACCACATGGACGAAGTGTTTCGTACCCGAATCTTGGGCTCTCTGCTCGAACGTGCCGGGAACGGCTACCGGCATCGTGTGAGGAAGTATTCACAATGCAAGAGTGTGGTGGAAAGTATGGTGAAGGAGTTCAACGCTTGGCTGGCTTTGCCCGGTATCCAACCGTTGTTTCACGAGGTCCCGGCTTGTCCGCAGGCAAAGACGTCATCCAAAGTCTGCAACTTGGAGGATTATGCCCGTTACGAGGTGGTGAAAGGCGTGTTGCAAAAGGGCATGACCATGCAACTCTCGCCCGATGTGCCGCGCAATGCCTACCTTTCGAAGATGGCGGAGCTGAATAATCAGCTCGCCACCGCCGCCGCGCAGCAGAAGCAGGCTGTGGAGCTGGCCAAATCGGAGAGCCGCGACGAAATGGACCGGATGAACAAGAGCAGCCTGGCGCAAAAAACGGAAATCGACCGTTTGAATGGCGAAATCAATCGCTTGAATGGGGAAACTGATCGCTTGAAAAAGGAAAACGCACGTTTGCAAGAAGCATACGAGCAGAAGGCAAACGAAGTGCAGCGGCTGAAGATGAGCGAGGCACAGGTGCAATTGCTTGCTTTTCAAGCAGAGGTCAAGCAATTGATCAACGATTCGTTGAACCGACCCGAGACACCTCGTCGCGGTTTCCACGAGAAGACGTCGCGACGTGCCGCGCGGTCGGCGCAGACCACAGCGTATGCACCCGACGATGAGGAGGAAAGATGGCACCGTACGGGCGTTACCCCTGCCTCTCCGCTCCAGAAACTAGTGCGCTCTCTCAAGTTCTGGATGGTG
>CAJPJR010000085.1 GCA_905369775.1 Prevotellaceae bacterium UBA1746
GAAAGCTTACGTCGGAGGTCTCAATTAGGCTCATTTCCAATACGATATTGGAATGATCGGACGCCGACAAATCGGTTCGACGATGAAACCATTTGTCTATGCCATGGCCCTCGAAGACGGGTACACGCCCCAGTCGATGGTGCTCAATGCGCAGCGAAGCTACCGCGTAGGCGGATCTTTATGGACACCTCGCAATGCCAACAGCGCAAGGGCCGGCCAAATGGTGCCCCTCATTTGGGGACTCTCGCAGTCGAGCAACTGGGCCACGGCCAACCTCATGAGCAAGGTGGATCCCAGCGGTACACGCCTGAAACGGCTCGTGCAGAATTTTGGAGTCGCCAATCCCGACATTCATCCCTCTATGGCCCTGTGTCTCGGACCTTGCGAGGTGACAGTAGGCGAAATGGCCTCGGCCTACACGGCCTTTGTCAACCAAGGCATCCGTTGTGCCCCCACGTTGGTCAGTCGCATCGAGGACAGCGAAGGGAACGTCATTGCCCAATTCACTCCGCGCATGAACGAAGTGATTTCCGAACGCACCAGCTACGAAATGATCGAGATGATGAGAGCCGTGGTCGACCACGGCACAGCGCGCAGACTGCGCTTCCAGTTCGGACTGAACGGCCCCATCGCCGGCAAAACCGGAACAACCAATAACAATGCCGACGGTTGGTTCGTGGGCTACGTCCCTCAACTTGTCACGGCTTGTTGGGTGGGCGGCGAAGACCGCGACATTCACTTCACCAGCACGGCCGAAGGGCAAGGAGCGTCCACTGCCCTCCCCATCTGGGCGCTGTACATGCGTAATGTGTTCCGAGACAAGACGCTTGGATACAACCCCAACCAACCTTTCAACATGGGCCGAGCAAAGCAACCTGCCGCCGCCGGGGCACCGCCTGCCAACAACGGGGATGCCGGTGCGGGATCGACGCCGGAAACCAACGTGTTCCAATAAAAAAGCTCCCCGTTTTTTTCGAAAAGTCCCCTCTTAAAATGAAAATACAAGCCATTATTCCCGCAAGATTTGCCTCGACTCGCTTTCCGGGTAAACCCTTAGCGCTGTTAGGTGGGAAAGAAATCATACAACACGTCTACGAACGCGCAGCCGAAGTGTTTGAAGAAGTGTGGGTAGCCACTGATGATGAGCGAATTGCCGCAGTCGTCGAGCGTTTCGGTGGGAAGTGCGTGATGACTTCCGCATCACACAAAAGCGGAACGGATCGCTGCAGAGAAGCCATGCACAAGACGGAGTTGCACCCCGACGTTGTCGTCAATATCCAGGGTGATGAACCTTTTGTGCGCCAGGAACAGTTGCGAGAGCTTTGCCGCTGTTTTGAAGACGAAAGCACTCAAATTGCCACATTGGTCAAACCTTTTACGCCCGAGATGGGACTCGAAGCCTTGAAGAATCCCAATTCACCCAAAGTGGTCGTCGGTCTTCAGCAACAAGCCCTCTATTTTTCGCGCTCCGTCATCCCCTATTTGCGTAATGTGCCCGAAGAGCAATGGCTGAGTCGCCACACCTTCTACAAGCACATCGGGCTTTACGCATATCGGGCCGAAATGCTCGACCAGATTACGGATCTGTGCCAAAGTCCGCTCGAACTGGCAGAGAGTTTGGAACAACTTCGCTGGCTGGAAGCCGGACTGAAAATCCGTGTGGGTTTCACGAACCATGAGACCATTGGAATCGATACGCCCGAAGATCTACGCAAAGCGGAAGAATTCCTCCGCTCGAATTGCTAAAAAACGTGCGTTCTACTTGGTTGTTTCAATAAACTGCAATATCTTTGCGCATATACGAGAGCTCTATCGCCCTCTAATTGCACAAGCTTACCCTCTATGATACGTAAATTCTCTCTCATCATATTCTCTTTCCTTACTTTTGTCGCCGTCGATGCGCAAAAGATTGTGATCGGCTCCTATACCTTCAAGGATGGAGCGGTTTTCACGGGTGAAATGTTAGGAAACAAACCGAATGGCAAAGGCATCACGGTTTATCCTAACGGAGACAAGTACGAAGGCGAATACAAAAAGGGGAAACGCCAGGGCTACGGCACCTATTCGTTCTCTGACGGTGAGAAATATGAAGGCGACTGGTTCAATGACCAGCAGCACGGAAAAGGAACGTTCTATTACATCAACAATAACCGCTACGAAGGCCTCTGGTATCAGGACAAGAAGCAGGGCCGCGGCAAGATGTTCTACTACAACGGCGATGTCTACGACGGCGATTGGAAAGACGATAAGCGCAACGGCGTGGGCATCTACCGATTTGTGAGCGGAGCCTTCTACAATGGGCAGTGGGTCAACGACAAAAAGCAAGGAAAAGGGACGTTCGACTGGAACGACGGCACCAAGTACGAAGGATATTGGTTCAACAACCTGCGCAACGGATTCGGCACCTACCATTATGCCGACGGCGACGTGTACAAAGGTGAATGGAAGGATGACAACCAAAACGGAAAGGGCATTTACACCTTCCGCAACGGCGATATCTACGAAGGACAGTACCAAAACGGCGAACGCACCGGTGAAGGCGTGACTACCTTTGCCAACGGCGACAAATATACCGGGCACTTCCTGGCCGGCGAACAGAGCGGACAAGGCACTTACGTGTGGAAAGGCACTGCAACCTACACCGGAATGTGGAAAGCCGACAAGCCGCACGGTCGCGGCGTCTACAAAACAAAGACAGGCGACAGTTATGACGGCACTTGGAAGAACGGAAAAATGGATGGCGAGGGCACGCTCATCTCGGCGCAAGGGGACAAATACAAAGGACAGTTCCGCGACGGGCAGAAACATGGCTTCGGCATCGAGATCCTTGCAGACGGTTCGCGTTACGAAGGGTCGTTTGTCAACGGCGAGCGCGATGGCGCATTCGTTGAGTACGACCGTAACGGCAACAAAACGGCAGAAGGCGTTTATACTAACGGCCGTAGGCAAGCCAATAACCGATAATCTCTAAAAATACCATAGCGCTTCGGCAAGAAAATACCCTCTTGCCGAAGCGCACAAAAACATTAAGCAGTTCATTATGAAGGTCTCACAGCAGAAGAAGCCCACAAAGACAAGCGTTCCCGCCCAGCGGAAAACGACGAATTCGCGCGCGCAGCTCAAACTCGTCAAGAACGACGAATGGCTTGCGCCTTATGTCGATGCGATCCGCGGGCGACACGAGCAGGCACTGCACAAAATCGAAGAACTCACGCAGGGCAAGCAGTCTATTTCCGAATTTGCCATGGGACACCACTATTTCGGACTGCATCGCACGCGGAAGAATTGGATTTTCAGAGAGTGGGCACCCAATGCCACGCGCATCTTCCTGGTCGGAGACTGCAATGATTGGCAGGAGAATCCCGAATTTGAGCTTAAACGCATCGAAGATTCCGGAAACTGGGAGCTGACTTTGCCCTTGAAAGCCCTCAAGCACGGGCAGTTATACAAGCTGCATGTTTATTGGGATGGGGGCTTCGGCGAGCGCATCCCCTCTTATGCGCACCGAGTGGTGCAAGATGAGACCACAAAGATCTTTTCTGCGCAAGTTTGGGCTCCAGCAAAGCCCTATCAATTCAAGAAAGAAACTTTCAAGCCCCAACGCGCTCCCCTACTCATCTACGAGTGCCACATCGGAATGGCGCAAGATGCCGAGAAAGTCGGGACCTACAATGAGTTTCGTGAGAATGTGCTCCCGCGAATTGTCGAAGACGGATACAATTGTATCCAGATCATGGCCATTCAAGAGCATCCTTATTATGGTTCCTTCGGGTATCATGTGTCCAGCTTCTTTGCTGCGTCTTCGCGCTTCGGCACTCCCGAAGATTTGAAGCAACTGATTGACGCGGCACACGAGAAAGGCGTGGCGGTTATCATGGATTTGGTGCAGAGCCACGCTGTCAAGAACGAAGTAGAAGGCTTGGGGAATTTCGCGGGCGACCCCCAGCAATATTTTTATGCCGGAGATCGGCGTGAACACCCCGCCTGGGATTCGCTTTGCTTCGACTACGGAAAGAATGAAGTCATCCATTTCCTGCTTTCCAACTGCCGTTATTGGTTAGAGGAGTACCATTTCGATGGTTTCCGATTTGATGGAGTCACTTCCATGCTCTATTACAGCCACGGCCTCGGCGAATCATTCAATGGCTACGCTGATTATTTCAATGGCCACCAAGATGACAATGCAATCTGCTACCTAACGTTGGCCAATGAGGTGATTCACCAGTTCAATCCCCAGGCCATCACCATCGCAGAGGAGGTTAGTGGCATGCCAGGCCTCGCTTCCCCTTTTAAAGACGGGGGATACGGGTTCGACTACCGCATGGCCATGAACATTCCCGACTATTGGATCAAGACCATCAAGGAACTGAAGGACGAAGACTGGAAACCTTCCTCCATTTTCTGGGAACTCACCAACCGCCGTGCCGACGAAAGCAACATTTCTTACACGGAAAGTCACGACCAGGCCCTGGTTGGCGACAAAACCATCATCTTCCGTCTGATTGATGCCGACATGTATTGGCATTTCCGCAAGGGAGACGAAAACGAGCGGGCACATCGCGGCATCGCTTTGCATAAAATGATCCGTTTGGTCACAGCTTCTACCATCAACGGGGGCTACCTCAACTTCATGGGCAACGAGTATGGACATCCGGAGTGGATCGATTTCCCGAGAGAAGGGAATGGGTGGAGTTATAAGTACGCGCGTCGGCAATGGCACCTCGTAGATGACAAAGAACTCTGCTACCATTTGCTCGGCGACTTCGACAAAGCCATGCTCCGAGTGCTCAAAAGCGAGAAACAGTTCCAGAAATTGCCCGTAACCGAGATTTGGCACAACGATGGCGACCAGATTTTGGCGTACCAGCGCGGAGATCTGCTTTTCGTCTTCAACTTCTCGCCCACCACATCGTATGTAGATTATGGATTCATGGTGAAACAGGGAGCATACAGCGTGGTGCTCAACACCGATGCCGAGGCTTTCGGCGGGCAAGGCCTCAATGACGACTCCATCACTCATTTCACGAACTACGACCCCGTACTTGAGAGTGACGGGAAGGGTTGGTTGCAACTCTACATCCCCGCTCGTACGGCCATTGTCCTGAGAAAAAATAAATGACACAAGACCACAAACCGGTTCGAAGAGTGCGTATTCTACAATACGCACTCTTCGGTGCATTTGTCTACTGTTATTTCGGCGTTCTCGTCTCCGAACGTCTCATGGCCTGCACCTATAGCCTTTTCCCCAACTTCACGGTGCGTTTTTTGTTGGGCTTTCCGCACTTCTTCGGGTGCTTGGCACTTTGCATCTTCCTGCCGTTGCTCATTTATTGCAACAAACGCTGGTCGCTCTTCAAGCGGTGCGGATCGCTCACCCGACAAGTGCTCTACCTCACCCTCCTTTTTTTCATCCTTGGGCTCATTCCCGTTGCCGACGAGCTGACCATATTGGAATTGCGCACGGCCCGTCTCATTGCACTCCACAAAAACGATGAAGCGCTGGAACTCGGTCGCCGCTACGCGTCCGATTCGCCGCGTTTGCAGATGCTGCGTTTGCGCGCTCTCGGAACTATCGACCGCATGGGGGCGTCTTTCTTCGAAATGCCCGGCAGCTACCATCCCTTCAGCGACCGCATTCAAGCCGAACGCCTGGTCAACGAATCGATTGGCCGCGGAGGTTATGCCTATCTGCGCGAAGGCGATTCCACCTTTTCCGTTCCGCCGGCCATGGCCGCCTTGCTCGATGGCAATTTAGACCGCTTTGCCGGAACGGTACCCAGAAAATATCTCATTGACCGCCACCCCGAAACGATTCCCGTAGCGTTTCGCCAAGCTCTCGTGCTTTATGTTCGCCTCACTACCCACCCCATCCTTTCTTATCAGGACGAAGCGACAGAAGCCAACTATCGAGATTTCATCAGTCGCCGAGATAGCATCCGCAAACAGTTTCCCCGCGATGTGAAAGATGCGGAGCGCGCGGAGCGCAACCTCATGGCCGACGATTTCTACGGCACTTATTGGTTTTATTACTTCTACGAATGCCCCGATCGTAAGTTCGGATTGTAGGAGAATCCCCAAATTTGCAACTGTACACGGGGGCGATTCGTAGAAACGCCCCTATTTTTGGCGCAAACTTCCCGGCTTTTCGCGAAAATCTCCCGAGTTTAAGAGACGAATCGCGAGGGAATCCCTAACTTTGTACCCCTTCTACTCAAAATATATTGGACATGGAACGAATTTATCGCCGCGACATCTTGGATTTTGTCACTGTTGCCACCGAATTCTGTAAGCAGGTGGAGCAATGTTCGGGAAGCGAACGCGGAGAATTCACCACTGTCATGCAGCGCTTGCTGCCCATGGTCTATCTCAAGGCGTCTTTCATCGACGAGATCGAAGAAGGTGTCGGTTACGTGGACGCCGTGGTGACAGAGAGCGACTATGAATACGTGCGCACCCAAATTGCGGCCATAATGCGCGACGCCGACGACTATCTCGACGTATTTGTCGAGCAGTTTCGCTACTCCGATGCGCCGGTTGTCTGTACCTTGAGCGAATCATTGGCCGACGTCTATCAAGCTCTGCGCAACATGGTCGAAGCCTTCCGCAACGAGATTGACGAAGCGATGGAAGTAGCACTGTTTGAGTGTATCGAAGAATTCAGAATGCACTGGGGACAGCAGTTGCTCGGGGCATTGAGGGCGATGCACGAACTTGTTGCTTCGGGACAAGTGGACGAGATCTAAGTTAACGGTTGTCCAACTTTGAAATCGCCCGACGCTCAACTTTTACCTCACGTTTATGCAAGAACTTTTCGTTCAAACGGATAAAAAAATAATAGCCACACTCCCCCGCTACACCTTCGATGGGCGAATTGTTGTCGTCCAGAGCGAGAGTGAAGCGGAGCGAGCTGTGCAATACCTCAGCCGGAATACAGAATTGGGCATCGACACAGAGACCCGCCCCTCCTTTCGCAAGGGACAGCAGCACAAAGTGGCACTTTTGCAGGTGGCCACTGCCGATCTTTGCTTCCTTTTCCGGCTCAACTACATGGGATTGCCCAACGCCCTGGCACATCTGCTCGAGAATGGGGAGATAAAAAAAATTGGCCTCTCGCTCAAAGATGATGTGCAGCAATTGCACAAACGAAGACCGTCGCTTAAGCCGCGCAATTTCGTGGATCTGCAACAAATAGCGGCGCAAATGGGCATCAAAGATATGAGTTTGGCGAAGCTTTTCGCCAATTTCTTCCGCCAACGCATCTCGAAAAATGCGCAACTTTCCAATTGGGAGGCCGATGCGCTCGATGAAAAGCAGCGAGTGTACGCAGCTACCGACGCTGATGCCTGCTTGAAACTCTATCACCGCATGGAAGAGCTTAAGAATAATGGCGACTTCCGGCTCATCTCTCCCGAAAAAAGCACTCCAAAACCAGAGATTCAATGACAACATTTCAACTTCGCCGCGGAAAATCCGAAAGTCTCAAACGTTTTCACCCTTGGATCTTTTCGGGGGCCCTGCGCGGAACGCTAAATCGCGCTCCCCTGCCCCAAGAAGGGGAAGTGGTGGACATCGTTGATGCTGACGGAGCTTTTATCGCCCGCGGACATTACCAAATTGGGTCCATCGCCGTGCGTGTACTCACCTTCCGCGATGAGCCCATCGACCACCGTTTTTGGGTAACCCGCTTGCGCGAGGCTTTCCGCATGAGAAAAGCGCTGCAACTCAACGTCAACCCTGAGGTGAACGGCATTTATCGACTGGTGCACGGCGAAGGCGATCGCTTACCCGGTTTGATCATCGACATTTTTGGCGAAACGGCGGTGATGCAAGCCCACTCTGTGGGCATGCACTGCGACCGCGAGGCCATTGCTGACGCGCTGCTCGAAGCAACCGACGGAGCGGTGCACAACATCTACTACAAGAGTGAGACAACCCTCCCCTACAAAGCTGATCTCAAGCAGGAAAATGGCTTCTTGCGCGGCAACACAGAAGAGAATGTTGCCCTTGAGAATGGTTTGAAATTCCACATTGACTGGCTCAAAGG
>CAJPJR010000086.1 GCA_905369775.1 Prevotellaceae bacterium UBA1746
TCTATTACTGTCTCGTGGGCTCGGAGATGGGTATAAGAGCCAGCCGTTAGACTCACCCCGTTCACCGTGACACTGCCCTTGTCCACACAGAAATATCCGCGCCGGGCCATCTCACGATCAGCAGAATATTTGAAGGTAAAGCGGTAACTTCCGTCTTCACTCACCTTGTTCACACAAACAGCGGTATCGTCAACGTGTCCCTGCACGATGTGTCCGTCCAAACGTCCGTTCATCATCATCGAACGCTCCACATTCACTTCGCTCCCTTCCTGCAATTCACCGAGATTACTGCGTTCGAGCGTCTCGTTCATAGCAGTTACCACATATTGATTTCCGGTTTGTTTCACCACAGTCAGGCACACTCCATTGTGCGCCACGCTCTGATCGATGCTCAATTCGGGGGCAAAATCACACTCGAGGGTGAAATGCTTATTCTCTCGTTCTTTTTCGATGCGCACCACGCGTGCCGTCGATTCTACGATTCCTGAAAACATAATCTGATAGGTTGATTCTTGAGTGTACAAAGATACAAAATACTATCCACTCACGAAGCGCACAATGAAAATCGGGGAACAATCGAACAAAAAAACTGTGAATCATACGTACAACACGGGAGAAACGCGTAATTTTGTTATCCCAATAGAGATGAACCAACCGATTTTCCTTCGCCTGTTCCGCAACCAAGCGGCCGATCACTCGCGTTCACACGCATCACCTGGGTATTTTCTCTCTAAACGCATGCCGTTATGAAACCCCGATCCAATGCCCTGCTGTGGATGATCCACGTTTTGTCGTGGACCTACATCTTTTTGTCGCCATTGTTCTTCACTCCGCAAAACGTTCCCGTAGATTGGCGTCACATCATGTCGCGCGAGTTTTTCTCACTGGCTCTGCTATTGACCTTCTATCTCAATTACTTTCTATTAGTCCCGAAGTATTTCCTCTGCACCCGCTATCGCATTTTCTTTCTCTACAACATTCTTCTCATCATCGGGTTATCCGGACTTTATGAGGTGATGCACACGTTCATGATCTTCAAGTTCATGGCGCAAACATTGGGTGTGACTTCCGATTCCCAAGCTCTTTTGCCTGTCCACCGGCCTCCTCACTCCCCGGGCTTCAAATTCTTCTTTTTCTTCCGCAACATCATCAATCTCGCTTTCGCGCTGGGCTGCGCTCTCGCCGTGAGATTGAGCGCAAGGTGGTACGACGCGGAAATGGCACGCAGCAAAGCTGAACTCGAACGCGCGGAAGCAGAACTCCAGAGCCTGAAAAGCCAAATCAGCCCCCACTTTTTGCTCAATACACTCAATAATATATACGCCCTCACGGCCATCGATTCCGCAAAGGCCCAAGCCGCTCTTCTCGAACTCTCGAAAATGCTACGCTATCAGCTCTACGAAGAATTCGGATCGCGCGTCAGTGTGGAACGCGAAGTGGAGTTTCTCCAAAACTATGTGGCCCTCATGCGTCTTCGTCTGAACCAAAACGTAGAAGTCACCACCGATTTTCATCTCGTTCCCCACAAAGAGATGAACGTAGCCCCTCACATTTTCATTTCGCTCGTCGAAAATGCGTTTAAGCACGGAGTCAGCACGACAGCCCCCAGTCATGTGCATCTCCGTCTGGATTGTGACGGACAACGCCTCAACTTCGACTGCCGAAACAGCTATTTCCCTCAACACAAACTCCCAAGCACAAGTGGCGGCATCGGGCTACGTCTTGTCAAGAGCCGCCTTGAACTCAGCTACCCCAACACCCACACTTGGGAACACGGCATAGACATTAACCGAAAAGAATACTTTTCGCGCATCACACTGGACTTATCAACTCAAGGATTCGGAGCAACGCCCCCAATCCACCAACACAATGACCTATGAACTTAACTTGTGCCATCATCGACGACGAACCCTTAGCGATTAAGTTGTTGGAAAACTACGTGCAACGCACACCGCAAACCGAATTGGTGGCGACATACTCCGGAGCAGTGCAAGCCGTTTCCGGTTTAGAGGAGCATCCTGTCGATTTGATCTTTTGTGACATCGAGATGCCCGAACTCAGCGGCTTGCAATTCGCCCAAATGATCACAGACATGCGCTCGCGCATTGTCTTCACCACCGCCTATTCGCACTATGCCCTGCAGGGATGGAAAGCCGACGCATTGGACTATCTGCTTAAGCCCGTCGACTATCAAGATTTCCTCTCTGCGGTGCAGAAAGCCCAGCGATGGTTTGCTCGTGAACTCCCGAAACTGCCGGACACCGCCGATGGTTTCTTCGTTAAGAGCGACTATAAATTGGTTCGCGTGCGCTTTGCCGACGTTCTCTACATTGAAGGCCTGAAAGACTACATCAAAATTTACGTCACCACCGACCTTCGTCCGATCATCTCGCTCATTTCCATGCGTGCCGTGGAAGCAGCGCTGCCCGCCGACCAATTTATGCGCATCCATCGTTCGTATATCGTGAATGTGAACCACATTGGAGTCATAGAACGGGGACAAATCGTCTTCGGCGATAAGTTGATTCCTGTATCGGACTCCTACCGCGAACGATTCATGGCCTACATCGCCGACCACACTCTGCAAGCCCGCACCGCCACTTCCTAACTCGCAGCTCCTTCGCTCCGCAAGCATTCTTCTACACCGAATTCCCCACAACAAAAACCCCTCGGCACCTAATCGCACCGAGGGGTTTATTTTTTGGGGCAGCGCAAAGTCTGCTGAGATTCCGATTACTTCAACACACTCTTGAGCTTGAGAGCGAAAGCGTCCTTGGGATCGAGCTTGAGCAATTGGTCAACATACTTCAAGCAGGTCGCATCTTCGTTCTTTTTCAAGTAGTAGAAAGCGAGATAGCGCAAAGCCACTTTCTTTTGCGAATCGTAGTCGCTGTTATTCCCGATGAGTTCAAGCGCTTTGGCGTAGTATTCACGGGGTTTTTCTTCGGGCTGGCTGCTGTTGAGGATCCAGAGTTGAGCTCGATAGAAGGGACCTTGGTACTTCGTGGGCTGCGATTCCATGTACTCTGCGAAGATCTTGTCACCGGCGTCAATGTACTTCTGACGTTCGGCGGGATCAGTCGTTTGGTTCTGGGCAGCAATATAAATGTTACCCAGGCCGAAACGTTCGGCAGCGTCGGCTTTGTCGCCGATCAGCTCCAAATACTTCTTGTAGTAGGGGATCGCTTCGACGGCTTGCTTGTTGGAGCGAAGCAACACCGCCATGCGGCGATAGCCATCGGCCTTAGTCGAATCCTTTTCGAAAGCCTTCTTGTAGTACTCAATGGCTTTTGCACGATCGTCCAAGCCGTCTGCGGCAAAACTTGCGGCGTAAATGTAGTCACGATACAAGAAAGCCGAGTCCGGATACTGCTTGTCGTCAAGATAGGCTATGCTTTCCTTGGCATGCTCGAAGTCCATCGTTTCCACTTGGGCATAGAAAAGCATACGACGCAACACCAAGTCAGAAGGAGCGAGTTTGAGCAGTTTTTCTGCGATGTCCTTGATCGTCGTGAAGTCAGATTGATTCATCAACGAGATCACGTAGTTCTCGCCCGTATGCACGTCGTCGATCGTAGGATTGGGTGTGCCGTCGAAATACTTTTTGTAGGCAGCCGAAGCCTCTTTGAATTCGTCAGCCGTGTAGGCAATGTCGCCAAGTTCCTTGTAAGCCGTGAGATTGTTGGGCTCGCGCTCGAGAATCTTGGCCAATGCTTCTTTAGCCACGATGGGGTTCACAAATTTGTAAACGCGCGCGCTCAAACGCAAGGCTTCGATATTGTCGGGTTGGATATTCAGGATCTCATCGAACTTCTGTCCGGCGCCGCCCCAGTCTTTTCTGAGCATGCACACCTGTGCTTGCAACATAAGTCCCGGCACATACTGCGGATCAATGGTATAGGCTTGCTTTGCACACTGGTTTGCGCAAGGATAGATCTTCTTTTCCAAGAAGAAATTGCCGACAGCCACGAGTTGTTCTTTGTCGTTCTTGATTTTCTTGACGAGCTTAGCAAAGGTTTTGTTGGCTTCGTCGGGGTCGTTGAGCTGATTGGCCATCACCTCGTCGGCCATTGTTTGCACGTCGGCCTGCATAGCCGGAACGTCAGCGCCCTTGACCGTCTGAGCCTGGGCCGAGTTGAACCCCGCAAAAGAGCAGGCAGCGGCGAACAGGAGCGAGAGAATGAGGTTTTTCTTCATGAACTATCTGTTATAGTGATTGTATCTTCTGTTTTCTTTCCGCGCCCCGAGAAGTAAATCACGACTTTGAGCGTGGAATTGACTGCAAATATAGGCATTTCTCGCGGAAAGTGCCATTTACGACATAAAAAAGCGCCCAAACGTTTCGTTTTTCCACGCTACATGCTTACAACAAGTAACAAACCGGGGGCGTTCGTTGGAAAGTGCGCTGCTGTCAGTCTCTCGCGCTCCCGAAACAATCATATAGGCGCAGCATGTTTTCTGATACATCTTCTTTTTCGCAAGAGTCACCTGCGAGAAGAGAAAACGGCTGCCGGCAATCAAATAACAACGCCCTGTTTTCTTTTGCCAATCCGCATCATTCTTCCCCAAAAGCCCAACACGCTCCGATAAGCAGGAGAGATTACTCAAAAAACTGGAAGGAAATCAAGGAAAACAGGGAGCTTTTTGTCATTTTCCCCCTTGTTTTCCCGACAAATGCCCGGCTCGTATTGCCATTTTACCCAATTCCGACAACTTCTGTCGCGTTGTCAAAGTGCCATTCGCCGTTCTGCGTTCGATGTTCGGTGATTCACATTCCACTCAACGCGGACAAAGCCATAATACAGCTCTTCGGCATCTGAGGAAACGCATTATTTAATCCCGATGCTGCCGACTCGAGCGCAAAAAGTTCGTATCTTTGCCAATAAAGACAACAACATCACCTCACATATCCCACACAATATCTCCACAAAACGACTATGGCAGAATGGTTTGAATGCAAGATAAAGTACGAACGTACCTTGGATAACGGCTTAGTGAAGAAGGTAAATGAGCCTTACCTCGTAGATGCGCTCAACTTCACAGAGGCCGAGCGGCGCATCATTGCGGAAATCGCTCCATTTATGAGCGGCGAATTCCAAGTCAGTGACATCAAACGCGCTCGTTTCGCCGAAATTTTCGAGACAAGCGACGATGCCGCCGACCGTTGGTTCAAGGCCAAACTGTCTTTCATCACACTCGATGAAAAAAGCGGCAAGGAAAAGAAAACAGCCCACAACATGCTCGTGCAAGCCGCCGATCTACGCGACGCCGTCAAGCGGTTAGACGAAGGCATGAAGGGATCAATGATGGACTATGAGATAGCCGCCGTTTCAGAAACCCCGCTCATGGACGTTTTCCACTACAAAGCGGACGACGTGCCGGAGAAGAGCGAAGAATAACGCCCCGCACAAGCCGCACACTCCGCCGAGCGCCAACGAGCTCTCGTCATTTCCCCACGTTCCGACGGTTCGCTCAACGGAAAACCCACACAAGCACACACCATGTCGATAACAGAACAGATTCATACGCTACACCGGACGCTCCCGACAGGGACAACGCTCGTGGCAGTTTCGAAGTTTCATCCCGTCGAAGCCCTGCGCGAAGCCTACGATGCGGGACAGCGCATTTTCGGAGAGAGTAGGGTACAAGAACTCCTTGACAAAAAGGAGATTATGCCGAAAGACATCGAGTGGCACTTCATAGGTCATTTGCAACAGAACAAGGTGAAATATATTGTTCCGTTCGTTTCGCTGATTCACGGCGTGGACAGTCCACAACTGTTCCGCGAAATCGACAAACAAGGGCGCCGTTTCGAACGCCGCGTCCCCTGTCTG
The DNA here is from genome assembly GCA_905369775.1 of Prevotellaceae bacterium UBA1746. Taxonomy (GTDB): domain Bacteria; phylum Bacteroidota; class Bacteroidia; order Bacteroidales; family Bacteroidaceae; genus Alloprevotella. Next base: position 5,835 of record CAJPJR010000086.1, read on the forward strand.
CTGCAGCTCCACGTGGCCCGCGAAGAAAGCAAGTTCGGTTTCTCGCCCAACGACGCACAAGCCTTCCTGCAATCGGAAGATTGGCGTGGTCTCTCACACGTGGAACTGCGCGGCATCATGTGTATGGCCAGCTTCACCGACGACGTCGATTTGATTCGTCAAGAATTTACTCGCGCACACGACTTTTTCCTTTGGGCACGCCAAATGTATTTTTCGACTTCGCCGGAGTTCAACATCTGCTCTTGGGGCATGACGCACGACTATCCGCTGGCACTCGAATGCGGCAGCAATATGGTACGCATTGGCACCCAAATTTTTGGTGAACGCGAGTATTAAAGCGCGCCAACCGCTCCAATAATGGAGTGTAATCTTGCCATATATTAACGTGCACGACGAAAAAAGGGCAGTATAGACGCCCCAGATTCTCTACAAAAGTGTACTTTTGCAATATCATGAATAAGGCAAACGAGATCAAACAGCTCATCGACCGACAACAATTGGACGAAGCAGCAAGCGCCCTCCGCGAGGCGAGTTCTGAAGACCTCGCCCTCGGCGACCGATACTACATCGAAGGCTTGCTCGCAGCGAAGCGTGGCGATTTGAAGACCGCAAAAAACAGTTTTCTCGAAGCGCAACGCGTCGATCCCAACAGCCCCGCGGCAGAAATGCTCGGCATGATATCGGACATATACGACTTCTACTACAAAGACAATTTAAATCCTTAAAGACAAAACGATATGGCGAAAATAAGAGGCGCCGTCGTCATTGACACAGAAGCATGCAAAGGTTGCAATCTTTGCGTAGTGGCATGCCCTACACAAACACTTGCGCTAAGCACCACCGCAGTCAATCACCACGGCTATGCATTCAGCCAGGACGTAAACCCCGAGGCTTGCATCGGTTGCACCGCGTGCGCCACGGTGTGCCCGGATGCCTGCATCGTAGTCTACAAACTCCGAGAGCAATGATCTCGCCTCTGCCAAGCAGAAGCGAGACGAGACTCTTTAATCATCCCAACCTCTTTTGATTCCACACCACATGGAAAAAGAAATATATCTCATGAAGGGCAACGAGGCGCTTGCGCACGCTGCCGTTCGCTGTGGATGTGATGCCTACTTCGGTTATCCCATCACACCGCAAAGTGAGGTGCTCGAAACCTTTGCCGAAATCAAACCGTGGGAGACCACCGGTATGGTGGTGCTCCAAGCCGAAAGCGAAGTGGCCAGTATCAACATGCTCTATGGTGCCGGCGGTTGTGGCAAACGTGTCATGACCTCCTCATCGAGCGTGGGCATTGCCCTCATGCAAGAGGGTATCAGCTACATGGTAGGCGCCGAAATTCCTTCGCTCATCGTCAACGTGCAGCGCGGTGGTCCCGGCCTTGGCACCATTCAACCCTCGCAAAGTGACTACAACCAAGCCACTCGTGGCGGCGGAAACGGCGACTACGAAACCATTGTCCTCGCCCCCAACAGTGTACAAGAGATGGCCGACTTCGTAGACCTCGGTTTCGAACTCGCCTTTCGCTATCGCAACCCTGTGATCATGCTTTCTGACGGCGTGATCGGGCAAATGATGGAAAAAGTGGAGCTGCAACCGCAAAAACAACGCCTCTCCACCGAAGAAGTGGCCCAACGTTATCCCTGGGCCACTACGGGTTGCAAAGCTCGCAAGCCCAATGTCATCACCTCAGTCGAACTGCGCTCTGAAGTCATGGAGCAACACAACCTCCACCTCCAAGCCAAATATCATGAGATAGAGGAAAACGAGGTGCGCTATGAGATCAGCGGTTCCGACAAACCCGTGCTGGGCATCGTAGCCTTCGGTTCGGCGGCTCGTATCTCGCAGAAGGTCATTGAAATGGCTCACGAAGAAGGAATCGAAGTACAGCTTCTTCGTCCCATCACGCTCTGGCCCTTCCCCAAAGATGCCGTGAAGGAACTGGCTTCTAAGGTGAAAGGCATTCTCACCGTCGAGATCAACGCCGGACAAATGGTTTACGACGTTCGCTACCACGTGGAAGGTCGTGTTCCGGTCGAACATTACGGACGTTTGGGCGGCATTGTCT
>CAJPJR010000087.1 GCA_905369775.1 Prevotellaceae bacterium UBA1746
CTTCATCACCGTCTTTTCGGGATGGGCATGAACTTCTTCTCGCATTTCGTCAAAAAGGGTGAGGAAGACGTGCCCGACACCGGGCCATTCCGAAACTTCTCCGCGGTGTAATTTGAGTAATTGCCCTATTGACTTGATGTTACGATGGGCCAATTTACGGATGACCAGACGGCGCTCTGGGTTACTCCCCAAGAAAGCGAGGTCGATCTGGTCTAGTGCATTCAACACGCGCTGTGTGTACTGCTGGTCCCGGAGGATTTCAAAAGAAGTGAGGTCCGAAAAGAGAGTTGCTTCCATCGCCCGACGTATTTAAGCGCATTTTTTTGGCGCAGGATGAAGTTTAGAGCAAATATAACGAAAATCTTGCGTTTCGGAAAGAGCAATAAAGAGAAAAAGGGGGAGATGTGATTTGATTTTGCCATGCAATCGTCTTTTCTTCTCGCTCCAATATGTGGTTATTGGCTATTGGGGTGATCCGGCAACAAAAAATCGCCACACTTTGAGCAAAGTGTGGCGATTAAAGTGTTCGGGGGGACGATTACTTGCCCAATCCGCCATTGTGGTGGGGAACGTTGGGACCTACTTCGTCCTTTTCGCAAGATGCGATCGATACAGTCGTTCCGAGGAGGACGGCTGCAAGCAGGAAGAGTTTCAAGTACTTGTTCATGACATTGTTTGTTTTAGAGGTGAATATTCAGATCTTCTTATGTTGTTCTGCCGTTGTCATGACAGCGACAGTTCAGTTTATCTTGTTGTCGAGGAAGCGTTGTAAGTAATGTTCCAAATAAGCAGCTTGCCAATAGTGGGTGGTGAAGCTCTTGTCCGGAATTTCCTTGTATATCACTCCCATGTGTTCGAAGGCGTAGCGGTAGTAATTGAGCATGCTGTACTCCCATGAGAAATAGTGGGGGATGCGCAGCCGAATGAATTGACCTTGCCATTTGCTTTGCCGCTTGGGGCCTAAAGGGATGGCGAAGTTGAATCCTGCATTCCGTTCGCCTTCTGTATATATGGCGTAGGCTCCGATTGCGTACTCGCCAAAATGACGTACGACATCCAATCTGCCACCAAAATCTCCATAGGTGAAAGAGCCGACAGAGAGTTTCAACTGCAACGACGTGGAAGGCTCGTAGTAGTCGGCTACAGCCATCGTGCCGATGTGGAGCTTGTGATCACTCTCCCATTGGCTGCCGTTTCTGCGCAGGCGGGTCGTCGCGCTGATTCGTAAGCCCAAATCGAGTGTTGGGCAGACGTGATAGTTCACTTCGTGGTGAAGACCGGCGAGATCGTAGAGGAACAATCCTGCTGTGGAGGACGAGCGCCAACGTTTGGAGGCGATCCAATCTTGCCGGAGTCCAACAACACCCCACTGGAATTGACTATCGGGATCGTTGTCGGCAATATTCGTATATAGGGGCACGATAGGCTGAACAATCAGTCGATTTCCCCTCCATAGGGTGGTTTCGAACGACGGTGCAAGGTAGAATCCGAAGAGCGCTAATTTATCGAGGAGATGGTTGTCAATTGAGACAATGGGGTTTAGGGTTATGTCTATTTTGCCCCGATTGTCAGCTGCGACTGTCGGATTGAGTGTGCTTTCTGCCAACTTCTTTTCCACAGCACTCACGTCGTAGTGTGCGCTAACTTGCCAAGTCTCGGATTCATTCGACGCATCTACTGCAATTTGTGGGCGCCCATATTCTCCTATAATGAGGCGAAAATGATGTGCTCCGGGATACTCGGAGGCTAATGTTCGCAGTGCGCTACCGAGTGCACGGTAAGCTCCCCTGATTTGTGTGCTTTCGAAAGAAGCATAGACCGTATCGCTTTTTTCGCTGAGCCGGATGCGTTCGAAACCGGCGTTCACCATAGCATGCAGCGCGTCCGGATCCTGAGATTGACCGTACGCTTGATTCCCTATTTGGGAAAGCGGCGCGCAGAAGAGGCTGAGTAGTATGAGCCTAAGCCATGAAGTCGCGAGGCCGGGTGATTGTTTCCTTCTCATGATCTTCAAAACTTAATCGTAGTACGATAACTCAAACCGACTCCCCATCCTTTTAGGCGGTGGGTGAAGGCAAACGTGCGAATGTGCCGAAAGAAAGTATAGCCGACGCCAACATTGACGCCTTTCGTGTCGTAGTCGGCCATGATTTGCAGAGGAACCTGCTGTAGAGGGAAGTATTCAACGCCGCCAAAGGCGCCATTGTACATTTTCCCGGACTTGATCGATCGGAAGTAGCCGGCAGTGAGTGCGATTTGCCCATCCCCAAGTTGGAAATGCTTTGTCGCGACACCATAATATCCTGCATAGAAACTTGCGCCGTAAGCCGAATAGATGTCATTCACCCCAATGACGACTGAAGGCCACCACTTCCCTTCGCGTTCTGCCAGTGGACGAACACGAATCGTCGAAGAACGGTCTTGCTGGTAGTAATTCCACGTTTTTTTGACGGAGTGTTGGGTCTTAAGCAGCGTCTCTCTGAAGGTGAATTCAAAGAAACGGAACGGAGTAAATCGGACATAGTAAATCCCGGTGTCGTAGTTGACAAGATCATGTAGTGCTGCTGGGCTCATCCATCTCGCTCCTCCATCAAAAGTTCCGTCGGGCTGCATGTCGGCAGTGGGAATATTGATGAGTCCACTCGTTCCGATGAGGTCTTGCGCCGAAACTTCGGTGCTGCAAACGGCGACACCGAGGATGAGAATCAGGGTAAAACGGCGGAATAGACACATATCTACGAGTTCTATGACGCTGCGAATATACGAAGAAAACGAAAGAGCGCAAACGATTGACGAGAAAAATCGGAGGTTTTTGTGCGCTGCATTCTATTTTGCGAACACTGATTACGTTCTTTACCCTATTTTTTCTCTGAAAGATCGGATGAGATCATCACGTTTTTCCTCTGGCAGATCTGGAAAGTGCCCACTAAGCAGTTCTGAAAGGACGTTGATGGCCTTGATTCGCATTTGAGCTTGTCCGGCTCGTACGCCACTTTGGTAGGAGTTGGCCGGGAGAAGACTGCGGTTGAAGTTTCCGTCGGACATAGTTCTGGAGGTTTATTCGAAAGGCTTAAGCAACGTGGCTACTGGCATGAGGAGGAATATGCGTTTGCCATCGGGAGTGTAAGTGGATGATTCGCGCTGAAACAGACGTTCTACGAGATCGCGCATTTCATCGACGCTCATTTCTTGCCCGACTGGGATGGCGGCTTTGTGGGCCAGGGAGAGTGCCATGGTTTGAACCAGTTCCTCGTGCACTTCACTACCCTTTTGTGCAGCATCGTCCAATACACTTTGCAGCAAAACTACGGGATCGAGTCCGTCCAGCCCCGAGGGGACTTGGAGAATCGAGAAACTATTGCCGCCGAGATAGGACAATTCGAATCCGACGGACTCGAGTTCCGGAAGAATGCCCTCGAGAAGTGCTTGCTGAGAGGCAGATACTTCGAGGATCTGCGGGAAAAGCATGCCTTGAGACTGGGGGGCAGATTCTTTTATGCGTTGCAAGTAGTCATCAAAGAGGATGCGAACATGGGCTCTGTACTGATCTACCATGAGTAACCCCTCCTCTGTCGGTGCAATGATGTAGCGTCCTTTATATTGTAAGTAGGGCGTGCCGGCATTGATCCAACTATTCTGGTTGTCCTGCGGGAGGTGTTCGTAAAGCGTTGACTCTGTCGTGGACTCCTCCGACACTGACGACAGACTCTGCGGTTGTGCGAAGCCGATTGTGTCTTGTGGGTCGAAGGCATTGTCGAAAGCTCCTTCCCAACCTTTGGGCGTGGGTTTGGCGGCATACGAGCGACTTGTACTTCCAGAGGTAGGTGACGGCGAGTTCTCTCCGTGATCAGTGGATGCGGAGTGGGCGAAAGGGTTGTAACTCTCGTCAATCTCAATGCTGGGGGGAAGGATATTCGTTTCGCCGTCTTGGAAAACCGGAATTTCCGGGCGATCTTCAATATCAAAGTCGATCGTAGGCACGGCGTTGAAGCGTCCGAGTGTCTCGCGAATCGCAGCTCTCAATATTTGCCAGATGGGTTGTTCGTCCTCAAATTTGATTTCTGTCTTGGTCGGATGGATATTGACGTCAATACGACAGGGATTGATGAGGATTTGCAGAAAGAATGGTACTTGTTCGCCGTCGGGAATGAGGCGTTCGTAGGCACTCTGTATCGCTTTTGCGAAATAAGGGTGTCGCATGAAGCGGCCATTGGCAAAAAAGAATTGCTGCGCACCTTTTTTCTTGCTGCTTTCGGGATTCCCCACGAAGCCAATGATCTCGACCAAGTCCGTTTCCACATGCACCGGCATGAGATATTTGTCCATCTTGCGCCCGAAAATATTGACGATGCGCTGACGGAAATTGCCGGACGGAAGATCGAGCAGTACACTATCGGGAGTGGAGAGTGCAAACGACAATTCGGGATGCGCGAGTGCGATGCGTTCAAACTCTGCAACGATGTTGGAGAGCTCTGTGTGGTTGCTTTTTAGGAATTTGCGCCGAGCAGGAATGTTGAAGAAGAGGTTCTTGATCAGAAAATTGGCACCAACCGGGCAGACAATGGGTTCTTGCAACAAAACCTTCGAACCTTCGATCTGTAGACACACGCCCAATTCACTGTCAGGCGTGCGAGTGCGTAGCTCTACTTGGGAGACGGCGGCGATTGAGGCGAGTGCCTCTCCGCGAAACCCCATTGTTGTCAGCGAAAAGAGGTCGTCGGCCTTTGTAATCTTCGAAGTGGCATGCCGTTCGAAGGACAGACGCGCGTCTGTCTCGGTCATTCCCTTGCCATTGTCGATGACTTGCACACACGATTTGCCGGCATCTGTCACAATGACCTGAATACGCGTGGCGCCGGCGTCGATTGCATTTTCCACCAGCTCCTTAATTAGTGATGCCGGCCGTTGAATTACTTCGCCGGCCGCAATTTGATTGGCGACAGAATCCGGCAGTAAATGTATGATGTCAGGCATAATTAGTGAGCGTTTGTCGTTGGAGACCCGGAAGTTGGTGCTGCGTCAGCTCCCGGATCGGAGGAAGAGGCCTTTTCTAAGGGAACGTCAATTTTCTTCTCCCAGCCCGCGGCTCCCGTAGCCTTGTCTTTTGCGAGTGTCTGCATGGGAGCGGCACGTCGGGGGAGGATCTTGAGTTTTGTCTCGTCGCTTTTGCCTCTCCATTCGAATAGATCGTTGGGACCTTGGGGACGAATCCGGCTGAACCAGGCGAAGTTGCTGAATTTGGTGTGCTCTGCGGGTGCGGTGTCGATAGGATAAGTCTTTGCCGTGGGGGAAGGTCCGGCCCAGTAGCGTTGCATTTTCCGATCGACCACATCAATTCGCATTTTTGCGGCTTCGCAATAGTTCTGGTAGAGGAAAGTGGAGTCTTTCTCCATGGGATAGTTGATCACCATGGCGTTTCCGTCCACACGTGCTTGATATAGTTCTCCCTTGGCGAAGTAAGCTTTTAGCAAGTTTCCAGATACCTGGTTGAAGTGTAGAGTATCCGGCAGTTGTTGCACGATGAGAGATTGGCGCTCCACATAGACGGAGTCAATCGTAGAGTCATTGGTGTAAACATTGATTTCTTCGCCCAAAATCTGGCGGTCGCCACTCCACGCAATGGGATCGCGATAGAGGGTGAGTCGATGTTGTTTGGAATTGAATACCAAGGAGTCGCACACGGCTTGCACATCCGTGCGATAAGCGCGCACATGAAAGTATCCGTGGAGCACGCGATAGGCAGAATCCGTGCGTAAATCATAGGAAAAGAGGCGCAGCGTGTCGGCGTGTACGTATAGCGTGTCGGCATTGCGGGAGAAGTTTTTTGCAAGTGCGCGTTGTGTGGCCAGTGCTTCGCCGACTTTCTCCTTGTACCACCCGTAATCGCCCATCAGGATGTTCTTGTTGTTGATATCCGTGGAGTCTGTGAACACGATATTCCGGAAGGCCTGCGAAAATCCCCGTTTTTTATCGTAGCTGATGCTATCGCCGGTGAGTTTACGCCCTTTGTTGAACAATTGCGGGCGTTTGCCCAATCGCGCCTTTTCCGTTTGCGTGTTGTAGTAGCCGTCGGTCGTAAAAATCCTACTGCCTCCGCTTAGCAAATTGGTTGGTCCTGTAGCATGAGCCCACTTTGTTCTTGTATTGTAGTGGAGAGAATCTGTGCGCAAGGAATCGCGCTTAGCAGTGCGCAGTAGCACGTCGTCGCTGAAGAGGGCTTCGCGAGTTCCGGTGAAGTAATCTCCTTTTTGCGAGGTAAGAATATTCGTACCATCGATAATTTCTCCACCCACATCATAGAAGCCGCGACCGGAAAGGCGATCATAATTCAGCAATTCAGTCTTCAATCTCAGTTTGCGGTGGCGCATCACAACATGATGGAAGACGCGCGCAAATTGAGAAGACCCATCATAATATAATGAGTCTCCTGTGAGCGAAAGAGTGTCCCCCTGCGTGAAGTGTACTTTCCCGTAGGCCAAGAAAGAATTGGACGCTTCGTAGAAAACTGCACTATCGCAGGTGAGTCGCATGCCTGCATGGGTCATCAAAACATTGCCTTTCAGCACTTGTCCGTCTCCTGTCGTTGCAGCATCGTGGAAGAGGACATCGGCATGGTGGATGCGAATGCGCTGATCCTCCACCGAAACTTTCTTTTTTCGAGGAGCCAAAAGTGTAAGTGCAAAAGCGTGTGCAAGGAACAGAGCGAAAAGCCCCATTCCCAGCACGAAAAATCTGCGAGTTGCAATGAGTGTGTTCAAAACTTTCGTTTTGTGGGTTGAAAGGAGTAGATCTTACAGCGCAACCGGATATCATTCCGTGCAGCGCGCCTACTTATTTAATCCAGCCTTCGTGTTGGAAGGTGTGGTTGCGCCACTCCGGATTGATACGCGTGTAGGTCGTTTTTATTTTCTCGGCGATCCACTTTTGCAGCGCTTCGTTTTGGCGCTTTTGCAGGATCATACTCTTGAGCACTTGGAAGTCGTCGGTGATATTGGCACGGTGACTTTCAATTCGGTCCTTGAGTTTCACGATCGCACAGATCTCTTGTCCCGTTTTCTCGTCCATCATGCGGAAGGCCTGCGAAACCTCGCCTACTTTCATGGTGTCTACCACCTTGGCAATGTCCTGCGGGAGGCTCTTCATTTGGAAGCGCGCGGTGAGTGCCCCGGTGCTTTCGTCTTGAGCCACCATAAGTCCTTTATTATTGCGCGTATCTTTGTCATCCGAAAGTTGTTGTGCGGCATCCTCAAAGCTGAATTTTCCGGACTTGATGTCCGAGGCGATCGAATCGAGACGCGAGGTAAGCCGTTCGTATTCCCCTTCCTTGATTTCAGGTTTGAGGAGAATGTGTCTCACATTGACCTTGTCGCCTTGCTTTTCGATGAGTTGCAGAATGTGGAAACCGAATTCTGTGCGCACGATCTTGGATACTTTCTTCGGATCGGTGAGCGAAAATGCCACATTGGCGAACTCCGGCACCCATTGTCCGCGTCCGCTCAATCCGAGTTCGCCGCCGTTGCGAGCACTACCGTCTTGCGAATAAAGGCGTGCCAATACGGCAAAGCTGGTCTCCCCACTATTGACGCGGCGGGCGAACTCGCGCAAGCGATTCTCAATGCGTTCCACTTCCTCGCGGTCAACTGTCGGACGTTGCGTGATGATTTCCACTTCTACCTGCGTGGGAATCATGGGCAGACTGTCCTGCGGCAGCTTTGCAATTGCGCTGCGGACTTCTGCAGGAGTCACCGTTATGTTGGAGGTCAGCTTCTTTTGTACTCCCTG
>CAJPJR010000088.1 GCA_905369775.1 Prevotellaceae bacterium UBA1746
GTTCCTATGTAGACTCCCCGCGCTCCGAACTTGAAGGGCAAATCAAGAAACAGATAGAATTCATTGCCACGTGCTTCGGAAGGGACGGGGTGAACATTTGGCGCGAGATCTTTAATTACACCGGAATCAACCATATCGCAGCCAATCCCACCCTGTACTCAGCACAAAACATCCTAGATAAGTGTGTGCTGCCTTGCTTAAGGGACGAGGTTCTAAAAGATGATTTCGAACTGTTCTGCGACATCGTTCCCAACTGGAGATCAGAGGTAAATCAACTGCTTTCAAATCATCCGTGGAAGACATACAACCAAGAGCAATTTGAAGCCAAATGTGACTCTCTGGTCGGAAAATCTTTCTCATACTTTGTAATCAAACAACTCAATAAGATATTAGCATGATCAAAAACACTGCTATCGGAATAACCTTGGCGTTATTCTCTTTTCTGCTGGCTAATGGTAGCCAGTCAACCTCGCCTTTCGCCATTTTTATTGCGCTAGCTGCGCTTGCTTTGGGGTGGTTTCTCTCGTATGAACAAGAGAAAAAGGCAGCACACATCAACGAACTTCGAAACCAGCACCTCGGAGCGCTGAACAAATTGTCGGAACTCGAGGGCGAAAACACCCGCGCTATTCTCCAAAAACAGGAGGATTCTCTTAAATCCTTGGGGGATTTACTCAACGAAATACGGGGGTTGAAAGCCGCACAAAAGCAGATGCACGAAACGAGTTCAGCAGAACAAAAGGCGCTGATGGGAGATCTCGCAGACAAACTCTCCTTCCATCTCACAGCGCACAGCGAGATGCTGGCCAAAAACATGAATGAGGCTCTGAGCAACAACACGGAAATCGTCAGAAGCTACACGGAAAAGCAGCTACAACTGAACACGAAATACGACGAGAACAACGAAGTGTTCCACAAAGTCACTGTATCTTTCCAGGAAGCCATCGCCTCCTACCGACAACTTTCTCAGGAACAGAAGAACGATTTTGACCGCGTTCGCGATAAGCTTGAGGCTGTAATCGAGCAGGTATCCGACAATCATCAGAAGTCTACCCAAGCAATGCTGACCTCCATCAGCCAAGTCAATACGAGCCTCTCCGAAACGATGACCCAAACCGGTGCTTACTTGAAGGACGTTGTCGGTGAAAACCGAGATGCAGTTAACCGGGTACTGGAAAATCTGATTGGACTATTCAAGCAATCTCAAGAGGAATTGACTCAGAAGGTCGAAGAGCATCAAGTAAAGCTGCACGATGCATTGACCAAAACATACAACGACGTGGTGGAGAAGCAGGACGAAACCTTCAACAACACCTCGACTCAGATCGAAGATGCTATCGGAGATTTGCGCCAAGCCGTCGATGATACCAACGAAAAGACTCGCGAACTTACCAGCACCATCGGTAAAGTTCTGAGTGATCTCAGTCGCGACCTCGAAGAAAACATGAATGACTCAGCCCAAAAGTTCGAACGCCAGATCACGAAACTCAACACTGAGGTTCCCAAAGCTATCGAATCTTTGAAGGATGGACTGGCGAGCATCGCTCCTGAGTTCATGGACTATGAAGAGGAAAAGCAAATTATCAAACGTCTGGAAGCACTATGCAAAATGTAGACTCCTATCTTTCGTTCAATCACCAATCGTTCAGCCGATTCCTAAAGGAACTGTATGAAGGAAACAAAGGACGTCGTAGGATCATTCGTTCCTTCAACGACCGTCGATATGCGAAGAGTTTAAACCACATTGAGGACTATATTCTCGTCGCCATGCAGCAATTGAACCTTGGAAATCGGAGAAGAGCTTACAGAATCTACTTGACACTCCATCTCTTGCAGAGGAAATTCGATCGATAAGGGTTTCCCATGAAAAGAAAACCGAAGGAGAAAGGCCCTTGCCGAACCATCTCCGAAACGTTTCGGTGAAAAAAGGGAGGACATTCCCTTGTAAACGAAACAGGCCTACAGCTGTGACATAAACAAGAGACTGGGACTCAATTGAGTCCCAGTCTCTTGTTTATATCTGCTATGATTGTATTGCAGCAACGCAATTGCCATTCAAATCTCGTGCTTATCTGTCAAGGCAGGGCATCAGATATTCGCCACGCGCATCACGTCGGCGAAGACACCGGCGGCGGTGACAGCGGCACCGGCGCCATAGCCGCGAATGATCATCGGGGTGTCGTAGCGGGAGGTGGTGAGGCAAATGATGTTGTTCGAGCCTTCGAGTTGGTAGAGCGGATGACCGACGGGAATCTCGCGCAGACCGACGTTGCCTTTGCCGTCTTTCCACTCGGCAACGTAGCGCCAGCATTTGCCTTCGGCCACTAAGCGCCGGCGTTCGCGCTCGAAAGCGGCATCGAGTTGCGGAAGTGCTGCCATAAAAGCTTCGGTGCTGCCTTCAAACAGTTCGGCCGGAAGGAAGGGTTCAATGGAGATGTCGGTGGTTTCGACGCGATAGCCGCTCTCGCGCGCCAAGATGGTGATTTTGCGCACCACATCCATGCCACAAAGGTCCATGCGCGGATCGGGTTCGCTGTAGCCGTTGACCTGAGCCAAGCGCACGGCTTCAGAAAGCGGGACTTCGGCCGAGATTGTGTTGAAGACATAGTTGAGCGTACCCGACAAAACGGCCTCAATGCTCTTGATGCGGTCGCCGGAAGCGATGAGATCGCCGATGGTGCCGATGATGGGAAGGCCGGCCCCGACGTTGGTTTCGAAAAGGAACTTCACTCCACGCCGGCGCGCGGTATCTTTCAGTGCTGCATAGTCTTCGTAGGGGCCGGAAGCCGCCACTTTGTTGGCCGTGACCACGTGGACATTGTGCTCAAGGAGGGTGCGATAGTGCGCCGCCACGTCGGGCGAAGCCGTACAATCGACAAAGACGGCATTGAAAACATTGAGTTCGAGGATCCGATTCACCATGCGCTCGATGCCTCCCGGCTCATTGCTCTGGTCGAGTGTCGCACGATAGTCGGCGGGGTCTATGCCTGCCACGTCGTAAGTGGCTTTGCGGCGACCGCCCACGCCGACCAAGTTGAGGTTGAGTCCACGTTTTTCGCGCAACACGGGGTTTTGAGCGGCGAGCTGGCGGATGAGTTGATCGCCCACGGTGCCGGTTCCGCAAATAAAGAGGTTGAGTTCTTCGCGATTGCCCATGAAGAAGGAATCGTGCAGGACGTTGAGTGCCTTGCGAAGCATGGAACGTTCGATGACAAACGAGACACTCATCTCGAGTGCGCCGAGTGCCACGGCGTTGACCCCGATGCCATTGCGGCCCAACACGGAAAAAAGTCGGCCGACTGTGCCGGTGTGATGCCGAAGGTTCTCGCCCACGACGGCAACGGTGGACAATCCAGTGCGACAACCGGCGGGATTCATGGCGCCGGCGGCGATTTCGCGAGCGAACTCGGCATCGAGGATCTCGCAAGCGCGCTGGGCATCGGCGGGAGTCACGGCCAGAGAGGTGGAAGTTTCGGAGGCCGACTGCGCAACCATGAACACGCTGATGCCGGCTTGGGCCAACGAGGCGAAAATGCGACGATTGACACCGACAACACCGACCATGGCCATGCCGCTCACCGTGACTAAGGCGGTGTCGGCTATCGAAGAGATGCCGCGAATGAGCCGCGAACTGGGGGCGGCATCGCGACGAATCACCGTGTGGCGGCCGGAGGGATTGAACGTGTTGCGCACCAAGATGGGGATGTTGCGCACACACACGGGAAAGATGGTGGGGGGATAGACCACTTTGGCACCAAAGTTACACAACTCGGTGGCTTCGTCGTAAGAGAGTTCGTCGATGGTGAACGCCGTGGGGATCACTCGCGGATCGGCCGTCATGAAGCCATCGACATCGGTCCAGATTTCGAGCACATCTGCTCCGAGAGCTGCGGCGAGGATGGCGGCAGTGTAGTCAGATCCGCCACGGCCGAGGTTGGTGGTGCGGCCGCTTTCCACGTCTGATGCGATGAAACCGCCCATCACCGTGAGGGGCGAGCTCGAAAGGTCGGCAGCGGCGATGGCCGCATGCGTGGTTTCGAAATCGACTCGGTGTTTTCCGCCTTCGGAGTGCGTGCGAATGAGGTTCCGCGAGTCGATATGGCGCGCATTGAGCAGGGCAGCTACAATAGAAGAGGAGAGGCGTTCGCCGTAAGCCACGATGGCGTCGGCAGTTTTGGGCGTGAGTTCGCCGATGAGATGCACGCCTTGGAGGATTCGACTGAGCTCATCGAAGCAATTGGACACGCCTTGTAAACTTTCTTCTCGGCGATCGGGCGGCAAAACACTGCACACCATTTGGTCGTGGCGGGCATGGAGCTCGTCGAGCATCGGGAGATAATCGGCTGTGGGGTCGACGGCTTTTGCGGAGAGTGTGATGAGGCGATCGGTAACTCCGCCGAGGGCGGAAACAACTACGACGGCCGGCGCATCAAGCCGGTCGACAATCTGCTTAACCTGCAGCACGGCTTCGGGCGTGCCCACGGAGGTGCCGCCGAATTTGAGGACTTTCATCGCGGGGCTGTATTGAAATGAGAGAAGCGCGAAACTTAGCGACTGTAGAAAGGGGAGCCGGCTAGAGTTTCACTTTGATCTTTACGGGTTTGGACTCGTTCTGCAACCGATCCAGCGCGGTCACCACGAAAGTATATTTCTCCTTTCCAAAGTTGTAAGGGAGCTTATACATGGTTTCGGAGGTGACGGCAAAAATATGCGTGGAAGAACTGAGGTCGATCTTTTGGCCTTTGGGGAAACAATAGACGACATAGAACTTGGCAGCGTCCATTTCGGTCTTGGCTTTCGGCGGACTCCAGAAGAGATAGTAGCCGTCGGGCATCCACAGCGCCTCAAGTTTGCGGGGCTTCTTCGGCGGGGCGTCGTCGATGAAGGGCATGAGAGGTACCAGCGCGGGCGTGAGATGGTAGTTGTTTTGCAACTCATAGGCGTAGTTGCCCTCGTTGCGCGCCACTGCGGCCGAATACCAGAGGACGTGCCCCTGGACGGAAGGGAAACTGCGCTCGAGTTCGAACTTGGCGTTCATTTGATTGACCGTTGGATTGTTGACATCAGGCGTAGTGACGGTACGAATCACGTCTTGGCCGATGTAGATCGGACGCCCGGCGGCATGTTTGGCCCACCAACGCACGAGGCGGTCGTAGTCGGCCGTGGGATGTCCGATGGGCCAATAGAGCTGCGGGACGACATAGTCCACCCAGCCCTGACCAACCCAGAACAAGACGTCGGCATACAGGTCGTCGTAGTTTTGCAGCCCGCGGGTGTCACTGCCGGGCACGCTACCTCCGGACGAATTGTTGTGGTATATGCCAAAAGGAGATACGCCGAACTTGACCCAAGGTTTGATGCTGTGCACCGTGTTGTACAGCATTTTGATGAAGGTGTTCACGTTGTATCGGCGCCAATCTGCGCGGTTGTTGAAGCCATTGCGGTTGGCGGCGTAGGTTGCATCGTCGGGAATGGGCAGACCTGCGGCGGGATAGGGATAGAAATAGTCGTCGATGTGCAAGCCGTCGACGTCGTAACGGCGCACAATATCGGCCGCCACATCGCAAATGTAGCGTTGGTTCTCAATCACACCGGGATCAAAAAGGATGAGCCCGTCATAAGAAAAAAAGCGGTCGGGGTGTAGCCAATAAGGATGGTTGGCGGCGAGCTCCTTCGTATCCTTGGTTTTGGCGCGGAAGGGATTGATCCAAGCGTGCAACTCCATGCCGCGGCGATGACACTCGCGTACCATCCATTCGAGTGGGTCCCATCCGGGATCTTGTCCCTGGCGCCCGGTGAGCCATCGGCTCCACGGCTCGTAACTGCTGCGATAGAGTGCGTCGGCCTCGGGGCGTACCTGGAACATCACGGCGTTGATGCCTGCCGCCTGGAGGACATCGAGCTGCTGCGTGAGGTTGGCTTGCATCTGTTCGCGGGTGAGTCCCATGAACTGGCCATTGACGCACTGAATCCAGGTGCCGCGCATTTCGCGCTTGGGTCCTTCAAGGGGGTTGGCGGCCGACGATCGGAATACAGCCGACAACAAAAGGAGGAGAAGGAGCAATATTTTTTTCATTATGATCGAACTGGAGCTGAAAAGACAATTGATGCGGAACGAGAACGGGGAAAGCGCGAGTCCTCGTCGCCTACAAAAATACGACAATGCGCACAATTTCACAACGCCTGTTGGCTGAAATACCTGCAAGCCCCCGTTTGTTTTCATATTTCAGCGGAGCGAAGAGAGTACATTGCGAAAATATCGCTAACTTCGCAACGTTTTTCACACTATCAACGCATCATCTTATGAGAAAAATCGCTTTGCTATGTCTCTTGCTGCTGTGTTTCTCCCAGCTGCGAGCGCAACTTTCTGCCATTTCAGTGGGTTGGGAACCGGCATTCCAAGGTTTCGGCATTTCGTTCGACCGACGCGTGGCTCCGAAATCGCATTGGGGCTTTCGAGTGGGAGCGGGTTTTACCAGCTTCGATCAGAAGAGTACAAATAACTATCGGGAGAAAGGCGTCACGCTGCCGTTTGAAGTGAATTTCTTGGCGGGGGGCAAGCACCATAAGTTCGAAGCCGGCATGGGAACAACGGCGGCTTACATGTGGTATAGCTACGACGAATACAGCGAATGGAGCCACGATTTCGATTGCAGCGGCATGTATCGGCGCTCACAGCAGATAGATCATCGGTTTTCCAGCCACGAAATCGGAAAATTCAACCAGATTTTCTACCTTTCGGCCGGCTATCGTTTGCAGTTCGCCAAGGGTCCGGTGGTTCGCGCCGGATTCACGCTGCACGATAACCTACATATAAACGAACTCATCGAAGATACCGACGACGTGTTCCACCCGTATCTTTCCATTGGTTACACGTTCTAAGCGCATCAACATGAAACATTGCATTTTCCTTCTCCTCTTTGCCTTCACCCTCATGGGGGCACGAGCCAAAACACCCCGACACGGCTTCATGGTGGAGCACGGCGGCGCATCGCACACGCTGGGGTTAGCCTTCGATTCACGCATCGGCAACTACAAAAACTGGGGATACAAAGTGGGATTGGCACGCATCACCACCAGTTCCACCGACGATTTCTTCAGCGATGAGGGACGAACCAACGGATGGGCCGTGCCTGCACAAATGTATTACCTCGTCGGCGGAAAAAGACATTCCTTGGAATTAGGCATAGGTCTGACCGTCGGGCTGTTTGAATCCTTCTACCACAAAGAATTCGACGGACAGGGCTGCGTTTACAGCAGTGATATGGAGTCAACCGTCACCGAACCGATCAAAACCAACCAATATGGGCCACGAACCCCCTTCGGTTGGTGCATGAATGTGACGGCGGCCTATCGTTTTCAAATGGAACGCGGCCTTTTCCTCCGCTTGGGTGTGACCGATAATTTCAATCTGACCGACGGAAACCACTTCATCACGCGCGACTACACGCTGGCTCCCTTTGCTTCCTTCGGCGTCGCGTTCTGAAAGATGGCTCCTTTTGCCGCGCGCAGGGCAAAAATGGCATAGCCACCCGAGGTCTCGACAAAGAAAGCGGCCTATTGACGACAAACCCCTCCACTGATTTCGTTCAGTGGAGGGGTTTGTCGTATCAGAACACTTGATGTTGCCGCCGTTTCATGCGCTGTCGGCCTTCAACGGGAGCCAATGG
>CAJPJR010000089.1 GCA_905369775.1 Prevotellaceae bacterium UBA1746
GTTGTAACTCTCTCCGATCACCACCACGAAGTCGGTCGTGCCCGGTGCCACGCTATCGACGCGCGCCGTGTCCATGGCCGTTTTGAGCGTTTCGATCTCGCTTTGCGACATGCGCACCAGGTGCAGCGCCTGGAGCAAGCGGTAGTGCGGGGCGAAGAAGTGAGCTTCGGGCACCCGCTCGGCATCTCGGCTCTGGCAGTTGGTCACAAACTGCCACAGGGCTTGCTTTTCCTCCCACCAGTGGGGGGCGGCGGTCACTACGAGCGCCACGGCCACCGCAGTCGCTCCGCGACGGAGGCCGCGCGACGGCACAGAGGGGGCAGATTGTGGCGCGGGGGGCGCCGGTGAGGCGCTTTTGTGAGCGCAAAGTCTGCGCAAGCGAACCACCGCACTGCTCAACCATCCGCAACTCACCGCGAGTTGCAGCGCGAGCATCGGCGCATAGATCCCCACCGTCTGCCAAAAAGCATTGCTGCGCACCATGCCCGAGAGAAATTCGCTCGATTCCTCGCCTGAGGTCTCGGCCATGAGTGTGAGCACCGTGGGCGAAACCAGCAGATTGAAGCGCAGAAAGAGAAACACTTCGACCGCGGAGAGGGTGTAGGCCACGAGAAAGAGGAGCACCTGCAGCCACCGGCTGATGCGCCGCGGGAAGGCATCGACGCAGAGCGCCAAGACATAAATGTCGAGGGCCCAACAGAGCAGGTAGTGCACCATCTGATTGTGCGGCCGCCCGACGATGTGGATCGACACGACGGAGAGTGCCGCCATAAAGACGACGAAAGTGGCCTGCCGCCACAGGGGGCGGCCGAGACGATAGAGCAGTTTGGGAAAAAAGTGAGCGAGTGTCGAACTCATGGACGGAATACTTGTGAATGGACAACGGCCATTCTCTCGCAAAATTACAAATTTTATGCGCGCCGCCCAACGTCTTCGCGGGGATTCTTCGCGCCGTCGGGCGTTTTTCGCCGTTGTCGTCGCCCTACCGCGGGGGATTCGTTGCAGCGGCGTCGCTGTGGCGGCCCATGCGCCCCCGTGCTTTGGCCGCATTCGGGAGTCGCCGGCGCAAACGGCCGCCGGGGTGGTGAGCGGTCGGCACGGTGCAGGAAAAAACGGGAGACTTATCGGAGAAAACGCGGGAGAATCGTCGAAGAGTACCATCTCGCATAATTGGGTTATAACAAGTATAAGACAGCCCGCGAAGATGCGCTATTTTTCGGCGCGCCCTTTAATTAGATTTGATTTAATGCGTTTGCATTCAATCGAAAACCGTGCGTAACTTTGCGCACACATTTGAAAGCAGTATGGCAGTTAATTTCTATCTTGACAAACGAGCAGACAAAAACGGGGACTGCCCCATTCGCGTGAGCATATCAATTCTCGGAGCGCGGTTTGTGTCTTCTACTGGCTACAAGGTAGCTCCCGCAACATGGGATCAAAACAAACAGCAGGTGAGAAAAGGTTCGACAGCCGGCGCAGGTGTGGTCTATTCAACCATCAATGCCGCGCTGTCTAAAATATCCGAACACTTCAACGCGTACGAGCATCAATGCTTGTTGGACCGCATTAAACCGACCGCGGCCGAAATCAAGAAAGAACTCGCAAAGCACTTTGTGAGGAAAAAGACGACGGGGCGGAAGCAAGACCTAATCTTTGATTATTTCGAGATCTACTATGCTGAAGTTGCAAAGCAAAATCAGTGGAGTTTGGGCACGTGCAAATCGTTCCGGCAAATGATGAACTGCGTATCTGAGTTCGACAAAGATCTGACATTCCAAAATCTCACCGAAAAGCGATTGAACGACTTCGTCGCCTTTCTTCGTGAAAAGCGAAGTAGACGGGACTCCACGGTTAAACAAACTATCGGAATGTTGTTTTGGGTGCTCCGGTGGGCAACAAAGAAGGGGATTAACACGAACCTCGACTTCCAAAACTTCTCGCTCAGGACGAAGGCAATACAAAATTCGATTGTGTTCCTTGAATGGGAAGAGCTGATGCGAATTTACAACTATGAGTTCCCGCCGAGAGGGACGAAAGTTCAACTACGAGAGCACAACGGGCGGACGTACGAAAAAGAGGTCGGATTCGTTAAGAGCTTGAAGATTGTGCGTGATTTTTTCTGCTTCTGCTGTTTCACCTCCTTGCGCTTCTCAGATATGCAGAATTTGAAGTGGACAAACGTCTCGGAAAACACAATCACGGTTACTACGATAAAGACCTCCTCGACAATCACTATTGAGCTAAACAAATACGCCCTCGAAATACTAAGCCGATACAGAGAGAAAGATGAAGAGTACGTCTTTCCAAGGACCAGCAACGATGTCGCGAACAAACGACTTCACGAGGTGTGCGAGCTGTGCGAAATAAACACTCCGATAACCAAGACCTACTACAAGGGGAACGAACGCATCGAGGACACGCGACCGAAATTCGCCTTCGTCGGGACACATACGGGGCGGAGAACCTTTATTTGTAATGCGCTGATGATGGGTATTCCCGCGAACATCGTAATGAAATGGACGGGGCACAGCGATTACAGCGCGATGAAACCGTATATCGACATCGCCAACTCGGCAAAGGCTGAGGCGATGGCGCTATTCGATAAGAGATAATTTTGGACGCGTTTTGGACGTATTCGCAACGAGCTTATCTTCAATAATTTGCCTTCAAAAAACGCTCAAAAGACCCTCGTAGCGGGTCTTTTTTCGGCACATCTTGGACGCGTTTTGGACGTATTCGGAGACCATTTTCGCGATCTCAAGAAAAAGGTAAGCCCCGCCGCTTGTGTATTGAGCGGCGGGGCGTTTTCGTCTACGTTCTGCGTTTCAGCGCGTAGCCTATCAGGCCGAACACAGCAAGGAAGACGATCAGCGACAACGGCGGCCAGAGGAAACCGCTGTGCGTCGTCTTCTTTTCGTTGCGCGTGTCGGTGTGGTGCGAAGCCGCGCGAGCAGTGTCCACACGCGAACGCCAGACCGTGTCGTGGCGAACGTGCCAACGGTCGCGGGTGCGCTCTTTCACGAGCGTAGCGCCCTCAAAATAGACGCTGTCGTGGAGAAAAACGCTATCGCGCACGGTACGCAGTTCGCGAAGTGTGTCGCGATGCACAACGTGGAGCGTGTCGCGGTGAACGGTTGCGCGTTCGACGGTGCGCGTTGTCGTGCAGCCCGTGAGCATACTCAGCACGACCGCAAAGCACAGCGCGCCGACGGCCGCCAGGACGTACAACGCCCAGGGGTCGGGAGGAGGTTTTCGGTGGTTGTAATTCATCGAGAAGGTGAAATTTGAAGAGGTGAACATAGAACGCCCCGCGGGCAATTCTTTCCAAAATGGAAATAGTTGGAAAGCTTGGAGCATTTTCGGCGCGATTTGGGGAGAATTTCCCCGTTTTGGCGTCCGATTCTTTCCAATCGTCGCGAAATTGGAAAGAATTACCCGCGGGGCGTTGAACTGCCGAGCTTTTCTCGTTAGTTGGAAGAGGCGCCGGGACGTGTGATGGTGAGCTCTATTTCTTCGCCCTCGGCCTGTGCAGAGCGGAGGAAGACGAGCAGGCGTTCCAACGTGGCGCGGCTGTTGAGCACCTTGCCCCGTTCGCGGTTTTCGCCCACCAAGATGCAGCCCTCGGTGTCGTCGGCCGTGTTGCCGCTGTGGATCAGTACGCCCGCGTATCCCTTCACGCTGACAAGACGGGGGAGGACACGCCCGAAACGCGGCGAACGGGTTTGCATGTCGATGCGATACGTGCCGGTGGGAATCGCCGTTGCGCCTTTCACTTTGAGCGCGGCGATTTCGTCTTCTGTCATGCTTTCGCGCAAACCGCGGTCGGTGTCTTCGAGCGTGTCGCAAAAATATCGGCCGTTGATTTCCATTCGTCCGATGGTGTAGCCCGCCTTCAGGGCGTGGCGTTGTAGGAGGATTCTCATTTCTGTGTGATTTAGAGGTTTGGTTTGTAAGGAAAATCAAGGAGCGCGGAAGCCCAGCACCACTCGTGCCGTCGCTTTCAATTCGAGGAACGAGTCCATCGCGCCCGCTTCGGCGTCTTTGATAAACTCATTCAGATACCAGACGGCCTTTTTCGCGTCTTCTACGGCTTTGCGCCGCGCTCCTTCGAGCGTGCCGTCGTGTTTGTGTCCGCAGCGCCAAATGTATTTCAGCGCGTTGCCCAGGCAAAAGGGCATTCCGCGCGCCACGTCGATGCATTCCGCGCCGCCGTGGTTGTAATGTGCGGGGTGGTCGACGGCCGTGCTTGCGGATTTGGCAACCGACGGCTCCCGATCTGTTGTTTTTTGTTCTCTCGTGTCCACGTTTTCGGGATTTTGGGTGTGTGATACGTCGCTCATGGTCATTGTTTTGCGTTTTCGGGTTCTTGATTCTCGTCCGTCTGTGTTTTCTCCGCGGGGACGATGTCGCGGTTTTTGGCCTCCTCGAAGACGGCGGCGGCAAATTTCTGCGCCATCTTCGAAAGGTCGTGCTCCGAAATGATGGCTTGCACGGTTCTGTCTTGGCGTTCGATTTCGGCTTTCTCCCACGCCTTCTCCCGAATGCTCCGAAACTCGCACAGTACGCACCAGGCCGCCCAGCCCATCGAGAAGTAAGGCGCGGCGCAGAGCGGGGAGCCGATGAAGTCGATAAGCGAGAGCACGAGAAACGGGACAAGGTATTTCACCGCCTTTCGGCTTGTCATCTTTAGCCACCGCGATGTCGTGGGTTGCCCGCGTTCGTGGGCTTTGCGAATGCCAAAGAAGAGGTCGAGCGCCATGGCGATCAGTATTGCCGCGGTGCAGAAAATGATGAGCACGATGTGAAGATACAAATGCTGTTCGGCAAAATGAATGAGTGTTTCTTGCATAGAGGTTTGGTTTTTGTGTGTGGTTATATAAATCAAGTGGAGTGCGAGACGCGGGCGGGCTTTTCACCAGCTCCCCACGATGTCGCCTTTCCACCAAAGCGTGGGGTTCTCTCTGTTACGGCCTAACATGGTGAAGACGGCGGTGCCTTTTTTGTCGATCTTCACGCCGCCGATGGAAAGCGACGTCGGGGTGTCGTTGAAGACCATAAATTGCGCGCCGTAGTAGCGCATGGCTTGACTATTGTCTGGCGTTTCGCTTTCCTTCCCGTCGTTAAGAGGTCCGCCGCCTGTGTTGATGGTCGGCCTCAGCGCGCCGAAATCGCCGCGGAAGATGACGTATGTGCCGACGGCAAACGGGTTTAAGTAGAAAACGTCCCCGTTTCTTCCCATTTGTCCCCCGTATTCTTTCCAATTCTCGGGGGTTATCACCACGGGGCGGCGACGAATGAAGCCCGCAAAGGTTGCCGTGCCCCCAAAGTAAGCCGTGCCGGTCGAAGCGTCGAGATAAAAGGTTGTATTACCATTCGCGTCACGGCCGACAACGTTCTCGACTTGTAGATTTTTGATAAGGGAGAGTTTTGCCAAAAGCAAATAGGTGGCGATGAAGCCTTGGTACATTCCGAGCTCCCACCATTCCGAATCTGCAGCGGGGGCTTTGTCAGCCGACTTCGTGTGCGGCTTTTTGCATTGGTAGAACTGCACTTGCTCGCCTTGGCGCACTTGCACCACGTCCAGATAGGTTTCGCCCGCGTGTCCGCCCTCAAAGGCCGTTCCGTCGGGCAATCGGTCGTAGTCGCCGAGCGGCCGCACGGCCGCACCCCGTACCCCGGGCGACCCGTCGGCGCCGCGTTGGTCTCTGAACGAGGGGCACCACTGCGTCGGGCCTTCCCCCTCCTCCAACTTCGGGGCGCACCACGCCACGCTCTTTGCGTAGCCCGTGTGGGGCGTCGTTTCGCGGTGCCAGGCGCGGAGCAACAGCAGCACGCCGTCGGGGTCTTGCACCGCGGGGGCGCGGAAGGTGAGCGACACACGCGTCCAGCCGTCTTGTTTCACCGTGTTGGGATGGAAGTGCTCCGCGGGGGTGGGATAGACAATCAGCCACGCCACGTCCGCCCCGCGCACATAGGCCGAAAACGTGTAGGTGCGTCCGGGAATGAGTTGCCCCACGTTTTGGGAGAGCTGCGCATATTCACCATCCTTCGTCCCGGGGTTGATGGCGCACAACGCGGGCACACAACCATCGACGGCCGAAGAGAATAGGCTGATGTTGGCGCGTCCCGCAACGGGTTCTTCGCCGTGTGTGCCAATCTTCCAGGCGCTCTCTTTGCGCCCCAAGTTTTTGAAGTCCGTATCGTCGAGCAAGTTCGCATTCGGTGCGAGTCCATCTTTGCCGTCTACACCGCGCAGACGCGTCCACACGTAGTCGTGGTAATCTTGGCTCGCGCCCTCGTCGAAGTCTGCGTAAATGCCGAAGTACGAGAACTCGATTTCACCGCCGCGCCCGAGATCTTCTTCCAAGGTGAAGTCTTCCGCCCCGTCCGCGCTATTCGCGTAGGCAATGTGGATGTAACTATTTCTGCCGCTCAAGCGGCCGTAGGTGATTTTCCCGTTTGCAGCGGTGAGCCGATACCAAAGCACCTCGCCGTCGCGGAGTGTCGGGGGCGCGTCTTGCCACGTTCCCCGAATAGTCGGGGCGGTCGTACTCGATGCGGTGGCGAGTTGTGTCGACGCGGCGAAATCATAAACGGGGCTTTTGCCGTCCGTCCCCGATTCGCCCACCACGCGCAGCGCACCGCCCCACGTTGTGCCGTTGCCCGTACGCATCCACACATCGCCCTCGGCGAAATCGTCGTGCCACGTTTGCGCGTCGGCGCTGTATTGCGCCCGAATGCTCGTGCCGTTCGTGCCGTCTTTGCCGTAGTGTCCAATCAGTCGCACCACAGTTTGGTCTGAACCCCCATCGGTGTACTCCGAGCGTTCGTAGCTCCAAAGCCACGGGCGCTCCTTCGTGGGCTGCGGGGCGGTTTCCGTCCATTCGGACGTATCGGGCTGCGGTGCGTCCCTTTCGGTGGTCAGCATATAGAAAGCGCGCATGCGGCTCACACCGCGGCCGTTGTCGCCCTTTCGGTCGCTCTCCGACGTTGTCCACTCGGTGGGGGTGTCTCCGATTTCGAGCTTAGGAGCGGCGAACCACACCGCGGCGTTCGGGTCGGTTTGAGTACATAGACGTAAATAGACGTATTGTCCTTCTGCTGCGAGGTTTCGCCCTGTGGTAAACGTAATCGCGTGTCGCGTCCACTCGCCGCCGTGCTCGTGGTCGATTTGATGTTCTATATGTGGTGCCGGATAGACGATAATGCGCGCGTTGCTCATTCCTTCGGAGGTCTTCACCCAAACGCTATATGTATAGGTCGTGTCGGGAAGAATACGTTCTCGTACATTTTGGGAAGCCTCATGATATGGAAGTTTACCTACGGCTTGCCCGGTTATTTTTACGACACGTGTTCCCGGTACGGGGCTTTGCATTGAGTCGTCAAACGTGGGCATACCGTATCCGCCGCCCCATCCTTCCAAGCCCTTCGCAAAAGAACTGTTATCTATAAGGTTCACATGGTAGCTTTCGCCGTCTATGCCAGTCGCCCCAATTTTGTCGTTCTCGGACAAGCACCACGTCGTCGGCGTGTCGCCCTCTTCGACTTTGAGACCGCAAATTTCTATCCACTTTCCGCTATCGGCGTCGTTTAGGTCTACAT
>CAJPJR010000090.1 GCA_905369775.1 Prevotellaceae bacterium UBA1746
GACGCTTGCATGGCAATGTTCGACTGACCTCTAATGATGTGATTGTGGTCGGTCCTTATGAGTGTATCGTAGACATTACCGGAAAGGTGAAGCGTCCGATGCGCTACGAAATGAAGCGAACGGAAAGTGTAGGCACGCTGATTAAATACGCCGGCGGCTTTACGGGCGACGCGTTCGAGAGTAATGTGACGCTCTTTCGCAAGTCGGGAGGAGAAAAGAGTATTTACTCCCTCAGCGACTTCGAACGTGGCAAATTTCAGCTCCGTGATGCCGATTCGGTCTGTGTAGATTCTGTCTTGGACCGATACAAAAACCTGGTAGAACTCCGTGGTGCTGTGATGCGCCCCGGTAAATACCAGATGGACGGGAACATTTCGTCGGTACGTCAGCTCATCGAAGCGGCAGGCGGCTTGAGTGAAGATGCCTTTACCAACCGTGGCATAATCCATCGTCGAAAAGCCGATCGCACACTGGAAGTCAAGGAGTTCAATGTGGGGGCCATCCTTTCGCACCAGGAAGCAGACGAGGTGCTTAAGAAAGAAGATGTGGTATTTATCCCTTCGCGCAAGGAAGCCAACGAAGCGCTCACCTTGTCGATCAAAGGTGAAGTGCGTTATCCCGGCACTTACGATTATGCATCGGGCACAAGCATCGAAGCGCTCATCGAGCAAGCCGGTGGTTTGACCGACAAAGCCAGCATTGCGAAAGTCGATGTCGCACGGCGATTCCGAGATCGAAAAGCCATGTCATCAGGAAATGAAGTGGCACAGTTCTTTAGTTTCAGCGTGAAAGATGGTTTTGTGGTCAATGGCCACCCCGGTTTCACCCTTCAACCCTTCGATGAAGTTTATGTGCGCACCTCGCCCGGTTATATCGAGCAAAAACATGTCGAAGTGCACGGCGAAGTACAGTTTTCCGGTACTTATGTGATCACGAAAAAAGATTATCGTCTTTCGGACTTGGTGAAAGCTGCAGGTGGACAGACGGCTCAAGCCTATTTGAAGGGCGCCGTCTTGGAACGACCGCTGACGGACAGCGAACGACTGAAGCAGCAAGAATTGAAAAAAATCATTTCGATGAACGACTCGACCGATCTGCGCAAAATCGAAGTTGGCGATCATAACAATGTTGCGATCTATCTTGATAAAGCTCTTTCCCATCCGGGCAATGATTTGTGGGACGTCATTTTGCGTGACGGCGATCGACTCATCATTCCACAATACAATAACACGGTGAGTGTGACTGGAGAAGTGATGTACCCCACCACTTTGCCTTACAAGCCGGGTGCCTCGCTTTCTTACTACATTGACCAGTGTGGTGGATACAGCTTGAAAGCGAAAAAGAGCAAGACTTTTGCCACTCAAATGAATGGCATGGTGAGTCGTGTGCGTTCGTCGAGCGACATTCAGCCCGGTTGTAACATCGTCGTGCCCGCGAAGCCTAAGGGCAGTCCGTTCCCTTGGACGCAAGTGGTCTCGCTCGCGATGAGTGTGGTGACCCTTGCAGCTATTGTCATCAATGTGATCAAGAAATAAACATAATGTTGATCGCGTAGAATTATTTTTCAAGAGAATAGTTGAATGCAATCGTTAGAAAAGCGCTTTGCCAAAGGGCTTGGTTGGGGGCTGATCGATAATTTTTCGGGCACGGGGATCAATTTCCTCGTGGGAATCCTTTTGGCACGCCAGCTTACGCCGGAAATATTCGGAATCGTAGGCATCGCTCTCGTCTTAGTTACGATTTCGCTCGTATTGTCCGATGGAGGTTTCTCTAATGCGCTGATTCGTAAGCAAAAAATCAGTGAGGAGGATTATTCTACGACTTTTCTCCTCAACATGGCGACGGCCATTGTCGTGTATACGCTACTCTTCTTTACCGCTCCACTAATAGCTCGCTTCAATGGGAGCGAAGTGCTGACTCCTGTCATTCGCGTATTAGGGACGAATGTTATATTCGCTTCGTCTGTCGTCGTGCTCAAGGTTCGTCTTACCAAAGAGCTGGATTTCCGTACCCAGGCCGTAGCTTCTTTAAGTTCCGGGGTGGTAAGTGCATTGGTCGGCGTGTGGATGGTGTTCAACGACTTTGGGATTTGGTCTCTCGTAACTCAGCAACTCTTGCGCCAGTTGCTCTATGCTTTTGTGTTATGGTTGTTAGTGCGATCTTTTCCCAAGCTACATTATTCTTCAGCCTCAGCGCACGAATTGTTCGGTTTCGGTTCGCGTATTCTCTTCTCTTCCTTACTCACGAACATTTACAACAATCTCTACTATTTCCTGATCAGCAAAGTCTATACCCCTCGGCGATTAGGCTTATATACCCGTGCAGATCAATTCTCCTCTCTCATAGCCATGAATTTCGCGTTCGTATTGCAGCGCGTTTCGCTCCCCGTGCTTACCGAATGCAGCACGGATTTGAGTAAGTTGACAAAAGCATATCGAAAGCTTTTAGTCACCTCTGCTTTTCTTGGAAGCCTCTTTTTTTATTCCTTGTGCGCCATGGCCGATCATTTCATTGTCGTGCTAATAGGAGAAAAGTGGATAGAATCCGTCCCCATTTTGAGAATTCTCGCCATATCGGTGGTCTTTCAGCCATTGGTCGTGTTGCATCAGAATATTTTGCAGGTTTTCGGTCATGGCAAATTGTTCCTTCGTCTTGAAATCGTCCGGATACTATTTTCCATCATCGTCATTGGGCTCGGCGTTTATCTGGGTTTTGTCTATATGCTTTGGGGTTTAGTGTTGGCTGGTCTCTTTTCATTTTGCGTCTATGGGTATTTCGGAGGATTGAATTTACTCAACTTCGGTTTGCCTTGGCAAATTCGGTCGCTCATCCCCTCCGTGTTTGCTTCCGCACTCTTAGCTTTGCTGGTCTACTTGGCAGGTTTACCCTTTGCCACTCACTTTTCGGCTTTGTCTGTACAGCTAATCGTTTTTTTGTGCGGAGCTTGTCTTTTGCTTTTCTACGTCTTCCCCGAACAGGGGCGACAAATTCTTTCCGTCGTGCGCCGTAAGCGTTCCCAAGTCTCTTAATTCAAGGTTTTGCTTCTTATGAACGAGTTTGATTTTCCCACGTTGCTCCGCTATTTGGGAGAGAAAAAGAAGTATTTTCTCTTCTCTGCCGTGATCGGTCTCGCTTTAGGTTTGGGGGTAGCGTTCAGCATCCCTAAGACCTACACTTCTAAGATGAGTCTCGCCATCGAATCGCAGCGAGAGCAGAAGTTGAGTGGTGGCATGGGCGCCTTGGCTTCAATGGCCGGTGTCGATCTCGGATCTGGTGAGGATGCCATCAGTCCCAACCTCTATCCCGACGTCGTTTCCACCAATAAGTTCCTAGTAGATTTGCTCCACACACCCGTGCAAACCATCAAAGGAAAAAATTACAAGACCTACGTCGAGTTTACCCAAGTCGAGGAGCGCACACCGTGGTGGACGAAGGCTCTGGGAGGCGCAGTGGCCGCCATCAAATCCCTATTTGGTGATCAGCCGAGCAAAGCCTCTTTCCCCAGCACCGGCGTTGACCCCAATCGACTCAGCGCATCTGAAGAGCAAGTCGTGAAAGGGATTCGCGGTAGCATCCATTGTGATGTAAATAAGGAGACCGATGTTGTCACGCTCAGTTGTACCTCTCAAGATCCGTTGGTGGCCAAAATGATGACAGATGCCGCACGTAAGCGCCTCCAACTCTTCATCACAGAGTATCGTACCAATAAGGCACGTGCAGACTTCGCATACTATTCTTCACTCGAGAAACAATTGCGCGCAAAATACCAAAAAGCTCAACGAAAATATGCCGGATACGCCGATTCACACCAAGACCTCGAGTTGAAATCGTATGAAACGAAGCTCACAGACTTGGAAAACGAAATGCAAAACGCCTTCAATGCCTACACACAAATGAAGCAACAGGTACAGATGGCCGAAGCGAAGATCCAAGAGCGCACCCCCGTTTTCACAGTCGTGGAAGATGCTTACGTGCCCCTGCGTCCTACGGCACCGAAGAAGGCACTGATCCTTGCCGCTTTCCTGTTTCTTTCCATCACCGGTGCCGGAGCCTATTTCTATTTCAAGCTTCTTTTTGGCCGGTCTCGCCATTGAGAACCCGTCTTCCCCGATGGGATTATAACAAAGTGCGCGTATGAACCTCTTTTTGCGAATGGTCGGCCATTTCCTCTTGTTCCTTTTTATTGCCGTGGTGATGATCGACCCCACCAATACGCTGTTCCACGCCAAGGAGCTCACTTTCGCCCTGTTGATGTTCTTCAGTGTGGTGCGTTTCAAACCCGATCTGAGCTATATTCCGCACATTCTCATCATAGCGGCTGCCCTGTTGCTCGGCTATCTATCGGCCGAAATGCAAGGAAACGCCATGGACAACGAGATGTTGGCCGGAACGTTCAAAAACATCGCACCGCTTGCACTCTTGCCTTACATTCGCAACTACGATTTTGTCCGTCGTTCTTTATTCCCCACGCTTCTCACGACAACGTTATTGCTCGTGCTCTTTGGTTTCACGCTGCAAAGTCCCGTCTACGAGAGAGCCATCTTCTATTTTGTCAAGGCCCACGACAATTTCATCATGATGACCCACCGTCACATTTTGGGCTTTACGTTTTTCGGTATGTACTACAAGACGCTCATTTGCATGGCGTTCTCCGCTTTCCTCCTGTACTACCGAATGCTGCACGGCATTGGCCACCGTTGGCTCAACATCTTATTGGCCCTCATCGTCACTTCCGCTTTTTGGGTCAGTGGCACACGCGCCAGCATGCTCCTTCCCTTCAGTTTGTTGGGCATTGCTATTGTCAACACCGTTTCGCAGGGCCGCCGTGCGAAGTATTTTGTTTACCCACTGCTGGGTTTGATCGGTTTCGCCTTTCTGTTTCTCATATTCCTGCTGGTCACAGAGCAAGGCGAGGCCTCTAATGCTATCAAATTCGGACATCTGCCATCCTATTGGCAACTGTTTAACGACCATCCGGAGTACCTTTTTATCGGTCAAGGCCCGGCCACCTCTTTCTATACCGAAGGTTTCCATGAGATGACTTTGCAAACCGAATGGACGTACCTCGAGTTGTTGCGCAATTATGGCCTCTTGTCGCTTCCCATCTTAGGCGTGTTTGCCTATCCCCTCGTGCGCTTATTCCGCCATCGCAGCGATCCCTTCACGCAAGGAGTCTTCTTTACCTACGTTGTTTACCTCTTGATCGCAGGAACCAACCCCTTGTTGCTCTCCTCTACCGGTATGCTCATGATCCTCTCCGCTTATTCCTATTGCGAGCAGGTCGATGCGCGCTTGGGCTCGCCGACTGAGCCCACCGCTCTCGAAGCTTGCCCAGCAGATCGTGCGTTTTCCTCCCCGCACGATGGCGAGGCGTCGACAGCAGGTGCCGGCAACTGAACCCCTGTTCGCTTCCTTGCAATTTTTGAGCACAGGCTGCGCAGCCCAATGCCGTTTTTATGCTCCATCGGGCACTGCTTGTTGGTGAAAATCGCCCACCGCATGACGCCATCGCCCATCACCGTCATCGAAATGACGGTTCGCAACGGTGAATTCCCCCTCTTTTTGTGGTCCGTCTTAAATTTTTTGTGCTACCCATGAAGTCTTTTTCTTTCCTCACCCCTCTCATTCGCCTGCTTCGTCAGACGTTTTCTAAGATTTCTACCATCTTGTCCCGCCCCGCCGGCTACAGTTTTTTGATCTCCTACGTCGTCCTGCTCGAATTGGCGGTCTCCCAAGTTGTACTCTACCGTTTGGTCTTCGATAGCGCGAAGTACACCCTGGGCGAAGCCCTCCTTTCGCAACCCATTCTGTGGTTGGAAGCCGGGGGCTGGGCCTTCTTGGTCGTTTTCCTCATCGGCACGATCAAATGGACCTGGTTGCGCCGTCTTTGTTGCGTCTTGTTGCTTACAGTCGCCACCTTGTTGACGCTCGGCGAGTTCTTGCTGCTTTGGGTCTACGATACCGTCTACAATCCCGAGATGAGCAAAGTCATTGTCGGCACCGACGCCCGCGAAAGTTTGGAGTTCCTCTCCGCCATGTCCCACCATCTGCCCAAATTGTTGCTTGCCGCCGCAATCATGTGCGGAGCAGCTTGGGCATTGAGCAAAGCCTTGTCCACCCTGCGCAGCCGGTTCATTGCCGCAATCGGCTTGTGCTGTTTCGTGCTGGGCTTCGGACTGTCCGTGGGCCGCTACCGCAACTGGCATTGGAGCTACAGTCCGGCGCGTACCACCACGGCCGACCGCTTTGTGTGGGGCTTAGTGCGCACCTACCGCCTGGGCAAAATCCTCACCACCCAGCGAGAACACATGCACGCCTCCGCCGCCAAAACCGTCACCGGCCACTTCGACACCGGCATCACCCAACCGGTCAACGTCGTACTCATTCTGGGCGAAAGTACACGCGCGGCCTCGATGCACTGCTACGGCTACGCCCTGCCCACCACTCCTCAGTTAGATCAACTCCATGCGCAGAAAGAGCTGGCCGTCTTCACCGATGCCGTCAGTCCCTCCAACGCCACCATCGCCTCCACCCAAGCCGTGCTCACCTTCTACACCAACGAGCAGGACAAAGCGCGTTGGCATGAATATCCCGACCTTGTTTCCGTCATGAAACACGGTGGTTTCGCCACCGCTTGGGTCACCAACCAGGAATGCAGCGGAGGCCCCTGGTCAGTGCAGCAGCTGTTCGGTTCCGCCGCTGACACCCTCACGGGCAATCCCTACCGTTTGCACCAGACCAACGACATGTTTCTGTCCGATTCGTTGTTCTACGATGAGCGCCTCCTACCCCATCTGCTCACCGTCGAACAATTGTCTCCGCGCCATCGCCGTCCCAGCGGATTGTTCTCCGTCGTGCATCTCATGGGCTCGCATGCAGGTTACGCCAACCGCTATCCCGCATCATTTGCGCGCTTCACAGCCAAAGACATCCCCGGCTCCCTTTCGCCGGGTCAGAAGGAGAAGATCGCCGCCTACGACAATTCCGTATTATATAATGATCGCGTAGTGTCCGACATCATCAAACACTACAGTCACTCCCGTTCCATCGTGATCTACGTCTCCGACCACGGCGAAACGCTCTTCGACGATCCCGCGCATCCCGATTTCGCGGGCCACGCCGGCAACACCCTGCCCGAAAACGTCGTGCGCGTGCCCTTCCTCGTCTACATGTCGCCGTCTCTGCGCCGCGAAGTGCCGAAACTCTGGGAACAGATCCTTCGAGCGCAGGGCGAACCGGTCATGACCGACCTCTTGCCCAACACCCTCGTTGCGATGCTCGGCATCCAAACGCCCTACACTCGCCCCGAACTCGACCTCTTTTCGCCGCGCTACAACGCCAACCGACGTCGAACCGTCATTGCCGTCGACGGTGCCAAGCAGGTTTTCCCGCCTCGTTCGGTCCCCTCACGTTGAACCGCCGCGGGAGCGCTGCACCCTGTCCGTTGGGGCAATGCCCCCTCGCCGTTCAAGCGCCATCTTCCCCGCAAAGTAAAACCGCCGCTCTCAGAGGGAGAGCGGCGGTTTAGTGTTTTGCGGTCGATTGTTCATTTCGATATGCCCGACAGCGGGA
>CAJPJR010000091.1 GCA_905369775.1 Prevotellaceae bacterium UBA1746
CGACAAGAGAGTTAGAGTTCCATTATCCGCTCTCCGTCTTGGCCAACATGGGCTATGTGGTGCTCGCACTTGAACCCTCCGGCGCCATTGGTTACGGTGAAGAATTCGCAGCGCGCCACATCAACACGTGGGGTAAACG
This sequence comes from Prevotellaceae bacterium UBA1746, assembly GCA_905369775.1. GTDB lineage: Bacteria > Bacteroidota > Bacteroidia > Bacteroidales > Bacteroidaceae > Alloprevotella. Next base: position 140 of record CAJPJR010000091.1, read on the forward strand.
TTCGGCCGACGACATCATTGAGGCCACAAAGGCCTTCATGGATGCACATCCCTACGTAGACCGTAAGAAAGTGGGCTGTATGGGCGCCAGCTACGGCGGATTCATGACCGAATACCTCCAAACACGCACCGATCTGTTTGCGGCTGCCATCAGCCATGCCGGCATTTCCAACATTGCTTCCTACTGGGGTGGAGGTTATTGGGGGCACACTTACGGTGAAACTGCCCAATATGGGTCGTATCCCTGGAACAATCCCGAGCTTTATGTGAAACAATCGGCCTTGTTCAATGCCGACAAAATTCACACACCGTTGCTACTTCTGCACGGAACGGCAGATACCAATGTGCCCACCAACGAGAGTCAGCAATTGTTCACCGCCTTGCGCATCTTGGGACGCCCCGTTTCCTACATTCAAATCGAGGGCGCCAATCACGTTGTGACCGACTATGGCCAGCGGGTCAAGTGGCAACAAACCATTATGGCGTGGTTTGCAAAGTATCTGCAAGGAGATGCTGCGTGGTGGAAGGGACTGGGCTTTAAAGATTAACCCATTTCAAATGGGTAATTCTGCCTTATTTGATTGAAAGAACGAAGAAAGCGGGGTAAATAGCCCCCGCTTTCTTTGTCTGTTTTCGTGATTCGCCGTAACTTTGTCGAGTCGTTTAGTAATATCTGATGAAAATAAATTTTCTCCTTTTCGCCCTGTTTGTGGGGTTGTTGTGTACCGTTGGCTGTAAAAGCCGAACGGAGACCCCCGCCATCGTCACCGAACAACGCGTAGATTCCGTGAAAAGTGACAGTGTGGCCACTGATTCAACGTCGACTGCGGCCGAGACACCGATTCCCAAGAAAGCAGATGAGTATTTCGATGACTTTGCCTTCGCTTTCATGAAGAAACCGCGTTTTCAGCGTTCGCGTATCGTTTTCCCGCTGGAACATATTGTGGATGGAAAGCGTTCCGAAATTCAGAAGTCGGCGTGGAAATACGATCGCATGTATTCCGCGAGAGAAACCTACACTTTGATTTTCGACAGTCCCAAGGGAGCCGGCATGGCCAAGGACACCAGTGTGACTCGAGTTGTGGTGGAAGAATTGGATCTTTCGCGACAGCGTATCAAAAGCTATCTCTTTTTGCGCGAAAATTCGGAATGGCGCCTGACGCGTCTCAGTGAAGAAAAAATGGAACGCAGTGCCAACAGTGATTTCTACGCTTTCTACCAGCGTTTCTCCACCGATCCGGCTTATCAGCGTGAGCACATCGCCTCGCAATTGGCTTTCTCCACTTTCGATGAGGACAACTTTAAGCGCATGGAAGGCTTCATTTCGGCTTCACAGTGGCCGGATTTTGCCCCAGAATTGCCCAAAAATAAGTTGACGAATGTGCTTTACGGACAGACCTTCAACAATTCGAATCTTCGCTTGCTGTCCATTTCATCGCTTTCCAGCGGATTGACGAGCACACTTACCTTCCGCCGACGCAATGGTAAGTGGAAGTTGACGCGACTCGACAACTAAAGACCTGATCAAGCGATTGCCGGACGGAGTGCTCGGAATTTCTCATGAGCTATTGGGGAATGGCCCCCTTACGGCAGGCGCGAACAACCGGAATGTCCACCATAAACGATAGACGACTATGCCCTACTCTCTTCTTCACCACAACACATTCGGAATAGAAGCCTCGTGCAAGCAATTTGTTGAGTATGCTTCAGTGCAGCAGCTCAAAGAAGCGATTGCACACCTCGGAGAGGCAGCATGGATGCACATCGGTGCAGGTAGTAATTTGCTCTTTGTCCATGATTTTGACGGAGTGATCTTCCACAGTAAGATCGTGGGCAAGGAAGTTCTGGCCGAGACAGCTGACGAACTGCTCTTGCGTGTCGGTGCGGGAGAGGTTTTTGACACGCTGGTGGCCTATTGTATCGAACGAGGCTACCATGGGCTGGAAAACCTCTCCCTCATTCCCGGTGAGGTCGGCGCAGGCGCTGTGCAAAACGTCGGTGCCTATGGTGTAGAAGCCGGCGATTGCATTGAGCGCGTGGAAACGGTGGAAGTGGCGAGCGGTAAAGAACGCGTATTCTCGCACGATGAATGCCAATATGCTTATCGTAGCAGCTTTTTCAAGCACGAAGGTGCACATCGCTTTGCGGTAACTCATGTGGTGTTTCGGTTGCGCAAGCATTTCACCCCGGTTTTGACGCACAAAGCAGTGACTCGTGCGTTGGAGGCCATGGGTGTTCGTTGCGCAGAGGAGGCGACCGCACAGCAAACGCGCGATGCCATCATCCAAGTGCGCCGTTCGAAGTTGCCCGATCCCGCGGAAGTGGGTAGCGCAGGCTCCTTCTTTATGAATCCGGTGGTGTCCACGGAGAAACTCACCGAACTGCTGAACCTCTATCCCGACATGCCGCACTATGATTTGCCCCAGGGGGCAAAAATCCCCGCAGCTTGGCTCATCGAGCAGTGTGGATGGAAGGGACGCCGCATGGGCGGTGCCGGTGTGCACGCTTTGCAGCCGCTTGTGCTCATCAATGTGGACCATGCCACGGGCGAAGAAGTGGCAAAATTGGCAGAAGCCATCCGCACCGACGTGGAAATGAAATTCGGAATCCTGATTTCACCAGAAGTATTGTACATTTGACGAAGTAGGCTCGACGATTTATACGAAGTTCTACTTTTACTCTCTCACACTAAAAAGGAACGCCCGGAAGAGGGCGTTCCTTTTTTGCTTTGCGGCGGTGAAGCTTTCTTTTCTTCCTTTCTACAGGCGAATACTTGGGTGTTATGATTTTAATTCGCTGATGATTAGATGGTTAATATGGTGATTAAACAACGAGAAACGTACGCTATTTCTTCTTTTCGTACGGTTCCAGTGGTGTGCCTTCGGAGCTTTCCGTTGTTCACATAGCAGTTTCTGTCAATCGTTGCGGGCTTTCATGCTTTTGCTCCCTTGTTTTTCTAAAAACCTCCCGCATTTTTTCTCTTTCTCCCCACCTTGCGTGACTCCCTCACCTGAGAGCGGATGAATGTGGGGAGGCAGCAGCGTACGGCTGCAGTGTTGGGCTTGCAGCATGCAGAGCCGCGGATCGCCAGCGCTGGGGCGTGGATAAGAGCGTAAGAGGGAGCGCTCAATTTTATCCGAGCACAGCGCCCAAGCAAAGGCAGATCATACTGAGCAACACGAAAGCTAAATCTACCGCCTTCGAGCGGAGGTTATGTTCGTGTAGGAGGAACGCTCCAAAAAGGAAGCTTACTAACACGCTGCTGCGCCGCGTCATGGACACAACCGCGATGAGTGCACCCGGAACAGACAGCGCATAGAAGTAAAACAAGTCCGCCGCGGTGAGAAAAAGGCTAATGCCCACGATGCTCCAACGCCAGTGGAAGGGTGTTGTTTGCTTTCGAGTGGGCCACCAAAGGATGAAAAAAATGAGCAGCATCAGTGCAAACTGGTAGTAATTGTACCATGATTGTACAAAAATCGCGTTTAGTCCCTGTCCTCCCCTGTCGGCTGGGGCCAGTAGGAATTTATCGTACAATCCGCTGCAGGCTCCGAGCACAGCAGCGAGCACGAGCAATAAGATGTAGCGGTTGTGGAGAAAGTGTATGCCTTCTTTGCGACCACTGCGGCTAAGCAGAAAGAAAGAAACGATGGCCAACAACACGCCTGCCCATTGCCAGAAGTTGAATTGTTCGTGATAGATGAGCAAAGCTCCAATGAGCGTCATGACCGGACGGGTGGCGTTGATCGGTCCTACCAGCGTGAGAGGCAAATGTTTGATGGCAAAATAGCCGCAAACCCATGAGGTCAAGACAATGAGGGCTTTGCCGACGACTAACAGGTGGTGCGTGATGGGCGCTGAGGGGACGTACCAGTGGCTCTGGGGCGAAATCCAAGAAAATTGGCTTGCACACAGGAGCGGAAGGAAGAGGAGACTACTCAATGCGGTGTTGATGAGCAGAACCGGGATGACAGCATTGTCGCGCAGCGATTGTTTTTTGAACACATCATAGAAGCCGAGCAGTGCTGCGGAAGCTACGGCAAGAAAAAACCACGTCATTTGTGAAATAATAGAGCGAGAGTGATCAATATTGGATATCTACGAGGAATAGCGCGTTGCCCGGAACACTTTCTCCTGCCGAGCAGCGATTTTTGGCTGCGATGACGGCTTTGAATTCCTCGAGTGTCATTCGCCCGCGCCCGACTTCCAAAAGTGTACCTACAATGGCACGTACCATGTTGCGCAGAAAGCGATTGGCTGTGATTTCAAAACGCCAATGGTCGTCCTTTACTTGCGTCCAGCGCGCTTGCGTTACCTGGCAAATATTGGTCTTTTGGTCGTTGTTCACCTTCGAAAAACTTGTGAAGTCGTCGGTTTCCAACAGGAGTTCGGCAGCACGGTTCATCAGTTCGTAGTCGGGGGCGAAAGTAAGGCGGGCGGCATAGTGGCGCAGGTAGGGATTTTTGTGCCTGTAGACGAAATAATGATAGGTGCGGCGCTTGGCATCGAAACGAGCATGTAGATGTGCATCGACTTGTCGGACCTCTTGGATGGCAATGTCCGGAGGCAGGATGCGATTGAGGCGAAATGCCATTTGATCTGGGTCTATTGTTTGATCGGTGTCAAAGTGTGCCACCATCATCGAGGCGTGTACGCCCGTATCGGTGCGTCCGGCTCCTACGCATTCCGTAGGGACGGGAAGCAGCTTGGTGAGTGCGTCGTTGAGGCGGGCCTGGACGCTGTCGGCATTGGGTTGTACTTGCCAGCCGTGGTAGTTTGTGCCGTCGTAGGAGAGGGTGATAAAGTAGCGCATGGCGGAGAGGATAGAGAAAGTGGAAGCGACAAAAAAAGCCGTGTCTCAAGGTATTGAGACACGGCCTGTGTTGTTGGTGAGTTGCACCGTAGATGAGATTAAGCTTCTTCGGCTACTACTTCGAAAGCTACTTCTGCGGTGACATCCTTGTGGAGTTTCACGGCAGCTTTGTAGGCACCTACTTCCTTAACGTCCTTGAGCACGATGCTCTTGCGGTCAACTTCGATGCCGCGCTTAGCGAGTTCTTCGGCGATGTGGAGGTTGGTTACCGAACCATAGATGGCACCGGTAGCGCTCACCTTGGTTGCGATCTTGATACCCTCAACAGCGTTGATCTTCTCGGCCAGTGCGATGGCGTCGTTCTTGATCTTTTCGAGCTTGTGTGCCTGTTGCTTGAGCGTTTCAGCCAATTCCTTTTTGGCAGAAGCCGATGCGAGGACAGCTTTACCCGTGGGGATGAGGAAGTTGCGGCCGTAGCCGTCTTTCACGGTGACGATTTCGTTCTTGAAACCGAGACCCTGCACGTTTTCTTTGAGAATGAGTTCCATGTGTATACCTCCTCTTTTAATTATTTCATCAAGTCAGTTACGTAGGGCAGGAGCGAAAGGTGACGTGCACGCTTTACGGCCTGTGCCACGCGGCGCTGGAACTTCAAAGAAGTGCCGGTAATGCGACGCGGCAGGATCTTTCCCTGTTCGTTGAGGAACTTCTTGAGGAATTCGGGATCTTTGTAGTCGATATACTTGATACCGCTCTTCTTGAAACGGCAATACTTCTTCTTCTTGACGTCAACGGTGGGGGGAGTCAAGTAGCGAATTTCAGATGCTTGTGCCATGGTTTAGTCCTCCTTTTTGTTAGAACGACGTTTTGCAGCGTATTCAGCAGCAAACTTGTCGAGTTTTACAGTCAGAAAACGGATTACGCGCTCGTCACGACGGAAACCGACTTCCAGTTTTTCTACAACGGTGGGGTCTGCCTTGAACTCCAACAACTGATAGAAACCGGTGCTCTTCTTGTCGATGGCGTAAGCCAGCTTCTTGAGGCCCCAGTTTTCTTCATTGATAACCTCTGCGCCGTTGGCGGTGAGGATACCCTTGAATTTTTCGACCGTCTCCTTCATCTGAACATCAGACAAAACGGGAGTAAGGATGAAAACGGTCTCATACTGATTCATCATAGGATGTGATTGAATTGAGTGAGTATTGTGTTTATGGGAAATGCAACACCTTGTCGCTGTCATATTGGCAGGACGGTGCCACAAAACGCTGCAAAAGTAGGGCTTTTTTAGCGAGCTGCCAAGAAAATCCCCGCGTTTTTCGCCGTTGTGCATATAATTTGCACATGTAGCGGCTACGATACCGCAGATTTTTGTACATTTGCATAGCTATTCCACAGACGCATATACTATATTTGATTATGACGCAAAACTTATCGCCACAAATCGCCCGTGTCCTTGCGCTCAGCAAGGCAGAGGCACGTCGCACGCACCAAGACAAGGTGGGTGCTGTCGCGCTTTTGCTTGGTATGCTCAACGATCGCGAAGGCGCGGCCCTGAAAGTGATCGAACAGTTTGGCATTTCCACAGATCAACTGCGCAATACGCTGGAAGCACAGATCAAACCCTCTATCGATGAGGGGAGTGTTGCCACAGAAGGAACCGAGGTGGCACGTGATGTTGACCGCATTCTGCGATTGGCACAGCTCGAAGCGCGTTTGCAACGAGAGAATAACGCCACGGACGTACATTTGTTCCTGGCGATGCTGAGAGATAAAACCAACGAAGGGTGCAAAGTGCTCGCTTCGTTCAACTTGAACTATGACAACGCGATGAAGTTCATTGCCGGAGACGGTAAGTTGCGCGCAGGTGCTTCGCCTTTGGCTTCCAACACGCCCGACGGCGAAGAAGCTATTCCGGCCGGTGGAGAACCGCGCCAAGGAGGCCGCCGCGGGACGGATTTTGTCGCAAATAATTCCACGGACAAAGATACGCCAATCTTAGACAGCTATGGCGTGGACTTGACAAAAGCGGCCGCCGATGGAGCATTGGATCCCATCGTTGGTCGTCATGATGAGATTGAGCGCATGGCGCAGATCCTCACCCGTCGTAAAAAGAATAACCCTATCCTGATTGGGGAACCCGGTGTGGGCAAAAGCGCACTTGTCGAAGGACTTGCTCAACTCATTGTGCAGAATAAAGTGCCACATTTGCTTACCGGCAAACGATTGATCTCACTTGATATGGCTTCGATTGTGGCCGGCACACAATATCGCGGACAATTCGAAGACCGCTTGCGCAAACTCATCGGAGAATTGAAAGCGCATCGTGAAGTTGTGCTGTTCATTGATGAGATTCACACCATTATCGGTGCGGGAAGTGCGCCCGGCAGTTTGGATGCTGCCAATATTCTCAAGCCGGCGCTCGCGCGTGGCGAAGTACAGTGCATTGGCGCGACGACAATCAGCGAGTTCCGCAAGAGTATCGAAAAGGATGGTGCCTTAGATCGCCGCTTCCAGAATATACAACTTGAACCAACGACAGCAGAAGACACGCTGCAAATCCTCAATAATATAAAGGAGCGGTATGAAGATCACCATAACGCTGTCTC
>CAJPJR010000092.1 GCA_905369775.1 Prevotellaceae bacterium UBA1746
CCCCAATACTGTACGAGTTGCGCCGCGTCGGGGGATTTTGCGAGAGCATACGCTACTTGGTACTCCTTCAACTCCGAGCGCGAGAGTTCACGGCTGATCGAGATGAAAGGAATGTCGCCCTTTGCACTCTCGAACATCGGGCGGCGCTTGCGCACGATTGTACTGTTGTCCGAGTGGATGTCGGCCGCAACGTTCTTTCGTCCGAGTTGGTTGCTGATCGTGCCCCACGTAAAGCCGTTGACGCGGCGGACGGGGAAGAGCGTGGCAAACTGAAACGGACGAACGTCGACGCTATCGACACGAGCCTGCACCATCTGTTGTGTGAGGCCTTGAATCAAAGTATCTGTGATCATCGGATTTTAGATTTAATAGTTGACAATGCCCTTGAGGTGCTTTTCCACATCGGGGTGAAGCGTTGCGCCGTGCGTTGTACCCATTACCCACGCGTCCGTGTCGAGGTTGTCGTTTTGCACGACGGGACGACCCCTACCCGAAAGAGAAAGGGGAATGTGTTTCAATTCCGCGTCGTTGCCCGTTGTTTCGGCTTTCGCTTCGGCGACAACCGAGAGCACCGGGATTACTCCGATAGCGGCCGAAAGCGTCAACGTGTCGGCGGCTTTCTGCGAGGTGTCGATCTTCGTAATCTTCGACGCTTTGCCGCCTACGCTGAGGAGGAGCACGTCGTCGACCTTGAAGTGGTGGCCTTTCTGCACCTTTACCTCCGTTTCCGTCGCCTCCACCTTTGCCGTTACGACGGCCTGTTTCACGACGTGGCAAATGCCGTTGTCGGGGGCACTGAGGGGCGTACCTTCAAAAAGGTAGTCGCCGCCGAGTTCCGAGGTCTTGACGGATACGCCGCCGGGAATGTCGGCGACTTTGTGCTCAAAGACACGAGGCACCGCCTGGTCTTTGCGCCGTTTTACTGTCATACCCATTTTGGTCTAGTTTTTTGTGTGTTCTGTGAGGGGGGTGTTTTTGTTAGAACGGTTGAGCGTCTTTCGACGGTGCGCCGTCCCGGTGGGTGATCGATTCCAGCTGCGCCTTGGTGAGTTCTTGAGCGTCCTTGATTTCTCCGCCCAAAGGACGGGCAAAGACAAGTCCGCTTTGTTTGAGATTGTCGACGATTCCCCCAACTTCGGTCTTCACGTCTTCAAGCGTCGTTTTGAACTCCTCGTCCGAAAGGCCGTCGAGCTTCATACGGGCGTAGGGCTTTTGCAGATGTTCGGGGAGCTGTTCGACGACGGCCGAGAGCTGGCGCTTGCGGTCGTTCGTGATTCGCTCCGTACTCATCGCCGCGAGTTGCTGCTGCAACTTTGCGTTGTTTTCGACGAGTGTCTTAGCCCATTGCGGCATGTCTTCGGGGTCTTTGTTGCCGTGCGGTTCCGTAGGCTCGTTCTGTTCGGACGGCTCGATCGATTTTCCGTCCTTCAATCCGTGTTTCCGTTCGTAGTTGGCGACGGCGGTTTTCTGAGCATCGGTTGCGCGGCGGTCGCCTTCGGCATCGATGATTTGCTGAATCGTGATCGCCTCCACGGAGTCTTTCACTTCTTCGGCGGTGGTGGCAGTCTTCGCGATATTCTTCGCTATCCTGTCGAGTACTTTTTCGTTGATCCCCTCGAAACGGGTCTTCAACGCGTCAAAAGCTACTTTGTGCATTCTATTTATAGTCTTTGTGTCGATACAAAGGTAATAATTTCCTCCCATATCACCGCTATATAAAGAGAGGCAGTATTCCGCTCAGAGACGTTGGAAGCGCGTAAAGCGTTTTTTTCCGAGCGAGGGTGTCGTTTTAACGCTCAAAAAGAGCGGGAAACGGGGAGAATATGCTATTTTTGAAGACTAAAACTCATTCTACGATGACAAAAGAAGAACGACTCAAGCAATGTAGATACTACAAAGGGGAGGAAGAGTTCCCAGGCGAGCTCGGATGCGAAGCTTTTGGATTTTGGATTGGCGAAAAAGACTTCGTCGAGAATTACGGACAAGATACGGAAGAACTCCTGCGTCTGATTGAAAATGTCGGACTTACGAACTTCAAATCAGCATGGGAAAATAAGGCTTCGGATGAGCTTATCGCACATCTATTCTGTTACCTTACGAAATCCCGAGATTGTGGCGACGAGTACGTCATTAAAGGATTTGTCAAGAGATCCCTTCCCCTTTATTTCGGTTCGACTTCTATATAAATATACCCACCACGTTCTCGCATACGAAGGAAACGATATCTGTTCCGTTGTGAGGAAAGCACTTCGTACTCGCCCTTAAAGCGCGACAAATAACGCAGACTTGTCGCGTTTTTTTGCGTCTTCGCGACCAAAATGACCTTTTGGGTTTTAAGCTCATACGGTGTAATCTCGTCGTGATACCCAACTCCGGCAAAGTACGTTGATGTTTCCTTATTCGTACTCCACGACGATGCGCCTAACATTCCTGCACCTTCTTCACTTGTTAGTTTATCAATGAGATCACCCAGTTGTTTCTTACTGAGACACATTCCGCGATAGGTGGTTCCGCCATCCCATTTCGGGCTTCTATCGATCCACTCTTCAAGATCTTCGGCTCGTTTCTTGATCTCTTCGTAAGAATGCCCGTGTCTTGAAACAAAAGTGTGGTCTAATAATCCGCTTTGGTATCTTCTAATCTCATAATCCCATTGATACGAGAAACCATAAGCAGCGTTGTAGTAGTCGTTTATCTTCTGCTTGTCGTAAACTCCCGTTAACTCACTTATCTTCGCTTTCTTAGATTCTTCTGTAGATGAATCCAAGTAGACATGTCCCTTCTGCGGTGTGTTGTTTACAGTCCACGTTCCCGACGAAGATTTAGAGGTTTGTTTCTTCTTCTCGAGTTCCGCGCGCTTCTTTTCCGCTATTTCGATCGCTTCTTTCGCCTTCTCAATGTCCCCCATCTCTTGTGCCGCCTTCGCGTCTGCGATGGCCTGCTTGAAGATCGGGGACTTCGTCTTGAACGACGAAAGCCCCTCGATTTGATCGTCAACCTTCTGCCATTCGATCTTTTCGAGCACCGCAGCGTGTTGAGCCTTGTACGCGCTTTCGGCAACCTGCCATGTCGAATACTTCTTATTGTCGGCAACCCATTGCACTTCGTACTTCAACTTGCTGGCCTGCGCCTCCAGCGGCAAGCCCTCAAAGGTCGCGAGCTTCTTTTGCACCGCCGCGTGCGTGCTTTTCAGTTCCTCGAGAGTGAACTCCTTGTGCCACTTATGCGCATCGGGAATCAGGTCGGAGAGTTCGTCTTCGGCCTTCTTCATTTCCTCGATCGCGCTTTGCAACTTCGTCGTCTCCGCTTTGATTTTCGCGATTTGTCCCGACTCGACGGCCTGCGCCAAGCCCGACGCGTCGATTTCCCCGAAGTCGGCGGCAGTTTTGAGTGTTTCGGCAGCTGCACCTTTCACCTCGGCGTGTTCCTTCGCACGCGCCGCCCAGCGTTCGCGAATCGCGTCCTCCTCTTCCTTCGTACGCTTTGCATGGCGCTCCTCGGCAATTTCGAGGAGCGTCTTTTTCTTCGGCGCAAACACGCTGCCGACCAGCGACTCGTTGTCCTTGATGAAATACGGGAGCGAGCCGCGCGCCGCCGCCGCGTCGATGCGCCCCTTGTTCTCCTGCAGCCACGATTTGAACTCGTCGGGCAATTCGTTCACCTCGTTCTCGCTCCCCTCCGTAGGCTCTTCGCCGTTGAGAATGCGCCCCGTGTCCGCGTCGAACTCCTCCTCCGTCTTCAAGATCGGCGTGGCAAAACAACGACAATGCGGATGCCAGCCCGTGAACTTGAACGTCTTCGGGTATTTCCCCTTCAGATCGTCGCAAATATCGTGGAAGCGGTGCGGCTTGCCGTCCGCGCCGAGGCACGTGTGGTTCTCTGAAAGGTTGATCTCCACCCCGACCACGAAATCCAACTCTTGCATGCGCAGATGATCGGCCGTGCGATAGGCGATGTTCACCTCCGTGCCCGCCAGACGACGTGCGTTTTTGTAGGCCGAACGATAGACGCCCCGCCCAGGGTGGTAGGCCTTTGCCCGCTCCGAGAGGTGAAGCACGCCGTGCTCGTCGCGAACACGCCGAAAAAGTGCGTCGGGGTTGCGAAGATACGCCCGAAGGGTGTGGCTCATTTCGACGGCCGAAACGCCGTCGCGCAGCCCGAGATCGAGCCCCATTTCGAGCTCTTCCTTGAACTGCTCGGTGAGATTCCACACCCGCTCCGAGAGATTCATCCCGCGTTCGCGCCGAGCGAGAAACGCCGTGCACGCCCCCGCGTTGGTCGAGAAATAGCGGGCTCGGCGCTCCGGGCTCAGATGCTTTGCCGCCGACCCGAGCACAGAACGCACCAGCAGGTCGTTCTTCGCGTTCGCCAAATCCCATTCCGTTCGCACCCCGTCGGCTACGGTCGTCGAGAGCGCGCCGTGAAGTTCGAGCATCAGTTTCTTTGCGCGATTGCGCAAATAGGGATATTTGTCGAAGGCGAACACCTCTTCGGGTGAAAAATCGTCGACGCTCTCCGACAAGAGCGCCACGCGGGCGGCGGCCTCGTCGAAGAGCTTTCCGATGCGTTTCTCCAGCCGGAGAATGTTGCGGAGGTGCTGTTGCTCGTAAGTAAGTCTCGGCATTGGTTTCTGAGGTTAGAATCCCGATTCGGGTTGCAGCACGTCGACGGCATTTTCGGCGGCGATTTCGGCCATTGTCTTGTCGATGTCCTTGCTGTGGCCGTAGAGTTCCACGCTTTCGCGTTGCGAGATGATCGCCTTTCCGCCGTTGGCTGCAACAAGGTTCTTGATCGTGTCGCCTTCGTCTTCGATCGAAAACGGGGTGATGATTTGTTCCACCGCCAGCGAATCGACGGCCTCCGCATAGCCCGAGCCCAAAATCACCCGAGCGAAGGCCTTTATCACGTTCATCTCCCGGTCGAAGAACTCAATCAAACGCCCGCTCTCGTCTTTCACCTTGAGCTGTGCGTCGATGAACATTTGCTTGCGACTCTCGCCCGAGAGGGCTTGTTGGCTCATCTTCTCGTAGCTCCAGTCGGGGAGCTGCAATTGAGTGAAGAAGAGCGAGCGGAGTTCTTCGATGTAGAATTTGAGATTGTCGACGGCTTGCGGCCAGGTGACATATTGCGCCGCGCTCCCCTTCGGGAATTGCATCACGCTGAGCGCGTCTTTGTCCGAGCTGTCGCCGAACGGGATTTGCTCGTCGGCAAAGACGGCAAAGACGGGTTTCGAGTTGCGACGCAGATAATTGCCGTTGCGCGAAAGCGCCCACTCCATCTCGTAGACCGTGTTCGACGTTTCCTCCCATACGGGGGTCGGGCGATACATATAGACGGCGGGAATCTTCCCGAGGGTGATTTTTTCGTTGCACTCCTCCGTCCATCCCCCCGTCGACGTGCTCCAACAAATGTGCCGGTCGGCCGTGTAGGTGTCGAAATAGCGAACGTCGTTGCCCCGAATGCGGCGGGTGTAGGCCACGCTCATCGCAATCATGTCGCCGTATTCGTCGAAAAGCGGATACAGCTCATCGCCCGACGACGGGGCGAAGTTGCGGGCGCGAAGCTTGTAGGGACTATGCACCCCGTAGACGTTGTTCGGTTCCTCGATGGCATACCAAAGCGTGAGCACTTCGCAGCAAGAGAAGAGGAGATTGCAGCGTTCGATGTTCAAAGAGTCGATGCGGTTGCGTTCGTAGACCGATTCGAGGAATGCCGCCACCTCGGCCTCCCGATCGTTCGTAGGTTTGTACACGCGTTTCACGGGGATGCCGCAAATGAGTTCGGCCATACGGCGGACGGCGAGACGCTGAAAGTCGAGTATGATGCGCGTAACGGGCTGCACCCCCTCACTTGTCACCGCATCGCGATAAATTGCTTTGTTGGCCACGGGGTGAAGTGAGGGGTCGTAGGCGTTGATCAGCCCTGACGGCCCTCGCCACGGGGGAATGTTGAGATGTTTTTCACATAGAGCGGTGATCTTCTCGTCTGCCGTGAGCGAGGAGTCCAAGATGTCGCGAATATCCATTGCAGTGAGCTTTTCGATGAATGGGGGCATTTCCGTCGAAACGTCCCGCCTTTTAGGCAAAACGTCCCGAGTTTCCGATAAAAACGGAGTGGCCGCGGGTGGATTCGAACCACCTCGGGAGAAAAATCTCCATAAAAAACTCCCTATCCCGGTGAACGGGCGTGCGTTCCGCGGCCGTGTGGCTGCGCCGACTCTCACGAGCGGGCGGCAGCCGGTAACAATTCAATTAGATACCATGAAGAAACCATTTTGTGGCACGGCGGGGAGTCGAACCCCGCGGCGGTCTTGTACAGATGAGAGCATAGACAAATACAAGGCGTTAATGTCGCCCTCTTCCCTGGCGTGCCGAGTTCCCCGCCCGCGTCATCACGACGAAGGGGGGATTCGCAAAGCAAATTACATACAAATCAAAACATAGTCGTATTTCAAAGCGTCACCCGTTGATTTTTCGGGATATGTCCGCGAGGTCGATTGCGCGGCCGGAGCGTCCGAGATGATAATCGATGGCATAGCACAGCACGTCCACGAATTCATCGTGAGGCTTCGACGGGAACCCGCACACCTCGTCGATGAAGGCTTCGCACCACGCCCCGTCTACAAGTATCACCCGCCCGCATTCCACCGACGGCGAGGCGGCATTTAGGCGCGTTTCCTTGCTCTCCTTCGGAGTCGGCGTCTTCGTAACGTTCAACCCCGTAACGTCTCGCAGCTGATCGATCACGGAAAGGCCGTTTGCCTTCGGCTCGATGCGAATGGAACTCCGCGATGTGTAGCCGTGCTCCTCGACATAGGAAGGGATGAAGCGCAGGAGATCGGGGAATTTCATGAGCACCTTTTGCCCGTGGGTGATGTAGAGATCGTTGCCTACCTTGCACGTCGCAATGATGCCCGTCGGGTCGTTCGTCGTCTTGTCCGTGTAGGCCGTGTCGATGAAGAACGTCGGGGGCGTGCTACGGGCGATACGGGCGAACTCCGCGGCGGAAATGCGCCCGAACCATTCGCGCTTGATGATGTTGCCGCCTTCAATCGTCGGGCGCTGCTGATAGAGCGCGGCAAAGGTGCGGGGGGCGCGCCTTTCGGCTT
>CAJPJR010000093.1 GCA_905369775.1 Prevotellaceae bacterium UBA1746
CGTACAACAATACTTCGACGCAGGCGAATTCGGACTCGCTCCGCGACAGGCCATCGCCGCTTCACCGCTTCACCGCAACGACAGCGCGAAAGTGCTGCGCGACTTGGAGGAACTATTTTCCGCCACGGCACGCCTGAGCGGATTGGGGCAACCTTCGCCGAGCCTGACGCGCAACCGCCGCGCCACGATGGGCACCTCGGGTTTCGTGGGGGCGCACATCGGCGACGTGAACGTGGCCTTTGCCGACGAACGCGGCGTCGTGGTGGCCGAACTCTTCCCGGAGATGGTGCGCGGTGCGCTCTATCTCGACAAAGTGTTGAACACGCACCTCGACGAGGCCTTGATCGACGACAACGCCCTGCGCAGCGCGCACGAAAACGGCGTGTTGCTCCCGGGACGTAACTACACGGCACTCGAACACCACTGGGATTTGGCTTACGGCTACTATCAATTTTGGAAACCCTACGCCGAAACGGCCGCACTGCCCGTACTGCGCGGCAGTCGCATTGCGCTTTACAATGCGTTCGCCCGTGGACGACAAGCACTGACGGAATATCGCTACGAAGATGCGCGGGAAGCGTTGCGCATCATCCGCCGCGAACTCTCGAAAGTGGTGGCCGTGCATGCGATGTACCTCTTGGTGGGCGAACGCACCATGGCCAACCTCGAAGAAGACGTGCAGAATGCGCTGCCTTTCGTCTCCCAAGCACTCGGGGCAGTCTATGCGCTGCAATTCACGCGCAAAGATGACGGCCAACCGCACTTCTCCTACGACGAAACGGCGCAACTCCTCGCACAACTCACCGCCGGCAACGGACTTTGGGACAAACAACGCCTGCTCGGCGACGAAAACACCACAGGATCGCTCCGCGCTGTGGCACAAAGCATCGGCCAACGCTACGGACTCCGCATCGCGGACGTGGTGCGCCGCAACTAACGACTCAAACGACGATGACTTCTACCTATTCACGTTTACTTTTCGGGCTCTTCGCCCTCTTGCCCACGGCACTCGCCGCACAAGTGGGGCAAAACATCATTCCGAACGGCAGTTTCGAAGAATATGCGGCAACGGCTTCGGCACCTCGCCACCACGTTCGCGCCGACCATGAGGAAGCGGACACGGACGGCGACGAAAACGAGGACGGCGACGACGAGAACGACAAACCTTCGGGGGATTTCGACCCGTATGCGAAACCGCTCTACTGGTATATCAACGCATCGCTCTTCTCGACGCGTGTGACCGACGCACACTCGGGGAAATTTGCCCTCAAACTCTATCCGAACGGTGGATCGTTTTTCACGCGCGACAAGGAATTCAATCCCTATCACCTCAAGGTGGAAGCCGGCGCTGAGTACCGTTTGACTTATTGGTACAAGGGGCAGAAGATGGCACCCAACATGGTCGTTACGGTCGACTGGTTGCGCGGCGGCACGCACTTGAAAAAGGACGCGCGCGAGAACAAAGCGGACTATGCCACGAACATCTCCGACCAATGGCAGCAGAAGGTGCTGACTTTCACCGCGCCGGCAGGTGCCGACCACGCTGGGGTGGGTTTGAATCTCAACTATGACGGCGAAGCCAACGAGAAAGGAGGCTTCATCGTGATCGACGATATTGAAATGGTACAGACTTCGGCCGGTAACACGGACAATCGACTCGCACCACCCGAGAACCTCAAAGCCAAAACGCAGCAGCGCGAACTGGAACTGAGTTGGTTGCCGACCGCAGAACCGGAGGTGAGCTACGAAGTGAAGGTGAACGGAAAAGTGACGGGTACGACAACCGGAACGAACTTCGTAGTGACACAGCTCGCTCCCGGCACTTCCTATAACATTGAGGTGGTGACGCTAAAAAACAACACGCGTTCGGCCAAAGCGGCGACGCTGAGCACCGCCACTGAGGCGCTGACACACGCCGTAAACGACGAAAACCGCATTCCTTATTTATATAAGGTGAGAGAAAACGGCACCTGTCCGCGCGCCCTGCCGCTCTGCTGGAAAGAACTCGCGGACGCGAATGCGAAAATCACCTATTGGGTGGACGACCAACAGCAAGAACCCACGGACGGCCAACTCCTTTTCACGAAAAGTGGGGAGCATTTCCTCCACATCCTCGTCGTGGAAAGCGACGGACGGGAGTGGGAACTCGATTATCAACTCAATGTGGACTAAACGATGAAACAACTGATGACTCTGCTGCTCGCAGCCTGCGCTTTCACGCTGACGAGCTGTGACGATACGCAACAAGCGCCTGAAACGCCCATTCAGGTGGGAGCGGAAAATGACAACTCGATCGAAGTGTCGCCTCAAGCGACACGTATCCTGCTGCTTTCGGGCGGAACCGGGAAATTCTCGGCTTATGTGGCGGATTCGAAAATCGCAAGTGTGTCGATGAGCAAAGATACGCTGCGCATCAACGGCATTTTGGAAGGGAAAACCTATGCCGTGATCCACTCGGGCGACACGAAACGCCGCATCGAACTGAACATCGCCCCGCCGGCAGTGAGTGTGAGTCAAAAAGAAGTTCGACTCTTCCCGCGCGACGAGAGCAAATTCGTGAGTGTGAACGGAGGAGGCGAATTGGCGGATCTCGAAGTGGTGGATCCGGATCACGTGATCAACGCAAAATGGAATGCGAAAACCAATATTCTAGAGATAGAAGCCTTCTACGAAGGTGATGCGACGGTGCGCATTATTCCTCCCTCGGGCAAAGCGCAAACGGTGCGCGTGGCGGTGCGCTGCGAAGGCAATGCACAGCGCCCGGGTATCTACGGCACAACCTCGCGCAGCCTCTTTAAGCAGATGAATACGCTGATGGCGGTGCAACGCAAGGGAGTTGGGGTGTGGTTTTGCAACACGACGCGACCGGATGCGGCTTTGCGCTCGCTGAAAATCACCCCCGCCGTGGTGAATCCGCAGGTGGGCGAACGTCTAACCCTGAACTTCTCGATGCGCTACCCCGATGAGTTCCGCAACAGTGGACTGCAAGAGGGCACACACTCGCTCTACGTCGAGGAGGTGCGCGACAAAGTAGTGGTGCTGCGCGGACGCGGACACAAATTTGTGGTGCCCTACGAAAAAAAATGAGCCGCTCGATGAGCGACTCTCTATATTGACTCGTGGCGACGGGCGTTTTGTTGTGGTGCTTGGTTCGTTTTGCCCCACAACGGCTGTGTGCCTTCGTCACGGTCTCTAAAGTTTGACACTTCCCTGCAGAACCATCTGCTTTCTCCGATGGAGAAGGACGAGATACGTCTGCTTCACTTTATCTATCAACTCTAATTATCAACGCTATGCACATTTCTACTCTTCTTCGCGGCTGTATGGTCGCTTCGCTCACGGCGGTTTCGTCCTTTTCCTTCGCTCAAAAGGTAGTGACCACGGAGAAAACCGGTCAACTCGAGACACTAATTTCGGAAGCGGAACGCGAGAAGACGCCTTCGCTCCAGGTGGTGGGACCGATCAACGGTGAGGACATTCAGGTGATCCGCACGATGTGTGGTCGCGACTACAGCGGATACGAATCGGAGGGGACAACCCGCACGCTGGATCTCTCGGAGGCGCTCATCAAACAAGAGGCCGGCAAGAATTATCTCAATGAGCAATTGGGTTTCTACAATCGTTTCTATGCGCCTTCTGCCGATAACGAAATCGGGATCAAGATGTTCTACCGCTGCGAGCCGCTCCGCGAGATTATCCTCCCCAAGACGACAACCGTGATTGCCGGCCAAGCTTTCGACAACTGCACTTCGCTGACGAAATGCACCTTCTTTGCCGGTCTGACGACGATTCGTCAATATGCTTTCCGCAATACGAAACTCGCGGAGGTGGAACTTCCTTCGACGCTGACGGCGATGGAAAACAAGGTGTTCGACGGTTGCAAGGAACTCACGACGGTGATGTTTACGAGCAAGGCTGTCCCGACTTTGCCTGATGAGCTTTTCTCGAACTGCCCGAAGCTGAAAACGGTCATCGTTCCCCAAGAGTCGCTCGAAGCGTACAAGGCGGCGCTGAAACTCCCCGAAGGGGTGACAATTGAGGGACGCGCCGGTATCGCTGCTGTGCGTTCGGCTGCTGCTTCGGCCGCAGTAGTAGAAGTGGCTCGCTTCGATCTTCAAGGTCGTCGCCTCGCACAGCCTCAAAAAGGCGTGAACATCGTGCGCTACTCCAACGGAACGACGGCAAAAGTGGTGGTGCGCTGATTACTTTGCTCCATCTCAATTGCATTGCTCCATATAACGCAAGCGGTGTCGGACCAGTTTGTCCGACACCGCTTGATGTTTGGAATGGCTTCGCTTGAAATGTGGATGCTCGCGGCGTTTCGGGATAAAACTTGCACCGATTCGGGCACAAAAAAAGGTCAATTCGCGATGAATCGACCTTGTGATTGATCAGGATGGAGAGTGGTGTCTAGACTTCGGGGGACTTACGCTCGTTTCCCGAACGAAGAGAATTGTGCGCTGATGAATTGCGGGATCTTCCACGCCATTTTTTGCAATTTGGTCCATCGAGGCGAAAGCCCGTGCATGCGAAAAGCACGGAGATCTTCGCTCCACATCAATTTGCGCTGCGAAAGATCGGTGGAAAGTCCGCCCATGCGCATCCGTATGACGTAACGACGCAAATAATGTATGTGCAAATCGGGGTGCAACAAGACGCGCAAGAGCCATTCTGTGTCTGCTGCGATTTTGAAACTCTCATCGTAGAGTCCTACTTGTGTCAAATAGTCTCTGCGAACATAACAGGTGGGATGTAACGGCAACCATCCATGACGAACTTTCCACGGACGGTACGTGCCGCCTATCCAATTGCGCACCACAGCATTGGGGCGATCGGAACGAACGAAAAGCCCGTCGGCATAAACCACCTGCGCCTGTGAACTTTTGAACGCATCAACAATCGCGGACAAGGTATGTGTGTCATACAGTACGTCGTCTGAATGCACCCAACCGATGATGTCGCCGGTCGCCATTCGCAAGCCTTTATTGAGTGCCTCGTACATCCCGTGGTCGGGTTCGCTGACAAAATGTGCCAAACGCGAAGCGTACTCCTCAACGATTCTCTGCGTGCCGTCGGTTGAAGCGCCGTCTATGATAATGTATTCCACATGCTCATAATCCTGCGCCAAGACACTCTCGATCGTCTCGCGAATTGTCGCTGCACGATTGTAGCAGGCAGTCACGATGGTGACTTTTGGGAATTTGTTGGATTCAGTCGTCATATAAATGCTTCTGTCCGGCCACAAAGCGATAAAGTTTCATCCATGGCCAAGCCATCATTTCTGTAGGGTTGAGAGAGAAGAAACGAAAGAAATTAATTAAGAAATAAAAATGTCGACGCGTATCTGTGCTATCCTCATCAAATTGCATAGCGTGACCAAAATTGCCGGTCTGCATAATCCATTTAAGCGCTCGCTCCCCTCGCTTACCGTCTTGTTTATTGTATGCTTTACCATCAGGCGATATGCAAGCCGTTTCTTCATCCATTCCTAAATAGGTGCAGCATAGATATGCCAACATGCGAAATGCACGTAACAGGTGTAGTTGATGCAGTTGATCATATAACTTCGCTGTGTTGATCTTCTCTCGTGTACCTTTCAATACCATCATCCAGTCAATAACTTGTCGAAGCCCGATTCCGGTATTGACAATATGCATCAAAGGATGTGCAGTAAGCAGCACAATGTTCATTTCAGGTGGTAAAACATAAACTTTTCTACCTGCACTTTGCATGGTGTATTGTGAATTGAGCTGCGGGGCTACCTCTTCGTTGAATATGGTGAGCAAACGACGATGCGTTGGTACCCACTGGAAATGCTGCATCACCCAATGTAACTCTACAAGCAGAGAGTTCTTTCGATAGGAAGAATGCTGCATCAGCACTTCTTCTTTTTCGAAATTCAACGATTCCAATGCTCTACAAGCTTTTTGAAAATCATCTGGAACAATGTAAACATCAATGTCGCCACTTCTTCGCAAAAGTGGTTGAGGATAATATGCCGCGCAAGTTTGTCCTTTCATAATCGCATGGCGAACATCATGCTTCTCGAGTAACGCACTCAATCTACCAGCATGCATTTCCATTTCTCGGTTCACCTGCTCCAAACGCGGCATTCCGGCGATCCATTGCAATAGCGCGGGGCGTTCTATATCGCGGACACTTATTTCAGGCAAAGCATATAGTAAGCCGTCAACAGTCTGTTTTCGAGCTTCTCCTAATAATTCGCAGAAATTAGGAACTTCTGGAATATCTCCTCCATGTAATGCCGCACGAAGGAGCGCAAATAGAGTATCGTACATAAAATTCCACTAACGAATAACTCTTGTCCGTATTTTAACTGCAGGATTGCCTTGGTAAATCCCGCTTTCCTCCAAATCTTTTGTAGCAACTGAACCAACTGTAAGAATGGCATATCGGTGGATCCTAACACCTGGACAAACTGTAGTCTGCGCTCCAACCCATGCCCCATCACGTATTAAAATAGGAGCATTTCTATAGGGCATGTCACTAAGGGTATAATCATGATTTCCCGTCAAAAGCATCGCCCCTTGAGAGATACATACATCATTTCCGATAAAAACTTTGTCGAGATTATCGATCCAGACATTTTCGCCAATCCAGCAATTATCTCCAATCTTCAAATTCCAAGGTGCTTTGATTCGCACTTCATTCTTGATGATTACCCCTTTCCCAACTTGAGCTCCAAACATTCTCAATAAAAAAACTTTTACGAAGACAAATGGATTCAGTGAAGATCTTACAAGAAGAGCGTTTACGACGTACCATAGAACTTGTTTGAAAAGTCCCGCTCCCTTATCGTAACCTCTTGGACTAAAGCTTGACAATGAAACACTCATAGAACTCGTGCTGATTTTGATGAAAACAAGACACCTCAGAGCAAAAAATCAAGAAGTGTAATGGTTACTGTCCTTTCCCAGAAAGTCTTTATAAAGCTGCAAAAAGCGGAGTGCTACGCCTTGAGAAGAAAATGACGATTCCACCAGATAGCGTCCATTTCGTCCCATCCTTTCGAGATTTTTCTCCTTTACTGAGATTGCCTTTTTTAGAGTCTCCTCCATAGCATTCACACCGATAGGA
>CAJPJR010000094.1 GCA_905369775.1 Prevotellaceae bacterium UBA1746
AAGTAAGAGTGAGGGTGAATCGCAACCACGGGCGCGGCTCGTCGGGAATGAACTCGTCTACGCGGCACGAGTTGTAGTAGAACGGCGCGCCGTTGTAGCTTCGTGCACCGGGGCGGATGAGATCGAAGAGCAACGCGTCGTAGTTTCGCCAGAGTTCGGCGAGGGTGTCGGCGCGCATCAGGAGTTGAACGGAGCGGTCGCCGCCTTTCTCGTTAAACAAGGCGCCTTTGTCGTAAAATGCCCCCGCTTTTGTCGAAAACTTGCGGAGTAATCCCGTCTTCACCTCGTTGCGCTGCTCCATCTCGTCGACTACGTCCCCGAGAACGCGGGCGCCGTAGTCGGCAAAGGAGCGTTTCGGGCTTTCGGTGATCACGAATTGGTCGCGACGCGAGGTGCTGAGTATCCGCGCGCACTCCTTTTCGGACGCGGGCGGTTGATAGGTGTAGCCCTTCATCGGTGTGTCTTCGGCAAATTTGAGCCCGAAGGTCGATGCGTGGGCGCCGCCGGTGGGCGCGATGAAACGCAGCGACCAGGAACGGCCGATGCTCGGGGCGCGCACCTCGGCAACGGGAGACAATCCGAGCGTTCCAATGATACTATCGTAGTCCGTTTGATCGGTGGCGGAGAGTCGCAGCGTTACCTCGCGCGTGTCGAGCACGGGTTCGGAGAGATCGGGGTCGAATCCGCGCTCTTCGTACCAATCATTCGCTGGCGGAGTTTTCAACGGCGGAAAGGCGATCAGCTCATTGAAGCCCCCGAAAGCCGTGCAGACGTAGGAGTTGTCCCAAACGTCCGTTTCGCCGAAGAAAAGCCGTCCTGAATAGTCTAACGTGTTCATTGTTTGATCTTAATTCCTTTGAGTGCGATGTCGCCGACGGTATCTTTGACGGACTTCAAGTGCTGCTCGACGATCGAAAGGCGCGCGTGGACGTTGCCCGTATTGCGTTCGATGCCGACCACGCCCTTGAGTATCTCGTTGGCCGTCCCGAGGAGCATTCGGGTATTCTCGGCGATGTTGTAGGTTTGTCCTTGCACGGCGGTCATTCGTCCGTTGAGTTCGTCGACGGAGTCTTGCGATGCGGTGGCGATGCCCTTCTGCGAGGCTTCGCGAGTTGCGGCACTGCCTCCCGAAAGGTCGATTCCTTGGCGCTTGAACATCTCGGCCGCTTTCTTGTATTCCTCCTGCGCCACCTTTTCCACGTCCGCAAATGCGTGGGAGGCTGCGCCCAATGCTTTGGTGATTTCGTCTCTGTTGCCCGTTGCATAGGCTTTTTTTACCAACTCGGATTGTTGTTCAATCACGGGCTGGAGAATGGCCGCTTGCACCATGTCCTTTGCCACGTTGCGCATCACCTTTCTTGTCACGTCTCCGAAAGCTTCCGCGGCGTCTGTGCCCCTTTCGAACGCGTCGGCGACGACGTCCATAATGTCCGTGGCGTAGTTGCCGAAGATTCCGCCGAGATAGTCGTCCAGTTGTTTGAGCGCGGCTTCGTAGTTCTCTTCCGCTTTGATCAGCGATTCGAACGCCTTTTTGCCGTCGCCTTCGAACTCTCGGGTCGAAGCAATGCTCTTGGCGAGTTCGAGATTGAGGTGGCCGTTGGCTTTGACGAGGTCTTTGTATTCGGCGAGCTGCGTTATGCCGCTGTACATGTCCCGCCCTTTGCCGAGTCCGAAGAATCCCGAACGCGCGTGCCCCGTCTTCACGCTGATCATGCCCAGACCGTAGTTGTCGCCCTCGGTTTTCGGGTCGAAGAGGATGCGGCCGCCCGCCCATTGCTCTTTCTTTTCGAGAGAAAAGCGATAGTCG
This sequence comes from Prevotellaceae bacterium UBA1746, assembly GCA_905369775.1. Lineage (GTDB taxonomy): Bacteria > Bacteroidota > Bacteroidia > Bacteroidales > Bacteroidaceae > Alloprevotella. The sequence continues at coordinate 1,808 of CAJPJR010000094.1, forward strand.
GCAAGCGTTCTGAGGTCGCCCTTGATGCGCTTCTTGATGTCCGCGTCCCAATCCTTTGCGACGAGGAGCGCACGGCGTGCCTTCGTGTATTTGTCCGTTCCGAAGATCGTTTCGAGGTCGCGGGCTTCTAGGCGTTCTTGCCGCAGGAGTTCGTTGTATTGCAGTTGCTGCTCGTTGATCTGCTTCTGAATTTCGAGCAACGCCTTCTTGTGCGCCGCGGCCGCCTGAAAGGCTTTCGTGACATAGCCGATGGCCTCGCCCGCCGCAGCCGCGATGCCGCCCACAATGCCGCCCTGCGCAAAGCCCTTCCCGATGTTCGACACGGTGGTCATGGTTTCGGTCAGCGCGTCGGCCTGCTCGCTCAGGTTTTGACTTCCCGCGGCCTCGAACATTGCGGAGAGCTTCGCCGAAATGGGGGCGATCACGTCGGCTGTTGCGGCGGCCGCCGATGCCAACTTCTTCAGACGTACCTCGAGAGGCGGAATACTCTCGCCCTGTTCGGCCTTTCGGAACAAGTCGTTGATGGCTTCGCTCAGTGCCGCAAACGGGTTTTCGGCCTTCACCGCGTCCTTCAGTCGCTTGAGTTGATCGGTGATCTCCTTTACCTTCTCGGGAGCTTGTTTGAGGTTGCGGAGCTCTTGTGCCGACAAGCCGAAACTCGGGACGATCTTCTCATCGGACGTTTCGCGGAGATAGGCCAGGAGCGATTCGGTTTCGGTGATCACCTTGTGCAGCTCCTTGCGGCTCTTCTCGGCAGCGTCGCCGAAGAGGTTCACGAAGAGTGCGGATGTCTTCTTCGTGCTCTCGATTTCCTCGTCGTTCACGGCCTTGATGTCCTTCTCCTGCTTGCGCTTCGATTCTTCGAGAGCGCGTTCCTTCGTGCCGGCGATGTCGGCGAGCTTTTGACTCGCTTCCTTTTCGCGCTTCTCGGCCGCGGTGTGTGCTTCGGAGTCGAATTTCGCGAGGGCGTCGTTCTTGTCCTTGCCCGCCTGGGCGATCTGTTCTTGCAGTTCTCGGGCGTATTGTGAGAAATACTCTTCGATTGAGGCGCGCTTCTGTTCGCCCTCCTTCGCGATTTCGGAGCGTCGTGTGTCGTAGTCCTGAAATTCGGCGATGGCGCGCTTGTAGAGATCGCCCGAGGCTTTGACGCGCGTGTCGTCGGCTACGCTCTTGTATTGCGCCAGCATCGCTCTTTGTGACGGATCGAGGTCTTTCTCCGTCACGTTGAGCTTGTCGCGATATGCGTTCTCTTTCTCTTTCGTCGCCTTCGGGTTCGCGATTTTCCATTCGCGCATTTTGTTCTCCTTGATGGCTTCGACCATGGCGTCCGAACGCTTCTTGTTCTCGTAGAGCAGGCGTTCATAATTGAGTTCGATCTGTTGGCGCTCCTTCTCGTACCCGTCTTCGAGGAGGTTGATTTTGTTTTGTCGGATTTCGAGACTGCTTTCGTATTCCTTCTCGATGATCGAATCCTTGTACTTCTCGATGTCCTTTTCGAGGTCGTGCTTTTCGAGTGCAATGCGCTTGCGCTCTTCTTCTGCCTTCTTTCGGGCGTTCTCGGCCGCGGTTCGCGCGCTTTTATTGCTTGTGCTCTTCTTCTTCTTTTTCGCAGCCTCCTCGGCCTTTTTGCGGGCGGCTTCTTGACGGGCGGCTTGCGCTTGATTAGCTTTTGAATAGTAGAGCCCTTCTTGCGCCATTTCCTCTACGGACATCGTCTTGCCGTTTGAGAAGACTGCAACCTTCTGGTTGTTTCTCCTCATCTCCTCAGCCGTCGAAGTGAACCACGCGGCCAGTCTTCGTGTTTCTTCGAAGTCCATTTTTAGCATCCACGCGGGGGGCTCTCCGTCGAAGTTTATGTGGAAGTTGAGCGTGTTGTCGGAAAAGTCTTTGACGATTTTGGATACGTTGTTGTAGAGTTCGTCGGCAGTCTTGCTCGCGTTTAAGAGCTTGCGTTGCCCCGCGGCTACACGATCGGCGGCGGACTCGTGGGCATCGGCCTCTTCTTTTGCCGCTTTCGCATTGGCGTTGCTCAAATCTATGCTCTTGTTTCTCTCTTCATTTAGCTCATTGATAGCCTTCGCTTGCTTTTTCAATGCATTGCTTGCGTTATATCCCCATTTACTCTCCCATTCGCCTGTGATTATCGATTCCGAAATATTCTGCCCCTGCTCCTTCATCTTCCTGAGACGTGCTCGGAACAATCGATCAATCTCTTCTTCTCCTTTCCCCACGTTTGCACGTAAGATTTCTACGTAGACTTGCGAAAGCGACTCAGCTCGTTCTTTCATCCACCCAGAATTATCCATCCTGAAGTCTTTTCCTCTACCTGATCTCGCGATGTCTACGCTTTTGAAAATGTCGGCGACGTTCTTTCGTCTTTCTTCTATCGCCTTTTCATACTCGTCGTTCGCCGTCTGAATTGCATTCAATCTCTGCCGCTCGATCCCTTCGTTCTTGATCAATTCAATTGCGAGCTGGCGCTTCTTGTTGATCGTGTCGATGTTGTCGCCCTCCTTGATCTGCGTAACGCCGTAGTCTTCGAGAATCGTGTTCAGCTCTTCCATCGTCTTCTTGTACACGCCCGTGCCTTCGTCGAGCCCCATTAGGACGGTACTCAACGACTCGACTTGCTGAATCGACTTCGCTGCGCTCTCGCCGAACTTCTCCGACATTTGGGTCGTTTCGTCGACTTCGCTTCGAAAGGCGACAAACAACGTGATCACGGTTGTAATCGCCGTAATGATGAGTCCAAAGGGGTTGGAGGCGAACGCGACCTTCAACGCGTTGAATGCTCCCGTGGCCATCGAACTCGCCGCGGCCACTCCCGCCTGCGCTTCGGACAATGCGATGCCCTGCATTGCGGCGAGCTTCTGCTGGTAGGCCATACTTTCAGACGCAGCGGCGGCAATACGCGTGGCAACAGCCGCTACCATCGTCGCCGCCTTATACGCCCCGTAAATAGCGACCACGGAAAGCACGACCTTCCCGATCGTCCGCCAGTTCTCGATGAGCTTGCCGGTGATGTCGAGCACGCCCGAAATATTCCCCTCCTGGCTCTTGCCGATCTCGTTAAACATCTGCTCCCACGCGTCCTCGATGTTAGACAGCTGTCCCTTGATCGTCTTCGACTGCTTCTCCATCAGTCCGCCGAACTTGCTGCCTTCGCCCGTCAACGCTTCGATGGCCTTCTGCACTTCGGGGAAACCGATCTTGCCCTCTTCGACAAGCTTCTTCACCTCGCTCTTGTTCTTTCCGAATTGCTTGGCAAGCTCGTCGGCCAGGGGAATACCACGGCCGAGGAACTGATTGAGGTCTTGCGTGTAGAGACGGCCTTGTACCATGGTCGTGCCGTAAAGAAACGCGAGGTCTTTTAGCGGCATAGACAAGCCCGCAGCGATGTCTCCGAGACGGATTAGCGTCTCGTTCACTTTGTCGCCCTCCATTCCGTAGGCGAGGAGCATCTTCGACGCTTCGGCAACCTCGCTCATCTCAAAGGGCGTGGTGGCGGCCGTGTCGATCAGTTGCCCCATCAGCGCATCGGCCTTCGACTTGCTGCCGAGCATCGTTTCAAAAGCCACCTCCAGCTGCTGATATTCGCCGCGAACGAGGGCGAGCTGCGAGACAAAGTCTTTGATCTTGTCGACGGCAAACAAGCCCGCGGCCGACGCTGCGAGTTTTCCCATAAGCCCGTCCATCTTCAGCACTTCGGCTTCGGCTGCCGTTCCGATGCCGCGAAGTTCCGCCTGGGCGCGTTGCGCTCCCGCGCGGAGTTCGCTATCGTCGAAAAGCGCTTCGAAATGAAGTCTTCCCGTTTCTTGATCCATGGTTCAATCTTTTATGCCGAGAATCTCTCGGACTCGTTCTTGATTAGCGGGGTCGCTCGCGTCGATCACCTCTTCCTTGCTTTCGTCGTCCTTGTCTGTTTCGTACGACGGGAGAGCGGCGCCGAGCATAATTAGGTTGGTGTAGCTCAATTCGTAGAGCACGTAATCGAGCGAGAAGTTGAACCCCTTGATTACTCCTCCGATGATCGCCCAGACGCTGTCGTTTCGTTCTCCACTTTCGTCGGTCTGAGAAGATTCACGGCGTTGAGGAAAGTGGTAAGCGCGAAAAAACTAGAGATCTCCATCCGTTTAAGCACATCGGAGACGACCGCTTGCAGCTCCACGGGGCTCAATGTCTCGAGTATCTCACGGGCGAGCACTTCGCCTCGGGTGACCTTCGGCATTCTTTCCCGTCTTACAAGGCGCAGAACGCGCGATAACAGCGAAGACGGGCGCTCACTCACAGCGGGGGCTTTCGCTTCGCGTGCGCCGAGAATCAACGTTGCCGCCAGAAGACCGAGACTTTCGCACTCCGACGCGTAGGAGAGCGCGCTTGTGATGAGATCGCCGTTTTCGACCTCGGGGAGACGGGGAAGGTGCGACACGATCTCCGAGACACTAATCAGCGTCGCAAGCGTGGGAGGTGCTACTTCGTAGGTCGTTGCGCCCACTGTTACTTCGACGGGGGCTTGCATCACGGCATCTGCCACCCGTTGTTCTTGTGTTTTGGTCATTAGTGTTTTACATTTGTTAGGGGCGCAGAGCGGAATCGAACCGCTCGCACTCGTAACCCCCACGTCTGCGAGTGCCTTTCCTTGTGCGCCTGTGCATTTCTCGTGGTTAGCCTATCGAGGAACCAGGACTCGATGCTCCTGCACTTCCTACGTCTTTGATTACATCATACACAATGCCTTCGCCTTTTGCGTCTGTGTAAACAAGTCCTTCGTATTGAAACAAGATGCCTGTTGCCATATCGGAGGACTTCAGCACGGTGATTCCGACGCGATCGGCCTGCCATCCAAAGCATGCCGGGTCGTCGGGTATGAATCGAAGTGCATGCTCTCCTCCAACAATGCCCCTTTTGTCCTTAAACGGAATCTTTTCGCCCTTCGCGACAAAGAGTTGGAACTCGATTTTTTCAGACGCGGGCATTTGTTTAGCGTCGACGAGTTCTCCTTTCTCGTTCTTTGCTTCGGTTCTTTCACCGGCTTGAGAAGACGTTTTGAGAGTCTTATCCTTCGGGGTGGGGATGTTATCCCATGCTACTCCGGGCTTTGGCTTGCCGTCTTCAGAGACTTTTGTTTGGAGGCTTCCGAATCTCCAGCTGAGTTGTCCCATAGTTCTGTGTTTTTGTGTGGTTAATGTGTGTGTTTAGTC
>CAJPJR010000095.1 GCA_905369775.1 Prevotellaceae bacterium UBA1746
ACATATAGCCCAATCGGTCGCCGCGCAATTCCACGGGCGCCCCATTTTGCCCCTCAGCACGCAAGGTTCCGTGCACGATGAGACACGCTTCGGGATGAAAATACAATCGCGTACCCGCAGACAGCGTAAGTGTACGACCTTCTGCCACAACCAGGCTATCTAAAATGCGATAAGGTCGAGGGGCATTCCAGGTTGTATCTCGTTCCACTCGCGCTCCTCTCAGGTTGATCACACTTTGCGTCGACGCTGTGAGCAACACTTGTTGTTCTGCTCCGTTTTCCAACAAGAACAACAGGCGATCTTCGAGTGGTGTCGGCGACGTGGCCGTTGAAGCCGGGGCATTGAGTTGCACAAACACGCGTAGGCTATCACCGCCGGCCAGTTCCGTAGCACCGGTCACTCCATTCGCCAGAAAAGTTCCGTCGACATTCACCATAAAAGGCGATTTCGCTCCACCGGCCAATCGAATGGCCGCAATGCGCAACGTCTTTTTCTGTGGGTTGAAGACTTGAAAGGTGTACGTATTGGTCGCTTCACCCGCCAGAACGGTGTCGAGCGCCAACGTGTCGCGCTCCAAACGCAAACGCGCATCGGCAGAAGTAGTATAACCCTCCTCGTTCAAACAAGAAGCGAGGAGGGCACACACGAATATCAGGAAAAGAGGAAGTGACTTCACCTTATTTCTCGGGTACGTTCTTCAAAACATCGAGAAAATGATCCCATACCATTTGTACAGTGGGGATCAACAGGCGTTCGTCGGGCGAGTGCACGCCGCGCAAGGTGGGTCCGAAGCTCACCATGTCGAGATGGGGATATTTCTCACTGAAGAGTCCACATTCGAGACCGGCGTGGATGGCTCGCACGAGGGGTTCTTTGCCGAACAAGCGCTTGTAGCTGTCGACGCAAACCTTCAAGATCTCGCTCTTAGGGTTCATTTTCCAACCGGGATAGCCCTCATTGGTCACACACTTCGCGCCACCCAGTTCGAAAGCCGAACGAACCACCGAAGCCATGTACTCCAGATTGCTGGCAACGCTCGAACGTTGCGACGTGGTGGCCACAATTTGGTTGCCGTGCTTGCGTACGCTCGCCAAATTGCTGGAAGTTTCAACCAAACCTTCGAGATCCTGACTCATGGCAAAGATACCATTGTGCACCACGCTGAGGCTCTTCAACAAGCGCTCCGCCTGTTCTTTGCAGATGCAAGTCGGGGCGGCAGCCACCGGCTCAATTACGGCCGTCAGTTCAGGCTCGGTTGCAGAAAATTCGTCACGCACTTTCTCGACAAATGCTTGAAGTTCCTCTCCGAAAGTGGCAACATACGTTGTGGGCACGGCCACTGTGGCATGTGCCTCACGCGGAATGGCATTGTGCAGGCCTCCGGCTTGAATATCGCAAAGGCGCAGATCGGTTTTCTCGCTTTGTTCCAAGAGGAAACGCACCAACAGTTTGTTGGCATTCGCACGCTTTTTGTTGATGTCGTCACCCGAGTGTCCGCCGGTAAGGCCTTTCACCACGAGATTGAACGTCGAAAAGCCTTCGGGCAGCTTCTCTTCGTCTACGGTGTAAGTCGCTTCGGTGCGTACGCCCCCTGCGCAGCTCACAAAGAGCTGTCCTTCGTCTTCAGAATCCAGGTTGATCAGATAGTCTCCCGTCATGAATCCGGGTTTCATCTCGAAAGCCCCCGTCAATCCCGTTTCCTCGTCGCGCGTGAAGACGCATTCGATCGGTCCGTGCTCGATATCATTGGCTTTCAGCAACGCCATCTCCATGGCAATGCCGATACCGTCGTCGGCACCGAGCGTTGTACCCTTTGCCTTGAGCCAATCGCCGTCCACGTAGGTTTGAATGGCGTCGTTGTCAAAGTCAAATTCTACGTCTTTGTTCTTTTCGCAGACCATGTCTTGGTGGCTCTGCAAAATCACGGTTTTGCGATTTTCGAAACCGGGTGTTCCGGGTTTGCGAATCAGGACGTTGCCGGCCTCGTCGACCAGCGTTTCAAGACCGAGATCCTCACCAAATTTGCGAAGGAACGCAGTTATCTTTTCCTCGCGCTTAGAAGGACGGGGAACTTGGTTGATTTGCGCGAAGCAATCGAATACAGATTGAGGCTTTAATTGTGCCATAGCTCACTACATTGAAAGTAGAACAATAAAATGTGCAAATCGTTTGTTGCAGACGAGGTCTTTGCACTATATTTGCACCGCAAAAATAGAGAAAAGATATGGAACCTCTCTGGATACTCACATTAATTATTGTTGGAATCTCGGTCCTGTTGCTTTCTGTCGGCATCCTCATCAAAGGACGCTTCGTCAACACACACGTGAGCGGCAACAAAGCGCTCGAGAGCTGCGGAGTGCACTGCGCCTCCACCCAAGACGCCGAGCTGCGCACGAAGAATCCACATGCCGTGAGCGAACATACTCACACAACCGACCGGGCATAACCCATCGCTTGGCTTCCTTCCCTTCGAATTTATCCATTTATTCCCCTAACGACCTGATATGAAAGCACCGTTTTCTTTCTTCTTCGTGGCTGCATTGATGATTTTGACGAGCTTGTCGGCTTGCAAAAAAGAAAAGAGCACCACCACTACTTCTAAAGCCGCCGCTCCCCTCGCTGACGCCCCGAACAAGCAACAAAACTCCCCCATTGCCTACGTGGAAGTGGACTCTCTGCTCACACAATACAAATTCTGCACAGAGAACAAAGCGGCGCTCGAAGCCAAGAGCAAGCAATATCAATCGCAAGTGGCAGCTAAAATGGCACAAGTGCAAAAAGCCTACGCCGATTTCCAGCAGAAGATGCAAAGCGGCGCCTTCACCACACGCGAACAAGCCGAGGCTGCACAACTGCGCATCCAGAAAATGCAGCAAGAAGCCGCAAAACTGGAAGAACAACTGCAAAAGCGCATGACTGCTGAGCAAGAGAAATTCAACAACACCCTTCGCGACAGTCTCCAATCCTTCCTCAAAGACTATAACAAGGAAATGGGCTACTCCATGATCGTCTCAAAACAAGGAGACAACGTGCTTTTTGCCGATCCCTCGCTCAATTTGACCAAAGCCGTCATCGAGGGAATGAACGAACGATACAAAGGCAAGAAGAAGTAACGCCAACTTCCCTCCCCAATACAACGGGCATTCGAGCACAGACGCTCGAATGCCCGTTTTTTTGTAGTCATCTTCCACTTCATTTCCACCTCTGTCCGATGAAAAAGAAGTACAAATACCTCACGCACAGGGCACTTAGTGGAACGCCGAGCCGGATCACTGCTCGTCGCCTCGCTCAGGCTCATCACGACCACCACTTCATCGGAAAAACTTGGGGGCTTTCGTCGAAAAACAGGGAAGGAAACAACATTAGTCTCCCATTTTTCACCCGGGCATCTCCAAGTTTCATGGCAACCTCTCCTTGGCTTCCGGCAAACTCCCCTCACCCGTCGCCCGTTCTCCCACCCTTGAATCGCCCCTTCGCAACTTTAATCAATTTCACCACGCCAAAGAGCGGCAAACCGGTTCAAAATACGTATTTTTGCAACATGAACACAAGCAATGCGGAAATCATCACGCACCAATGGTTCGCCGGCAAGTGGAAACCACGCCCCGCCGACGGACACAAAGGTACGTTCGGGCATCTTCTCCTCATCGCCGGTCACGAAGGTATGATCGGCGCTGCAGTGCTTGCCGCTCGTTCCGCGCTTCGCAGTGGAGTTGGAAAAGTCACAGTGCACATCCCACGGTGTGGTCGCGACGTTCTGCAAGTGGCCGTGCCGGAAGCCGTTTTGCAAGTCGACGAAAGCTCCGAGTCCTGCTGGAGTTCGCTCATCGATCTCACCGGTTTCACCGCAGTGGCCGTAGGTCCCGGACTGGGCACTGACGGCGAAACAGCCTTTGCTTTGCGCACTCTGCTCAAAGCCCTGTTGGAACGCGAGACAGCCGGGATGCCGCTCCCGCTCATTCTCGATGCCGACGCCCTGAATCTCCTGGCAACCGACTACCAATTGCTCTCTTTGGTTCCCCCCCACAGCCTACTCACTCCCCACCTCGGAGAGATGCGACGCCTATGCCGGGCTTTGGATCTGCCGTGCGAAGAGCTTGCCGATTTGCAGGTCGCCGCACGCATGCTGTCCGATTCACTCCGACTCAACCTGCTGCTCAAAGATCACATTCCTCACCTCTTCATTCCGGAAGGCAGACTGCTCGTGGCCGAGGGGGGAGGCAATAGTGCCTTAGCCAAGGCCGGTAGCGGCGATGTGCTCACCGGATTGATCGGAGGGCTCGCCGCGCAAGGATATCTTCCGGAAGAAGCCGCAGGATTGGGCGTCTGTCTGCACCGCGAAGCCGGAAAAATTGCCGAAGCTCGTCATTCCGCCCCTGCCACGGTGGCCTCTGACTTAGTGGATGCCGTCGGTCAAGCTTTTCTCCACCTTCTTCCCCCACACTGAACCATGTCTACACATTCCCTCAGCCGTTTCGCCCTATTCCTCAGCCTCTTTGCCGCCGCGGCACCAACAGTTTCGGCACAAACAGCCGTGGCTCCTTATCGCCCTGGCCTCACTGCCGAAGGCATCACGTATCACTTGCCTCTCACCGGCCTGCATCTCACCGTGCAAACCCGCTGTCGACATTATGTGCCCGGCGAATACGCGGCTTACGCGCGTGCCCTACTCGATCGCAAGGACGTGATGCTCAATGCGTTCGACACCTGGACACTGGAAGGGGTGAAGGTAGATGCCTTTGGCACGCCCGACAGCACGGCGGCCTACACCATTCGGCTCGATCACCGCACTTCTGCCCCGCTCGTGACGCTGTCGCCTGAGGGTCTCCTCCTCGCAGTGAACGCCGAAGCCGCGCAACCGGCAGCACTGTCGCAACCCGGCGTGCGCACCATCGCCACGCCGTCGCTCAACGCCGACCGTTACAAAACCCCCGACATGCTCCGCGCCGGCAGCACCGCACGACGCGCAGAGCTGGCCGCCGCAGAGATTTTCGACATCCGCGAAAACCGAAATCAACTCATCAAGGGACAAGCAGATTTCAACCCCAAAGACGGCGAACAACTGAAAACCATGCTGGCACAGCTCGACGAACGCGAAAAAGCCCTCACTTCTCTCTTCGTCGGCACGTATACCGAAGAGGAACGCACCTTCACCTTCGATTACCTGCCCCGACGTACGGAACAGGGACGCGTACTGTTCCGCTTTTCGAAATACCTCGGCATAGTTGACCCCGACGATGCAGCAGGTATGCCCGTCACCCTCACGGTAGAAGACCTGCAAAACATTCGTCCTGCCTACGACGACGGCAAACCCAAGAAGAAAAAAGACCAAGAAGACCTGCGCTATCGTGTGCCGGGCGAAGCAAAAGTGCACGTTGCCCTGGGCGACGAGACACTTTACGAAGCAAATATTCCCATGGCGCAATTCGGTAGGACAGAACATCTTGGAGGAACTTTATTCAACAAGAAATTCAACACAAAGGTTTGGTTATCGCCCACAACAGGCAACGTAGAGAAAATAGAACTCGACCAAACAGACAAATAATAGTAGGCGCCACATGATCAACCCTCGCCAACTCAAAATTAAAGACTTCGACTACCCGCTCCCCGACGAGCGCATTGCCAAATATCCCCTCACCGAACGTGACCAATCCAAGCTGCTCACCCGCAAAACAGACGGAACCATCGGCGAAGATTTGTTCATCAATCTGCCCAATTACTTGCCGGCCGGCGCACTTATGGTGTTCAACAACACCAAAGTGATCCAGGCGCGCCTGCATTTTCACAAGTCGACCGGCGCACTAATCGAAGTGTTTTGCCTCGAACCGCATACTCCACTCGACTATCAACAGTCGTTTGCCACCTGCGGGGCGGTGACGTGGACTTGCATGATCGGTAATCTGAAGAAATGGAAGGAGGGTGTGCTCGAACGTCCCATTACAGTAGGTGGCAACTCGCTCATCCTACGAGCCGAGCGGTTGGGAATGAGCGGTACCGGACATGAAGTACGCTTCTCATGGGACAACCCTACAGTCAGCTGGGCCGAAGTGCTCGACAGCATCGGCGAATTGCCCATCCCTCCCTACTTGAATCGCGAAACGGAGGACACGGACTTAAAAAACTACCAGACTGTCTATTCCAAGATCAAAGGATCGGTGGCAGCTCCCACAGCCGGTTTGCACTTCACGGAACAAGTGTTGCAAGCACTCGACCGTCACGGCATAGAGCGCAACGAACTCACATTGCACGTCGGGGCCGGTACTTTCAAACCGGTGAAAAGCGAAGAGATCGCCGGCCACCAAATGCACGCCGAGTGGATCGCCGTGCCGCTCAACTCCATCGAACGTTTGCTGGCCCACGGAGCTCAATGCATCGCCGTGGGGACTACAAGTGTGCGCACACTCGAAAGTCTTTATTACATCGGTGTGCGCATTCGTCAATGCCGCGACGCGAACCGCGAACCCAATGAGGACGACTTGCATGTGCCCCAATGGCTACCCTACGACTACGCCCAAAATTGCGAACGCCCCCTCACACCTCGTGAAGCTCTCGAGGCGGTGCGCGACTATTTGCGCGACAATCAGCTCGAAGTGCTCCACACGGCCACGCAAATCATCATTGCACCGGGATACGAGTACAAGATTGTAAAGACCATCGTCACGAATTTCCACCAGCCCCAATCCACCCTGCTGCTCTTGGTGAGCGCATTTGTGGGAGGCCAATGGCGACCGATCTACGATTATGCGCTTGAACATGGATTCCGGTTCTTGAGTTATGGAGATTCCTCGGTTCTCAATTACGATGCACTGCAACCCTAACGCTGCGTGCTCCAACTCCTCTTCAATACGGACTCAACCCCATGCGTACATATCCCTTCTGGCTCCTTCTCCTCCTCGCTCACACC
>CAJPJR010000096.1 GCA_905369775.1 Prevotellaceae bacterium UBA1746
CTGGAAATGAGCATAATTGAGACCTCCTACGTAAGCTTTCACATAACCATTGCTCGGATCGATAGAAACCAAACCGGCTCGGAGAAAGGTCTTGTAATAGCGAATGGAATCGAGCGGTGTCATGACCGTATCGACATCGCCATGGTAGGTGTAGACCGACATGGGAGTCAAGGTGCAAAAAGCATCGTGAATGTCTTCCTCAGTTGCGCCCGCTGCCTTCATCGCTTGATATCGTTCGCTCTGGCGCATGGCTTTGTCGAAGATGCGCTTCACCTGTTTGGAGGACAGACTGGTGTTGAAGGGGAAGTTTTCATTGTACTTCCGCTTGTCAAACTCGGGCTGAAGTCGAAGTGCAACGTGATTGTAGACCGCTTTCTCGGCATATTCCTGCATGCGCGAGTCGATTGTGGTGTAAACTTTCAGACCGTCGGTGTAGATGTCGTAGTGTGAGCCGTCGCGCTTCTTGTTCTTTTTGCACCAACCGTAGATCGGGTTGTTGATCCACGCCAAAGAATCGGCATAATACTGGGCGTACTGCCAATCGCGGTAGTTGGATCGCTTCGGTTTGTCGGCCATGAGTATTTGTCTCAAGTACTCACGCAGATAGGTGGCCTCCCCTTCTTTGTGGTCGATGGGGTGGAAATTCAATTCGAGTGGGGTGGCGCTGAGCATTCGGCAGCTGTCTGCACTCAAATAGCCGGCCTTGACCATTTGAGACAGCACCACATTGCGGCGCTGACGGCAGCGTTCTGCGTCGCGCACGGGATTAAAGAGTGAGGGGTTCTTGCACATGCCGATCAGCGTTGCCGATTCGGTAAGTGTAAGTTCGCTGGGAGATTTGCCAAAGTAGACGTTGGCTGCCGTCTTGATTCCCACGGCGTTATGAAGAAAATCGAAGTAGTTGAGATACAACGTCATGATCTCATCCTTCGTGTAGTAGCGTTCGATCTCTACCGCGATGACCCATTCGATGGGCTTCTGCAATAATCGCTGAAGTGTGTTGGAAGCTTTTCCGGAATACAATTGTTTGGCCAACTGCTGCGTGATGGTCGAACCACCTCCCGCATTGTGCTGGCCCATGATGCCACGTTTCACCACGGCACGCCCCAACGCTTTGGCGTCGATGCCGCAATGGTCGTAGAAACGTTCGTCTTCTGTGGCCACCAACGCCTTGAAGAGATGGGGCGATATGCTATCGGTAGCCACAAAAATGCGGTTTTCGCTGGTAGACCAAGTGCCCAACAATTTTCCATCGGCAGTCAGTGCCTGCGATGCGAATTTATTGATGGGATTTTGGATGCGCTCGAGATCAGGCATGTAGCCGATCCATCCACGTTCGACTGCGACGACGAAAAGTGCAGCCGAGAGGATAAAACCAAGCAGCAATGACCAAAGAGTGTAGACGAATTTCCTACGCATGCAAATTCTGTGAGAAGGAAAAGCTTAGAAAAAAGCGAGATAGAAGGAGAGGCGTGGATGCACTCCCGATACGCAATGACACGATGCCGTATCAATGCGTTTCGCGGACCGATCTCCATCGGTACGGCGCAAACACGCCTCTCTCTATTGGAATAAATCAGATGAGATATTGACTGCTGATGCTCTCATTCTCGAGCACTCGGCGAATGGTTTCGGCAAACAGTGCTCCGACGCTCAGCTGTTTCACTTTTGAGCAGGAACCGGTGTAGGGAATTGAGTCGGTGAAGACCATTTCCTCGAGCTGACTGTTTTCGACTCGCTCGTCGGCGGGGCCGGACATGATGCAGTGTGAGGCCAAAGCACGCACGGAACGTGCGCCTTTCGACTTGATGAGGTCGGCGGCTTTGGTGATCGTGCCTGCGGTGTCCACCATATCATCTACCAGTACGACGTCCATATCCTTCACATCGCCGATCACGTCCATGGAGTCAACTTCATTGGCACGCTTACGGGTCTTGTTGCAAATGACCATGGGGCAATCGAGATATTTCGCGTAGGTGCTTGCGCGCTTCGAGCCTCCGACATCCGGCGTTGCGATGCAGATGTTTTTCAGATTGAGGTTCTTGACGTAAGGGAGGAGGATAGTCGACGCAAACAGGTGATCTACAGGAACTTCAAAGAATCCTTGCTCTTGATCGGCGTGGAGATCCATGGTGATCACGCGATCAATGCCGGCTACGCCCAGCATATTGGCGACCAGCTTGGCTCCGATGGAAACACGGGGCTTGCTTTTGCGGTCCTGACGGGCCCAACCGTAGTAGGGTACCACGGCATTGACGGTACGCGCCGAAGCACGTTTGGCCGCATCGACCATCAGCAAAAGCTCCATCAGGTTGTCGGTCGAGGGAAACGTGCTTTGTACGAGAAAGACGTCGCAGCCTCGAATAGACTCCTCATAGCAAACCTCAAACTCGCCGTCCGAGAAATAAGTGATGCTCACATCTCCGAGCTTGCAGCCCAGATTGTCACAGATTTTCTCGGCCAAATAACGTGTTTTCGTGCCCGAGAAGACTTTGAAGTTACTGTTCATTTTATTGAAAGAGTTGATTGGTGGGAAGTTTCTCTCACGATGTAAGGATTTCTATCGCCTTGGCTTCGCGGGGTCATTCGGCCATTCGCCGCAACTTGCGGAAGTGAGTGATGAGATCCTTGTAATCTCTGTTGGTGTGCATGTTGAAGCGATTCCAAAGGTCGCCCAAAATGACGGCACCACCGAAACCGAGACTTTTGACCAGGGGAAGATTGTCGGCATCGACGTTGCCGAAGGCCATGACTTTCCGCCCGATCAGTTTCTTTTCGGCCATTTCATTCAGCATGCGCGCACTGAAATTCTCACTGAAGCCGTCTTCGCGCGTTGCATCGAAGAGAGGTGACAAAAAGACATAGTCGAACGAACGAACTCTCTCTCTGAGTTCGTCTGCACTCTGACAACTACAAGAAATGTGTCCTTTGTAGTTGTGGGGAAGCTGAGTATTTCGCGCGTTGAGGTGAATGCCTTTCAAACCGTATTCACCTTTTAGATAGAAATGGTCGTGCACCACAATATTCTTGTGGTAGTTTTCGGGAATGAGCGAGAGTAATCGTTCCGAATAGACAGGTTCTGAATCTGGCTTGCGCACATGCAGAAGTTCCAGCCCTTCATCGAACAAAGCAGTGATGATCTGACTCTCTTCGACGAAGAAATCAGGACGAGTCATCAGGATGAGTTTCATTTCCGAACTTGGATTAGGATAAAGATAAAAGCAATATCACGAGGATCTTACGGAGAACTGAAAACGAACTTCCGTGTATCCGCCTACAAAGTTAGTCAAAAAAGAGCGATCTGGCTTCATGGCCTCGCAAAAAAACAGATTCTGAAGAAAAAGCCCCCATGTTTTGTCTTCCCGTTGTGGCTAATGGCCAAAATAAAGCGCCCAATCGGGCAATTGCTCGATCGGGCGGTTTAGCCGGTGGGAGGAATCATCGATAGGTTGGTGAGGTTTCGGTTATCACGGCGGGGATTTTACGATAATCCCATGTTCCCACTGCGGTTTGTTCGTGTCGGCGGACGAGAAAGGGGTAGGGTGTGGACAAAATGGGGCAGTACGCGCTGCACCTCTCCGTTTGCCTTCAAGAGATGCGCAAAAACCGAGCTCTCAAAGGCTCATTTCTGTGACGTATTCCCGACTATTCGACAACGAATGCAGAAATACGCGAGAAACTTTATGTTTAGTCAATTCTTCTTCGGAACCACTTGAACATAACCGGCGAGCCGTTTTGCCTTGTCACGGACTTGCTCGAGGTCGCCCCCCAATTCTCCGCTCACCAACACAACTCCCATTCGACGCTTGGGGCGCATGCTGGGTTTTCCGAAGATGCGCAGATCAGCATCCTCCTCACACGTTCTTTCTAATCCGAGGTAATCAGGCGTGCCTTCCGCATGATCGCCGGCTAAGATCACGGCGCTGGCTCCGATGCGGAGGTTTTTCACGCACGGAATGGGCAAAGACAATGCCGCACGGCAATGCAGTTCGAATTCATTGAAGTTTTGTGTTCCCGCTAGGGTCACCATACCGGTATCGTGCGGGCGCGGCGACAATTCGCTGAAGTAAACGCCGTTTTTCTCGCTGACGAAAAACTCTACTCCCCAAATTCCGGCTCCGGTCAGGGCTTCTGTCACAGCTTTCGCCATACTTTCAGCCTCTTGCAAGTGGGCTGTGCTCATCGCTCTCGGCTGGAAGCTCTCGCGATAGTCGCCATCTTCTTGCACATGTCCGATGGGAGCGCAGAATAACGTGTTGCCGTTGTCTTGCGTCACGGTGAGTAGAGTTATTTCGTAGTCGAAATCAACGAATTCTTCGACGATGAGCTCCTTGACATCCCCTCTGCTTCCCGCCATGCCGTATTCGAATGCGTGTTTCACGTCATCTACGGAACGCATCACGGATTGTCCTTTTCCACTTGAGCTCATTAGCGGCTTGACGATGCAGGGAAACCCGAGGTCCTCGGCTCCTTTGCGCAGTTCCTCCTCAGTTGTGGCGTAATGGTAGCGTGCCGTTCTGATTCCGAGTTCCTTTGCTGCCAAATCTCTGATGGCTTTTCGGTTCATCGTGTAGTTTACCGCTCTGGCAGAGGGGACTACGCGGATGCCTTTCGCCTCATATTCGTAAAGTCGTTCGGTTCGAATGGCTTCAATTTCGCTGATAATGAGGTCGGGATGGTGCTTTTCGACGACGCGATCCAGTGCTTCTCCATCGAGCATGGAGAACACCTCACATTCATCGGCCACTTGCATTGCGGGCGCACCGCGGTAGGCGTCGCAAGCCACGACATATTGTCCCAAACGTTGGGCGGCGATCGTAAACTCTTTCCCGAGTTCACCCGATCCGAGGAGCAAAATCTTTTTCATGCATTCCATTTTGCGCATTCAACACGTTCCGCCGGCACATTGCGGGCTGACCATTTGAATTCTAAGGCCACAAGCCAAAGCAGGTTCCGCAATAAGCTGTAAACGAGCGAATCGTTTGATAAATTCTAATGTCTCATGTTTGGGAGAGTGGGGAAGTGGAGTAGAGTGTTCCATAGGCTTCAGGAGAATATCACTTAGTTCGTTATTCTCTAAACGACGGAACTTCCCATTTAATGCGCGAAACGTGGTATTTTTGCGTCTTTCGGTCGCATTCACTTCAACATTCCCGCTCTGGTTGCCATTTTTCGGAGGTTGAGCAGCGCATAGCGCATTCTTGCCAGCGAGGTACTGATGCCCACCCCCGTTTTTTCCGCAATTTCTTTGAAGGGTATTTCTTGATAGAAGCGCATTTTCACCACTTCGCGCTGTTCATCCGGCAGCAAAGTGATCCATTTCTGCACCATTTCTATAGATTCCATACGAATCATTTCCTCTTCTCGTCCCACACAAGCCAACTGCGACGTGGTTTCGTCGGCAAATTCCTGACCATCTTCGTCATAACTGCACTGTCCGCGCTGTGTTTTGAAATGATCAAGCACCAAGTTGTGGGCGATTCGCGAAAGCCAAGCGAAAAACTGACCTTGTTCCACATAATTTCCCTTGCGTAGCGAGAGAATCACCTTGACAAAAGTCTCTTGAAATATGTCGTTTGCCAAGTCTTCATCGTGCACTGCATAGAAAATGTGCTGGAACAATCGATCTTGATGGCGCGTCAATAAACAATCGAAGGCTTCTGCGTCTCCTCCGATGTAAGCTTTTACCAACGCGTCGTCGGTCATTCTATTTTTGCTGTCCATACTCATTGAACGATTAGTTTGAAGTAGAGTATGTTTCTATAGGCTTTCTGATTTTTGAAATGAACGATTTCCGCAAAAATACGCGTTTATTGCAAGAAAAACAAACCGACGGCACAAAAAATGCCGTCGGTCATGTTGTTCGTTGCGAACGGAGGGCGATTTATAGGCGATCAGCATAGGCTTCGATGGCCTTTTCTGCAGTTTTGATGGCCTCTTCCAGCGGAAAGGGGAGTTCGCCGCCCGCAGCATTGAAGTGTCCGCCGCCATTGAAGAACTCTTCGGCCAATTTGTTGGCCGGGAAATCGTCGACACTGCGCACCGAGACGCGAATTTTGTCCACTTCCGTGTCCTCTCTCAGACTAATGCTCAGTCGCATGCCCTTCACTTTCAGCGGTTCGTTGACCAAACCTTCTGCATCTCCGCGTACATAGTGGAAACGCTTCATGTCTTCGCGGGTGATCGTGAACAACCCGGCCCGATGATCGTGGAAGAAACGCAGGCGTTCGGTCAAGATGTAGGAAAAGAAGCGCAATCGATTTTCTGACCACGTGTTGTTCACATTTCGATTGATCTTGTCCTTGTCAATCCCCTTGGTCAGTAAGTGGGCAATGATGATAAAGATCTCAGGATCGTTTGACGCATAGGCAAACCCACCTGTATCGGTCATCATGCCACAATAGATGCATGCAGCGGCGTTGCGAGAGAGTTCGTCAAACGCCCCGAGTTGATAAATCAGCTTGAAGACCAACTCACATGTGCTCGAAGCGCCCGGACGCGACACGATGAAATCCGCCGCTTTCTCGTCGGGCCCCTCATGATGATCGATCATGATTCGCTTCGCCTTCGCCCGCTCCACCACCGGCCCCATGTCTTGCAAGCGATGCAGGGCATTGAAGTCCAAAAGGCAGATCAAATCGGCCTCTTGAATGAACTTTGTCGCCATCGGTCGCATGTCGTCGTTCGAAAAATAGAGCACACCTCTGGCTCCCGGCAACCATTTCAAGAAGTCCGGGCACGGTGTCGGCAGAATCACGCGCACCTGTTTGCCAAGCCCACGCAAGT
>CAJPJR010000097.1 GCA_905369775.1 Prevotellaceae bacterium UBA1746
CAGTTAATACTAAGGGTGCGCTTCAAAGAATCTGAATGGAGCCCCCATATGTCTAATGTTTAAATTGAGTCTTTATGGCAAAGAGAGAATTGACGGAAGAGGAACTTGAATTCCTGCACCATGTTCCGGAGATTACGCGCACTACGAATCCGTATGACAAGGAAATGGAGAATTTGAGCCGCGCTCACGAACGCACGGCAAAGCAGTGTGAGGAGAAAAAAGCGGAACTCAAAAATCTTGTAGAGGTAGAATGTCCCGAAGAGCCCGAACCTATGATGAAGGGAACCGCACAAATCGCGTTTGGGATCACGGCCGGGGTGACGATAGTGCTCTTTTTATTCCATTGCCTCATTTGGGTGCTGAAATTAGTGTTCGATATTTCGTGGAACACATGGGGATGGACAAAAATGGCGCTGTTTTGGGGCATTGGTATATCTATTGTTTGCACCCTCTTGGCTTTGTGGCATGACATTTCGGCTTCGTCCAACTATGATAAGGAGAAGTTACGGTATGATACGTACAAGTCTGACCAAAAGCGCCTGACGAAAGAGTGCAAAGTGCTGGAAGGTAAGTTGTCGGAGGCTTCAAAAAAAATAGAATATTGTGCGAAGAGGCAATGGCTAGTACTGCGTTTTGCCATAAATACAGTATTGGGTATTCCTTGCCCCGAGTTTGCGGTGGGAACTTCTTCAGATTATGAGATTTTGAAAGAGGACTATCTGAATCTATTGGATTGGCAAAACGAGGCTGAATCCCAAGACGAACCGCAACGATCGCAGATGAAGCGTGAGCTCTTAGACGCGAAACTCTGGTTCTTCAGTGCAAGGTCATTGTATCCAGAGGTGGGAGCTGAAGTATATACGGAATTTCATTTGGAAAACCAGGGTGACCGATGGCCGGCTATGGATTTCCGTCATGGCGTTCTGAACGATGAGGGGCATGCTCTCCCGGAAATGGAGAACCTACCGAGCTTCCGTGCGTTGATCGAAGATGATCACCTCACACCGCTGGTCGAAGAATTTGAGGAAGTGGCGAATCGCAGCACGGATAAAGAGGGATTTTTCTCTTTCTTGACGGATTCGGGCAAGAATGCTGCGAAGTCAGAAGACATGCAACGTTTGACTCAGGCTGCCAATGAGGAGTTTAACGAGATGAAGAACATCAGTGAGCGTGTGTTTTACCTGCTTGCTTATGTTCGTGGTTGCGCATATCGTAATTTGTATCTGGCTTCTGAACTTGTATATTATGTGACGGAAAAGAAAAAAGGTGGTGGATTGTCTGTGGTGCACGATGAGATGGACTACGATGTGCTGGATTTGCCGGGACTGGAAATGGATACCACTGATCTCAATGCGGATTATGCGGGTGAAGCAATCGATGCGCTGTTTGGCGTTGCGGGGCATGTGCTCAGTAGCGAAGGCGGACTGCAATTTGTTACCAAGAATCCGAAGTTTGCTGCGGGTGCTGCCGCTATCGTAGGGGTGGGAAGTCTGATTAGTTCCTATTTGGGAGAGAAAGCAGCCAATGCGGAGTTCCAAAGCCAAATGATCGAAGCAATGGGTAAGATTTCCGAAGGATATGCTTTCGGTAAGGCAAACACACTTCGGGCCATTGAGATCATCGGTGCCATTGCGAAGAGCAATATGGGTTTCATGGCGATCTACGAGCCGCTGCGAGAAAGAGTTTTCGAGAAAGAAGATTTCAATTTGACGCAGATCGAAATTATGGCCCTCGTGAAAGCGGCTAACGAATTCAAGAAAACTGCAAAAGCTTCAATCAGATGAATTTCGAAAATGAACAGTATTATGAATCGGAGGGTGAATTGATGCCCTACGACGGAGGGAGTGAGCACGAAAATGCCGAGTATGCCGAATATGAGGAGATAGATGCTCCCGAAAATAAGGCCGTTTCACTTGTGCAAGAAGTGAATTTAGCAGCGCAACAATTGAATGAAGGCATCAGTATGGTGCAAAATGTGGCGGGACTTTACACACAATGTGTTCAGCTCCAGGAACACACCAAGCAAGTTGAGGCGATGTCGCGCGTGCAGTTGGCGCAAACCGTTGCAAAATACAAGGCGACGGAGTTGTTTCTCACCTCTACCTTCGAAGAACGCGGAGAGGTTTTGCGACAGCACTACAAAGTGCTGGATCATGCCTTAGCTTCTGGCGACAAAGAGCTTATCATTAGGGCAATGTCTGAAATTAGTGGTGTTGTGACCATATCTCCGCTGAAGGATCTGGAGAAGCTTTGCGAAAACTTCGATGAATCTTTAGACGAGTTGATGGACTGGGATTGATTCGTCGGTCTTAATCTTCAAATGCATTCGAGCAGCAGTCGTTCTTTTTCGGGGTGACTGCTGCATTTTGTGTGGTTTATGTCAAGAAGGGCGTGTCAAGCTGATAGATGATAACGATATCCTTCCTGAAATCACTATCTACAAATAAGTGAATCTCTGCCTCAAACAAAAAGAAGTCGGTAGTTCAAATCTCTTGAACTACCGACTTCTTTTTGTTCGGGGGGGAAAGTGAGGAACTATACGCGTTCGATCAGCGCAACGGCGTGGGCGGCCATGCCTTCTTCGCGGCCGACGAAGCCCATGCGCTCACTTGTGGTGGCTTTGAGCGAGACAGCATCGAGATCCACGCGCAATAGTGGGGCGAGAACGGCTTTCATGGCGTCGATGTGGGGATTGATTTTGGGACGCTCCGCACAAACAGTGCAATCTACGTTGCCTACGCGATAACCGTGTTGAGCTAAGAGATCGACGGTGCGGCTTAACAGCACTTTGCTGTCGGCTCCTTTGTATTCGGGCGCAGTGTCGGGGAAGTGGTAGCCGATGTCGCGGAGATTGGCGGCGCCGAGCAGCGCATCGCAGATGGCGTGAATGAGCACATCGGCGTCGCTGTGGCCGAGGAGTCCGAGTGTGTGCTCAATGTGCACACCGCCCAGCCACAAATCGCGACCTTCGACGAGACGATGTACGTCGTAACCGTAACCTACTCTGATGTTCATGTCAAGATGAGGGAATTGGGAGTGAATGATTAGCGACTTTTGCCCATCAATTCGCGGAGCCCGTCCATGTCAAAGGCCAGAGAGACGCGAAGCGTTTGGTCGAGAGGATTGGAAGGTGTGGTGGCGACGACGTAACCGGCGTCGATGCTGAGCACATTCATCTTGAAACCGGCACCGAAAGTGAAGTATTTGCGATTGCCCTGCGCTTTACTTTCGTGATGGTAGCCGGCGCGGAGGGCAAACTTGTCGTTGTAGGTGTACTCCGCACCCACACTCCATAGTATTTCTTCCAGCTCACCTTTGAAACCGCGTTCGCTGTCGTTGAAACTCTTGAACATGCCCGAGATGGGAGAGATGTCATAGTGATCTTTGCGGATGCGCTGTTGGTAGTCTTCGTTGCTTTCGTTGTCTTGTCGCAGCGGAATGGAAGGAACGAGGAGTTTGTTGACATCTGCCATGATGGAAAAGCGATTGAACTCGTTGACCGGAATGAGCAAATTGGCACCGAGGCGCAGATTGGTGGGAATGAAGTAGGAATACTCCGAACCGAAGTTGATTTTCGAACCGATATTGCTCACATTCAAACCAAGTGCGAGGTTACATTCGCGGGAGCCGATGTTCACATAGTTGTTCCAATACATGGCTACATCGGCGGCAAAGGCCGATCCCGGGGTGACCTCATTGGAATAGTGGCCGGTGAGATCTGAATACATGTAGCGCATGGCCACGGCTGCCGAGAAACGTTCGGAAAGCATGCGTGAATAGGCCAAATCTACAGCAAATTCGTAGGGACGGATGCTTCCGCTGGTGTTTTGCAGGGGGACTTCGCCGACAGTAAAGTATTTGATCGAGCCGGAGAGGGCTTGGTAATCTCCAAGACGCGAATAACCCACGGCATTCACCAAGGCTATGCCCTCTGTAAGTTGGCGAAGCCAGGGCGTATAGTTGAGAGAAACGCCGGCCCGCGAGATGGTGAAGGGATATTTTGCGGGGTTCCAGCTTTGAGAGTTCACATCCGGATCGGTTGCTGCGCCGATATCGCCGAGTGCAGCGGCGCGGGCGTCGGAAGCAATGGTTTGGGAAATCACAGCCGTGTAGACCGGATTGAATTTGTCGCGGATGTCATCGTCGGCATGGGCGATGCCGGTTGCGGCGACGAGGAAAATGGGAAGAAAGATGCGTTTCATTGAATGAATAGGCCTCGAGGGCTTGATTAGGGTCTGACGATAATGAGTTTTTGAGTCGCGTGTTGGGATTTTTTGCCGGGCACATTGATCGTGGCCTTCACCACATACACGCCTTCCGCCGCGGGTGCGCCGCCATTTGTGTGGAGATTCCAAGCGACAGCAGAGGTGCCTGATTTTGCGGCAACGGAATTATGTTTAGTCCATACCAATTTTCCGGTGCGATCAAACACTTCCCAGAGGATATTGGCCTCATTTTCTCCCACGGAGGGGAAACCGGCCACAAAAGTCGTGTGCGTTGAGGCGGGATTCACCGTGGAATACACGCGAGTTGACTGCCCTACTCCATCAGAAACGATGAAACCCAGTCGTTGTGTGGTGGAGTTGTTGTTGACATCCCAAACGCGGAGGGTCATTGTGTGGAGACCCGGGGTGAGTGTCGGGAGGCGATAGACGAGTTGCCCGCTGTTGTAAGAACCGGGGGCGTAGGTGAAATAGTCGTTCAGGCTGGTAGTGTTCGACAAATCGTCGTCGAGCGTGAGTTCGATGTCGTGACCGATGCTCGTTCCGGCGATGTTGATGCCGGCGTCGTCGGAGATGTCGGCTATCAGTGTCGGATTGCGGTTGACGACTCCGTATTCCGGCGTCTCGACTTCGTTGAGATAAGCCACCACTTTGGGGGCAAGGGTGTCGGGACTGGCTTGTTCGGCGGTGCCGTTGAGGTGGAAACCCGAATTCACGCCGTTGCATTCCGTCTGTTTGTCGTCGCTTACGGCATAAAAGCTGATTTTTGCAGCATCGTCACTGTAACTAATGTCACGTGGAATGGAGGCGGTAATCGTGAAATGACCATTTTCGACGCGAGTCGTCCCACGAAATACACGATGCCCGTGCATGGTGAAAGTCAGTGGGCTTCTTCCGATTCGCGCAGCGCTGCCGTCATTGTCTTTGCAGGTAAGCGTTTCGTTGCGGTCGTAGATTTCTGCGGAAAGCATTCCGTTAAACGTTTGATCTACCGCACCATTTCCGTTCGAATCCTCAACGTGTCCGGAAAATTTCACCACTTGGCCGGCCGAAAGGCGGATCGCTGATGTGGAAGTCACTGCTTTTCCGTCAATGCTGTCGAGCACAGCGGTGCCGGTGGGCACCGCGAGCGAAATAGCCGGGTCGCCGAATAGCACATATTTCATCTTATTGATCGTGAGATCGGATTGCGATGAAATCAATTCGTTTTTTGCCTGGCGCAACGCCTCTCCCATAGTCGTAAGTCGGCCGCTGGTGTCTCGTGTGAACAGGCGTTTGCAGAATTCAATGTTGAGTGCATTGTTTTGCGTGGCGTAAACGGCACGTGTTGCGCACATGAAGGCCACGGCACCCGCATTGGGACGGAAGAGAAATACGACGGCGAGATTATTTTCTTTGGAATCGAAGGGATTGATCTCGCAAGAAGCCAAGACCCACAGTCCCAGGTGGGGAGCAGAATAGCGTTTGAAGTCGTCGAGCACGAGAGTTTTCTCGTTCGATATCACGGTGGGCGATCCGTGACCGCTGTAGTTGAACAGCGCTGCCCCCGAAGCAATGGACTGTTGGATGGAGGTTGTGGCTGCCGGATAGGTGAGACTGGTCGCTCCCGGCACGCGCGTGTAGTAATCCCAGTAGACTTTGTCGATGGTGAAGCGCTTTTTACCGCTTTGCGCGATCGTTTTGCTCACACGTTCGGCATCTTCGGCGTGCTCATTGGAGTCGCCGTCATCGGCCATCATGACAATTCGATTTTTCCAAGGGCCCGCGTCTTCGTTTTTGAGGTAGCGTTCCACTTTGTCCACGAAAATCTTGGCCTCCTCCTCGGTGGTGCAGACCATACGGCCGGTAGAGAGATCTACTTTTTCGGAGTAGATGTATTTTCCCTCGCCGTCATCGAGCAGAGCATAGAAGTCATCGGTCACAAAACTGCTGACGGTGCCGATGCTTTGCGTGGAGGCGTCGTATTCGTAGGCCAGCAAGTAGTCGTCGACATTGGCATTTTTCCATTCCTCCGTGACGAAGCGGTTGTCCCAGGGGCTTTTTCCCATCAAGAGCAGGTAGCGGGGCGCCTTATCGGGGGTGGTGGCTCGGTCATAGAGCATTTTCAAATAGCGGCGCAGCGCATTGGCATCGGGGGTGCCGGACGAGAACTCATTGTAGAGCAAGTTGGCCGGAATCACTTTCACACTGAGACCGCGTTGGCGGTGGATTTCGGCGAGTCGCTCCGCTTGGGCGGTGAGCTTCCCCCCGGTGGGCACAGCAATGACGTAGTCGATGTCGTGATCGGCATGCAAATTCTGATTGGGTACGCCACCGACGGCTTCCGGTTGGGGGTATTCTCTACCGGTATCGAAGATGACAAAACGGCGCTGGGGAGTGTCGGTGGTGAACGAACCTTTCACGTTGCCTTCTTGGACCAGCGTGAGGGCTGCCGTTGGACTACCCATTTGT
>CAJPJR010000098.1 GCA_905369775.1 Prevotellaceae bacterium UBA1746
GCGCAAGATCTGGGCCCGTGTGCTCGAGAGCCGACAGCAGAAAGGCCTGCCCTACATCCAGTTCTCAGACAATGTCAACGCCCACAAGCCGGAAATCTACCAGCAACTCGGTCTGGAAATCACGCATTCCAATCTTTGCAACGAGATTCAGCTCCCCGATTCCGAGGAAGAGAGTTTCGTGTGCTGCCTTTCGTCGATGAACCTCGAATTGTGGGACGAGTGGAAGGACACCGATGCCGTGCGCCTCGCCATTTGGTTCCTCGACGCCGTGATGTCTGAGTTTATCGAGAAGACCCGCGATTCCGCCTTCCTGCGTCAAGCCAATCGCTTCGCAGAGCGCCACCGCGCGCTGGGGCTCGGTGTGCTCGGTTGGCATTCCCTGTTGCAGAAGAACCTCGTTCCCTTCGAATCGATGGAGGCTAAAAATCTCACCACGCAGATTTTCCGTCACATCCACGAACAAGCCCAACAAGCTTCGCTCGAACTCGCAGCAACCTACGGGTGCGCTCCCATCTTCGACGAATGCGAAACCTACGACGGGCCGAAATATCGCAACACCACCGTGACGGCCATTGCGCCCACCACCTCCAGTTCGTCGATTCTCGGACAAGTCTCGCCCGGCATCGAGCCCTATTCGTCCAATTACTACAAGGCCGGGCTCGCCAAGGGCAACTTCATTCGCAAAAATCGCTACCTCGAGGCGCTGCTCGCCGAAAAAGGACGCAACACCGAGGACGTTTGGCGCAACATCATGCTCAATCAGGGATCGGTGCAGCACCTTGATTTCCTCTCCGACCGAGAGAAAGAGGTGTTCAAGACCTTCAAAGAGATTTCGCAGCACGAGATCATCCTCCAGGCCTCCATCCGTCAGAAGTTTATCGACCAAGGACAGTCGCTCAACATCAACATCCCGCCTGGACTCTCCGTCAAGGAAGTCAATGCACTGCTCATCGAAGCCTGGCGCCTCGGAGTGAAAGGACTTTACTACCAGCGCAGCCAGAGCATCAGCAAGGAGTTGCTCAGCAACATTGTCTCCTGTCGCAGCTGCGAAAGCTAAGTTCAGCCCCTCTCTTTGCGCCGAAAGCAGCGCACACTGACAAAGCCCCGAAAATCACTTCGATTTTCGGGGCTTTGTCGTATCGTTCTCCTTCCGAGGGGGCGTTGTGCAGAGAGGGTAGGGGGAACAAAAAACGCGAGCCGACGTCTGTGCCGACGTCGCTCGCGTTGTGTGGTTTTGTGTGCAGTGCGGCGTCAATTGTGCCGCATGTGTTGGGATTAGTTGCCCAGGATCCAAGCGCCGGGATACGTGTCGCGAAGCGAATTTTTGCTTTGCACAGCTTGGCTTTTCGAGGAGAAGGACGAAGCCACCACGCGATACCATCCGGTGTGTCCGTTGATTGTTTCGTTCGTCTTCATCACACGAGCAGCATAACCGCGATTGCGCAGCGTGTTCATCATGCCGCGGGCATTGGTTTCGTTCACGAAACTACCCACCACCACGCTGAATGCCTTCAAAGGCTCGCCGTCGATGACGCGCTTCTCGCCTTGGATGGTACGCACGGGAGTGTTGTCTTCCTCCACCACCACGGTGCGCTGCACCACAGGTGCGGCAGGTTGCTGCACGGGAGCGGGCTGCACGGGCTGCGGCTGCGTGTTTTGGGGAATGATGGTAACCGTCTGAGTGGGCTTGTTCATCTCTTGTGCTCTGGCCCGTTCGTAAGCCTGGCGATAGGCGCTCTCCTGCGATTTGCAAGAAGCGGCGAACAGGGCTACGGCGCAGAGACTTAGAGCGAGGATAGCAGGGTTCTTCATTTCAGTGACGTTTTATTTCTGTAGATGTTTGTTGTCCTGGTGGTCTGCTCATCCCGTTTCCGAGGATGACGCATATAATACGACGCAAAAATACAAGGAAATGAAGGATCAGATGCGATACGTAATCATAAAAAACAGTAAACAACTCCTTTTTCCTCCATTGTTTGCGGTGTTCTGAAGAGAAAGTGCTATTTTTGGACTCGAAACATTCTCAATTTAATCTCAGAACGATATGAAAGGTCTCAGTATTTTAGCAGCTTTCTTGGGCGGTGCAGCAGTAGGCGCCGCATGTGGCATTCTTTTCGCACCCGAAAAGGGCGAAAATATGCGTACCCGCATTGCAGACGCTATCCGCAAGCGTGGCATTAAGCTCAACGGCAAAGAGCTCGAGAGCCTGGTCGACGACATTGCCGACGAACTTAACACGGCCAACGACTAAGCACGCGCAGGCGTGTCCCCTTTGAAAAACTGACGCACGATGATGTCGAGTGATCAGAATGTGAGAATCTTGGAGCGGCTGGTGCGCAATCTCAAGCGCTACGTCGATCTCAAGTTGGAAACCCTGCGCTTAGACGCCGTGAGTCGCATCACTATGCTACTTTCGGCCATACTTATCGGCGTAGTCTTCTTTTGTCTCGCATCGTTGGTGGCCATCATGCTCTCGTTTGCCGCTGTGGTCTATTTGGCCCCCATCGTGGGCGGCTACGTGGTATCCGCAAGTTTGGTGGCTTTGTTCTACGTTGTGGTGGCGTTGCTGCTCATTCTCTTCCGCAAATCGCTCATCATCGATCCCATCACCCGCTTTCTCGTGGCGCTCCTGCTGTCGGAAGAAGGAGAGATGGGCGTGCGCGATGAACGAAGGGGAACCACTGTCGGCGACACCACTGCTTTCAATTCGTCTCAGCCATGAGCACATACATTTCCCTCGAACAAGTGCGATGGCGCCAGAAGCGACTCCAATTGGAGCTGCAAAAAGTGGGCGAAGAGATCAGCAAAGATCTCACAACCCTCACGGCGCCACCGGCCGGTGACGGCAATGTGCTGGAAACCCTCATGAGCACGGCTACCCGTGCGTGGTGGATCTTCGACGGAGCGCTCACCGGCTACAAACTCTTCCGCCGTCTGCGCGGGTTTACCGGACTTTTCGGCAAACGCAAAGGCAGACGCTGAGCCGTCGCGCGGCAGTTCCTGCTGCGAGGTCGGCACATTCCAATTCCCGCCCTCGGTCTATTTTCGTAGACCGGGGGCGTTTTTGTTTCCCTTCTCCGCAGCAGCCGATCGATGTGCCCGCGAATGATGCGCGTTCGTCGCGTGTCCAACGCAAACCGTCCCGGCAGCTGCTCGATGCGCAGCGGGCTGCAAAGTTTGGCCACGACATCGATTCCGTCGGTCGGAGGCGCGGGGCGAAAAGGCGGCCTCCGAGAGAGCAGGGGAGGCGTCGCGATGGGAAAAACAGGGGAGGAGGCACCGAAAAAGCGGGAGCTTTTCCTGTTTTCTTCCCCATTTTTCTGCCAAATTTCCCCTCTTTTCGCCGGCAATGCGAAGGCAGAAAACTTTGGCGCGAAGCGAGAGAGAGATTGGCGCTGAGAAGACGCGCCGTCCTACGGAGCCAACACATGATCTGAGGGAGCAAACGGAAGGTTGCCCTCCGCCGAAAGCACGATGAAGGGCATCGAAATGAATCGCCAGGGAATTTTCCCCGATAGAAACACAGCGCCGAGTGAGAAAGTGGCTCAGCGGGGCTTAAAAGTGCCATTGTGGGCTTGTGCGCGCGAAAAAAACGCAAGATCGCGTGCGCGTGTGGAGCGAAATGCTTATATTTGCACAAGTTATATGGCCCCGATTCGGCATCCGGCTCACCTATTGCCGAACCGTTGAGCGGCTGCAAACGCCCAAACAATGATCCAAGAAACAGATAGAATCAAACAAGTGAATATCGAGGAGGAAATGAAGTCCTCGTATATTGACTATTCGATGTCCGTCATCGTGAGCCGTGCGCTGCCCGATGTGCGCGACGGCTTCAAGCCCGTGCATCGCCGCATTCTCTACGGCATGATGGACATGGGAATCACGCACGATAAGGCGACGAAAAAGTCGGCCGCCATCGTCGGTGAGGTGCTCGGTAAGTATCACCCCCACGGCGACAGCTCGGTCTACGGCGCCTTGGTGCGCATGGCACAACCGTGGGCCATGCGCTATCCCCTGGTGATCGGACAAGGTAACTTTGGTTCGATGGACGGTGACGGGGCGGCAGCCATGCGTTACACAGAGGCCAAAATGAGTCTCGTGGGCGAAGCCATGATGCAGGACATCGAGAAGGAAACGGTCGACATGAACCGCAACTACGACAACTCGCGCGACGAGCCCTCGGTGTTGCCCACCCGCATTCCTTCCTTCTTGGTCAACGGCGCCACCGGTATTGCCGTGGGTATGGCCACCAATGTGCCCACACACAACCTCGGTGAAGTGATCGATGGCTGTGTGGCCTATGTCGACAACCCCGATATCGATGTCGACGGCCTCATGCAGCACATCAAGGGCCCCGATTTCCCGACCGGAGCCTACATTTTGGGCAACGCAGGCATCCGCAGTGCCTACGAAACCGGGCGCGGACGCGTCATGCTGCGTGCCAAAGCCGAAATTGAAGCCGGAACCTTGCACGACAAGATCGTGGTGCGCGCCGTGCCTTACGGGACCAACACCGGCGACCTGGTGAAATCCATCGCCCAATTGGCCAAAGAGGGCAAGGTCGAGGGCATCACCAATGTCAACGACGAGTCGGACCGCGAAGGCATGCGCATCGTGGTGGACGTCAAGCGCGGGCAAAATGCCAATGTGGTGCTCAACAAGCTCTACAAACTCACGGGCCTGCAAACCAGCTTCGCCGTCAATTGCATTGCGCTGGTGCCCATTCCCGGCACGAGTCCCGCCAAGATGCGCCCGCAGTTGCTCACCCTCAAGGACTGCATCCGCCACTTCATCGAACACCGCCACGATGTGGTGATTCGTCGCACGAAGTTCGACCTGCGCAAGGCCCTCGAACGTCAGCACATCCTGCGCGCACTGATCATCGCCTCCGACAACATCGACGAGGTGGTGGCCATCATCAAATCGAGCCGCAACACCCAGGAGGCGCAAGAGCGCTTGATGCAGCGCTTTGCCCTCGATGAAATTCAGGCCAAGGCCATTGTTGATATGCGTTTGGCGCAGCTCACCGGCCTGCAACAGGAGAAACTCCATGCCGAATATGACGAACTCGAACAGCGCATTGCCTATTTCAATCAGATCCTCTCGGATCCCGAACTTTGCAAAAAGGTGATCAAAGACGAGTTGCTCGAGGTCAAAGCCGCCTATGGCGACGAACGCAAAACGGAAATCCTGCCCGATCTCTCGAACTTCAACGCCGAGGACTTCTATTCCGACGACGAAGTGGTGATCACCATCAGTCACCTCGGCTACATCAAGCGCACCCCGCTGGCCGAATTCCGCGCGCAAGGGCGCGGCGGAGTCGGAGCCAAAGGCGGATCCACACGCGATCAGGACTTCATCGAGTACATCTATCATGCCACGATGCACAACACGATGCTGTTCTTCACCGCCAAAGGACGCTGCTACTGGTTGCGTGTCTACGAAATCGAGGAGGGCACGCGCCAATCGAAGGGACGCGCCATCCAAAACATGCTCAACATCGAGCCCGACGATCGCATCAATGCCTTCCTCCATGTGCGCAAATTGCGTGATGAGGACTTCTGCAAGTCGCACTATGTGGTGTTTGCCACGCAGCGCGGCGTGATCAAGAAAACGTGTCTCACCGAATATTCTCGTCCGCGCACCAACGGCGTGAACGCCATCAATATCAACGACGATGACCGCGTGATCAGCGTGGCACTCACCAACGGAACGGACGAAATCATCATGGCCAACCGCAACGGCCGGGCCATCCGCTTCAGCGAGAGCGCTGTGCGCACCATGGGACGCAATGCAACGGGCGTGCGCGGCATGGTGCTCGACGATGGAGACGATGAAGTCGTGGGCATGGTCTGCGTCAACGACCGAGATCGCGAAACCGTGCTCGTCGTCAGCGAACAGGGCTACGGAAAGCGCAGTGTGGTCGACGACTACCGCATCACCAATCGTGGTGGCAAGGGTGTGCGCACGCTCAATATCACCGACAAGACGGGTAGAGTCGTGGCCATCAAGAGCGTCACAGAGGACCAAGATCTCATGATCATCAACAAAAGTGGCATCACGCTCCGCTTGCGCGTCGCAGACATTCGACAAGCAGGCCGTGCCACCCAGGGCGTGCGCCTGATCGACCTCAAAAAGCGCAACGACGTGATCAGCAGCGTGTGCCAGGTGCCCACCGACGACGAAGAGGAGGTGGAAACCGTAGACGGCACCGAACTGCCCGAAGCACCGGAGGCGACCGACACGAACCGGGAGGAGGACGCGGCTGACAACAACGGCGGCGAAACTCCCGAAACCGACAATCCATAACCCATTATAAACATCAACAGCCATGAAGAAACTGTTTTCTCTGGCCGTTCTCGGCGCCTTCGCCCTGGCGGGTGCGGCCCAGAACAGCGTAGTATATAAGGC
>CAJPJR010000099.1 GCA_905369775.1 Prevotellaceae bacterium UBA1746
CGTCAGAATCACGCGTACCTGTTTGCCAAGACCACGCAAGTAGTCGGCCCAAGCCAGCGTCGATCCCATTGCATCTCCGTCGGGTCCTCGGTGCGCAGTGATCACCACGCGTTGCGCATCGCGCAACAAAGCCATCAATTCAAAGAGTTGTTTATTGTCCAGCAGGGGAGTTATTTCCATTGCTTCAAAGATTACGCAATACTTCTATTTCCTTTTTCGGATCCGCCGCGTTGAACACGGCACTCCCGGCGACGAGCACGTCAGCTCCGGCTTCGACAAGCCATTTTCCGGTCTCGCGATTCACACCGCCATCCACTTCTATCAACGCTTCCGACCCACAAGCATCCAAGAGGGCGCGCAATTTCCGTGTCTTCTCGACCATGGTGGGGATGAAACGCTGGCCGCCGAAGCCGGGGTTCACGCTCATCAGCATGACCAAGTCGAGATAAGGCGCGATTTCTTCGAGCACACTCACCGGCGTATGGGGGTTGAGCGTGACGCCGGCTAACATTCCTTCGTCGCGTATGGCTTGCACCACGCGATGCAGGTGGGTACAAGCCTCATAGTGTACATTCATCACGTGCGCCCCGAGGGCTTTCACTTGAGGGATGAACTTTTCGGGCGATACAATCATCAGATGCACATCCAGCGGCTTGCGTGCGTGTCGGGCCATGGCCTCCATCACCGGAAAACCGAAACTAATGTTGGGCACAAACACCCCATCCATCACATCCAGATGGTACCAATCCGCAGAACTTTCGTTAAGCATTTCGATGTCGCGCTGCAAATTGGCGAAATCCGCACTGAGCAGCGAAGGAGAGATCATTGTCATGAGTCAGTAGGCTGAGTATTTTCTTCTTTGTCGTTTCTTATTTGTTGAATGCGCAGCAATTCTTCGAGCGCAATCCCTTCACTGTCGGGAAACTCGAGCAGAGCTTGAAATTGCTGCTCGGCTTCGTCGAGCAAATCTGCATCAATGAGCGCCGTGCCCCGGCGGCGCTTCAAGAAGCGCACGAAAGCCTGTCGCTCCGGCTCCTCCACTTCCGTTCCCTCGCTTTCAAACTGCTTTTGCTCTTGATCCAAGTAGCGATCAATGACAAAAAGGGCACGAAAATCGTGGCCGTTGACCAACGCATTCACGTAGGCACGATTATACTTGTGGTTGTTCAGCGAATACAGACCATCCAAATAGTAATAAGCCTGTTGGTAAAGTCCCAAAGCGCTGTAGCAACTGCCGATGCTGAAGAGCAATTCGAAGAAATGCGCGCGTTGTCCCTTGCTCATGTAGCTGAATCGCGGCGAAAGCCAGCGGAACACATTTTTGAAGTAAGCCAGCGCCTCATAATAACGCTCCGACGCATAGAAACGCCGTCCCCAATACATGCAATAGCCGTAGTAGGGCGTGGTGCAGGCCATCATTTCGTCTTGTGCCTCCGTCAAATCTTCGCCGCGTTCGAGGGCATCGCGGGTTTCGTTCCAGAAGTATTCAAACTCCTTCCGGCGTTCTCCGTCGCCCACCTTATCATAGGCCAAAACAAAGGTAGTTGCACTGCTTTGCTGTTCTGCTTTCGCAACGACCGCCGAGTGCTGTGGCAAAAGTATCCCCGTGGGGCGAGTGAAGGTCACGCGAAAGAAGAGGTCATAATTCGTTTCGCTCTCGCAAAGCACGTGCAGCAAACAGTCTTTCCGTTCGCCTTCTTGGATCAATACACTAATCACCAGCGTCAATGCACTGTTCTTCAACGATTCGAATGTGGTTCCTTTCGTCATCAAGTATTCCACAAACGGGAAATTCTTAATCTCTTCCGCCTCAAGCACTTCGATTGTCGAAGGCTCGCAGTCGCCTTCTCCGGTCAATACGCCTTCCATTCGCAAAAGCGTCACCGGTTCTTCGTTCGGCATGAACGTCGAAAGCACTTCGCCCACCGTGTGTTTCTGCTCTTTGGTCTCAAATCCTTCGGCCAACGCGGGAGCATAATTCATCTCTGCCACGTGCGACAAGACGTTCAACCGCTCACTGATCGCCGTGTTCTCCTCCAAATTGTTGTCATCGCTTGCTTCGATCTTCTCGAGTTCAGCTCTTGTCCTTCGCACATGGGCGAAAGTCGCTTCCAATTGAGCCGCCAGCATTTCTTGCACGCTCCGTTTCGTCGAGTCGATGGGCAATCCGAAACGCATGTAGAGATAAACCTGGTGCTCCTGTGCATCGATGATGTAGTAAGTCGCGAAATTGGCCACTGCCAGGCTATTGAATTCATTGCTGGCATGGCGCACTGCCGTCAGCGCACCGAGAGGACGCGCCACAAAATACGGATAATAGAACGAGACCATGGTGTTGCGCCGGCTGCACACCGCCACAAAATGTCCTCCCTGGAAGGTAAAATCATAGGCTCGCTCGTCTTCTTGGCACTTAAATTCGCTTTCCTTCCATTCGATCTGCATTTTGGGAAACAGCAGCTCCAACATCGTCGACGATTGGGGATAGGCTTCCCCCTTCACCGTCGATTTGAAGCGACGATAGGCGATCAGCCAAAGAGAATGGAGCCAACTCGTGGTTTTGCTTACCCCTTTGCAAAGCGATTGTAGGAGAAACTCAAGTAGTGCGAACATAGAGTGTCGAATTGTCTGTACATGAAGCGGTTTTCGTTAGCGAAGTTACTATTTTCTTTTCGCAACAGCTCCTCTTTCGCTTCGAAAACTGTAAATTTGTTTGCGCATTTCCAGCACATCTCTTTTATTATCTTCCCCAACGACATGATTTCCCTCGAAGATTTCTTCCGCAACGCCACTTCTTCCTCCTTCCGTCTTTCGCCCGATGGGCGCCATCTCGCCTATCTTGCCCCCTATCGCGACCGCATGAACCTTTTTGTGCGCAGCATCGCCCCCGATGGCGCACTCGGCACCCCACTTCGCCTCACCGGCGAGACAGAACGCAGTCTCGGCGGCCACCTTTGGGCCGACAACGACCGTTTGGTTTATGCCAAAGACGATGGGGGCGACGAGAACTACCACCTTTTCGGCATTCGCCGCGACGGGAGCGACGAACGCGCCTACACCGATTTTCCCGGAGTGCGCGCCGACATCATCGATGACCTCCCCGAAGTGCCCGGGCAAATCCTCATTGAAATGAATCGCCGCAACCCCGAGGCCTTCGATCCCTATCGTCTCGATCTCGACACGGGCGAACTCACGCTCCTGGCCGAAAACCCCGGTAACTATCAGGGATGGACCACCGACCACGACGGTTGTTTGCGTGTGGTCTATGCCGTCGTCGACGGCGTGAACACCCAAATTCTCTACCGCGACCACGAAGGCGAAGCATTCCGTCCCGTGCTCACCACCGATTTCCGCGAATCAGTGTGCTATTCGCTCTTCACTCCCGACAACAAAATGGTGTGGGGCGTGAGCAATCGCGGCCGTGACAAAGCAGCCTTGGTGCTCATTGATCCCGCTACGGCCGAAGAGCGCGAAGTACTGTTCGAACACGATCGCTACGACGTGGACGCGCTCACCTATTCGCGCAAGCGTCGCCGGCTGCTCGGGGCGTTTTGTGCCGGACATCGCGACCCTGTGCGCCACTATTTCGACGACCGCGCACGCGATGACCGCCAACGACTCGAAAAGCACTTCCCAGCGCAACAAGTCGGCATGGTAGACACCGACAAGAGCGAGGAACGATGCATCGTCTTTGTGGCCAGCGATCGGTCGAAAGGCGCCTATTATTTCTACGATCGCACCGCTGATCGTGTGGAACTACTGGCCGAAGTGGCCCCGTGGTTGCCCGAATCGGCCATGGCGCCCATGCACCCCGTGACGTTCACCACCCGCGACGGGCTGACCATCGAGGCCTACCTCAGTTTGCCCCCCGGATTGACACTCGATGCTCTCCCGGCCCCGCTCCCCGTCATCGTCAATCCCCACGGCGGACCGTGGTCGCGCGACAATTGGGGCTTCTCCTCTGAAGTGCAATTCCTGTGTTCGAGAGGTTATGCGGTCTTTCAACTCAATTTCCGCGGAAGCACAGGCTACGGCCGCGACTTCCTCGAAAAGAGTTACAAGCAATGGGGGCTCACCATGCAGAATGACATCACCGACGGCGTGCATTGGCTCATCGATTCAGGCATAGCCGACCCGAAACGCATAGCCATTTACGGTGCCTCCTACGGTGGATATGCCACCCTGGCGGGAGCTTGCTTCACACCGGAGCTTTATTGCTGCGCCATCGACTACGTGGGCGTGTCCAATCTGCTCACGTTCCTGCAAACCATTCCGCCTTACTGGCGCGCGATGCTCGACATGATGTACGAACAAATCGGCCACCCCGATCGCGACCGCGCGCAACTCGAAGCCACGTCGCCGGCCTTGCATGCCGACGCCATTCGTTGCCCGCTCTTCATCGCACAAGGGGCCAACGATCCGCGCGTCAACAAGGACGAAAGCGACCAAATGGTGGCGGCCCTCCGACGACGCGGAGTGGAAGTGGAATACATGGTGAAAGACAACGAAGGCCATGGTTTCGACAACCAAGAAAACGTCTTCGACTTCTACCGTGCCGTCGAGCGATTCCTGGAAAATCACATGTAGAGTTTGTTCAAAGCGTTTCGCCGCATCCACCATCTTCTGGCTCTTCTCTCCTCTGCATCACGACAGCGGAGAAGCTCGCCACCTACCGGCAAAAGAAAAAATCACCGTTCCCTGCACGAAGACAGAGAACGGTGTTTCGTTTAGTACTGTCAAGTCCGGCTACTCCAACCAGCG
The DNA here is from genome assembly GCA_905369775.1 of Prevotellaceae bacterium UBA1746. Taxonomy (GTDB): domain Bacteria; phylum Bacteroidota; class Bacteroidia; order Bacteroidales; family Bacteroidaceae; genus Alloprevotella. The sequence goes on from CAJPJR010000099.1 coordinate 4,759, forward strand.
GAGAAATAGATGCCAATCCAAAGACAGCTGTGCAGAGAATTGTCGCCCATAAAAGCCCGTCTCCCCACCTTTCTTGACACTATATTTATTTAGCGTAGGCATCAATGAGTGCTTCAAGTGCCGGAATCGGTGCCGAATTCGAATCTTCAACAGCATTGTTGAATTTAAAACGCAATGCCCCGTGATTCAAGCGTCCGGCTCCATAGAATCCGGTTACTCGAGCTGGAACAGACGCGGCTTCGTCAGGAGAATACCGATACATAAGTAAAGTGTCTGTATCGAAATTATTATAGGTGCTCCCACCGTTGAGCGCCTTCACGGAGGAGGGTACCTGTTGTCGACGCGTCGTTGCCTGATAGAAATCAAAACTCTCGTGATTATCCACATAACTGATCGGTGTATATTCACTTCCTAATCCCTTTTCAGCAAAGATGCTTCCAAATTCCTTCACCATTCCCCCTAACTCTCCGGAAAACTTCCCCATTCCCTTTGCATCACTTCCTTGCTTCGAGATCAAGATAGGATGCTTAGTGGCCCGGAAGTAGTTGCCTTCAGAGAACACACTACTACCCATTGTTGCACCTATTCCGTATTTCGCGCAACCATCATAATAGTTGTTCCATAGGTGGACACTCATCGTTCGCACACGTGCATGGCGTGAATCGCTATGGTCAAACCAATTGTGGTGGTAGGTGATGTAATTGGGGCCACTTTCTTTTTTCATTCCACACATACTCGTTTTTCCGGTGTCCCAAAAATGGCAATGATCTACAGTGACCCACTTCGAATTCGTTTTAATATCAATAGAACCGTCTCCTTTGATATGGTCGCCGCCGCTGGGCTTACCATAGAACAAGTC
>CAJPJR010000100.1 GCA_905369775.1 Prevotellaceae bacterium UBA1746
TGGCTTTCTTCGGGTTCAAACCCAGCTCCGCCGCCATGATACCACACAGGTTGGCCGTTTCGCGCGCATGTTGGAGCAAGTTCTGCCCATAAGACGAACGGTACTTCATTTTACCCACAATACGGATCAGTTCTGGGTGTAAACCATGGATACCGAGATCGATCGCCGTGCGTTTGCCCGTTTCGATTACTTCCTCGTCGACTTGTTTTTTAACCTTGCTCACGACCTCTTCGATGCGAGCGGGGTGAATGCGTCCGTCGGAAATCAGATTGTGCAATGCCAAACGCGCCACCTCACGACGAACCGGATCGAAGGCACTGATCACAATGGCTTCGGGGGTGTCGTCGACCACGATTTCCACGCCGGTCGCGGCCTCGAACGCACGAATGTTGCGACCTTCGCGTCCAATGATGCGACCTTTCACGTCATCATTCTCAATGTGGAACACCGTCACGCTGTTTTCGATCGCGGTTTCGGTAGCCACACGCTGAATGGTTTGAATCACGATGCGCTTCGCCTCTTTGTTGGCGTTAATTTTCGCCTCATCCATGATTTCGTTGACGTAGCTCTGCGCACGAGTTTGCGCTTCTGCTTTCAGACTCTCGACAAGATGATTGCGTGCTTCCTCGGCCGAGATACCCGAAAGTTCCTCGAGTTTGGCAATTTCCCGCTCGTGCATTTTGCCGAGTTCCTCTTCTTTGCGCGCCAACAGCTGCTCTTGGTTTTTGAGACGGCCTTGCTGCGAATCGAGTTCCTGCTTGCGACGATTCACGTCCTCGTGACGTTGGTTGATCACCATCTCGCGCTGCTTTAGCTTGTTCTCCGATTGGAGAATGCGCTGGCTGCGCTGCTGAACTTCTTTCTCAAGCTCAGCTTTCTTGTTGAGAAATTTCTCCTTTACTTCGAGGAGCTTTTTCTCTTTGATCACTTGTGCCTCTTTCTCGGCTTCATCCAGCTGACGTCGCAGCATGCCGGTAAGCACATATCTAAATAGGAGATATCCGCCGCCCACACCGATGGCGATGCAAACAAGGGCGACGATAAGGAGCGATAGGTTCATTGATGTAAAAAGTAGGTAGGCATATTGATAAGCGTAGGCGCACTCTTCAGTTTTCGGTCACCTCAACGGGTTGACCGAGCGCCTCTTCGATTTCGTCTTTCAATTTGCCGATCGTTTCGGCGAAAGGCGAAGTATCGGTGTTGTTCTCCAGTTCAATGACCCGGTAAGCCAAATCGATCAAGACGGTCGACTCGTATTTCTCCGGTGACTGGTGGGGAAAAGTGGCACGATATTGATTGAACAGCTCATTGATGAGATCAGCTGCATCGCGATAGTTTTTCTCCTTTGCGCGCTCGATGGTGATTTGCAACGGGCGGTTATTCACGTGCAACTGTATGGAGAGTTTATCGGTATATTCTGCCATGACGCTTACAAAGTGTAGACGGTTAGTAATCAAACGTTGAGCATTGCGATGCACTTATCCACCTCACGGATGAGTTTCGCGATGCGTTTCTGGGCCGAAGCATTTTCCCCCGAACTAATTTCGATCATTTTGGCTGTTTTGAGATTGGCATACTCCTGCGTGAGCGCATCGAGCTGCGCTTTCAATTCCTCAATTTGCCGATCACGCGCACTAATCTCTTCCTGCAATTGGCGATTCCGCTCGGAAGCGTCTCTATACTGCAAGATCAATTGACGTGTGCGCGTCTCAAATAGCTGTAGGGTTCGTTGTTCTTGTTCGGTCATGCGTTGCAACCCGCGAGGGCGATTGATACAAGCATTTATTCGTCGGCGGTAGCGTCGGCTTTCGGTTCTTTCTTTGCGAGAATCAGGACATGATAGGCAAATTCAGTCATCCATTTTTCGGAATAGCCCAATTTCTGGCTGTATTGTCGTACACTCATCACCGATTTGCGCACGGCTTCATCTTTCCAACTGTTCTTCGTAAACACGTCGCGCACGGCTTTCTCGGTGAGATTGCGCAGCACGCCTTTCAGAAAGCTCGGAAGTCGGAATTTCCAGTTGAGCAAGTTACCCATCAGCATCATCAACTCCTGCGAGAAGTTTTGGAATTGCAACAAATAGGGCTGCATATCGTTGACTTTCCGACAATTGCGTTTCACGCTGCTGTCGATTTCGTCAAAGAACTCTGCCGGCATGCCGTACAGTTCGTTCATCATCGTCCGGCACTTTTTCTTTTCGCCCGGACCGATGCGATTGTTCACCGTGGGCACTTTCAGCGTCTGCTTAAACACCCGCAAATCGGGCAGCATTCGCAGATCGTGCAAACCGAAATTGGCAGCCAAAACAGCCTGATAGTAAACACGAATGAGGGTCATAAAATCTTCGGTTCCGCCCACGCGCCAACCGGGAGCGCGCTTGTCAGTGTCTTTCCGACCGAAGAGTTTCGAGAATATTCCCATTGAGCATTTGGGTTGAAAGAGGATAGACCTCTTGGGTTCGTATTGAATTTTGAAGCGACGCCGCCTGCTATGAGCAAAAATGGGGCGTCTATGCAAAAGTAACATTTAATCTTCGTACGACCAAAAGAAGTGCGAACCAAATATATAGGTTTCGTCAAAACGTCGTTTAGCTCGCCATCTTTGCCTTTCAGAATCGGGGGATATGCTCCGGGAGAAAGCAGCCAATTCCCCTCTTTCACTCATCCGCCGCGCACTTCAACTCTTCGCTCTCGCCGCATCCGAAAAAGGAGCAAAGCTGCATTCCGAAAAAGCCAACACGCGCACAAAGGGAAACATTTCTTCTCGTCACTTCCGGGGCTCGTTCGCTGCCCTATCCCGACGATCGAGTCAGTCAAAGAGAGCTGTACGCGGTTGTGCGAAAAGTCGGATAAAAAACTGGGGAGAAATGCTCAACTTCCCCCGTCTTTTCTCTTTTTCTCTCCGCTTTTTCAGAGAACAACGCCACCCATCGATCGATTTCCCGAGGAGGTGACACCAAACCCCTACGGCAACAGCGTAAACACGCTCGCAAGAGAAACTGCATCCGACCGACATTCCACGCAAAACACACGACGGCACGACCAGTCGATGCCGGTTTTGCGCACAGCCGAACGCCCAACCTGCGTGTGTCTCCCACCCTCCCTCCGTTTCCTTCGTGCACAAAAAAACAGCTATCCATCTTTCGATGGATAGCTGTTTGAAAGAATGTGGGCGCTGAGGGATTCGAACCCCCGACCCTCTGCTTGTAAGGCAGACGCTCTGAACCAGCTGAGCTAAGCGCCCAATCTGAGAAGCTTTTGTTCTCGATTGCGGTGCAAAGATAGGAACTCTTCCGCAGTTGAGCAAGCGACGGAGCAAAAAACTGGGGACTTTCTTCATTTTTTGCTCCGCAACGTCGCAATCATTCCGGGAAATAGTGCAAGATGAGGACCGACAAACCCGCTCCCCTCCCCGCCACAGGATTATAAGCGGATGCGAAAAGTGCCCAGTGGGAGCCCCGCCGCATTCACCACGTTGCCGATGGGAAAGGGTTGCCAGCCGTAACGCACATAGCAGGGTTTCGCCACTTCCGGCGAACGGAGCAGCACCTTGCCCTCTGCATCAAGCTGAACAGTGGCCGGATAGAACAATTCGTCGGCACCGGCAATTTCAAATCCGCGCAGGGGTTGTCCGTCGCTGCCGTGCAAACCTTGCGCCTCGCGCAGGTCGAGTTCCACACGATCGTCCTTCACCGATGATTGCTGCCCCACTTCGGGCGAAACGGGCGCCGTGCTTCGCCCGTAGGTATGGCGCAACATCGATTGCGCGAGCCGTTCGCCCACCGGCCGTTTGTAGGGAGGATGCACATCGTGGCGCAATCCCAAATCGGAGGTCACCACCATTTGGGTGGCGAAGACACTACGCTGCGCCAAGCGCTGTGTGTCGCGCAGCCAAGGCCACGACGGTCGTTCGATACCCGAGAGCTGTACGATGTAGAACGGAAGACTGATATCGCCCGTCCGCATTCTCCAACTTCGCGCCAGCAGATCGAAGCGCCACGAATCGGGGTTGTGCGCATTCGATTCGCCCTGGTACCAGGCCACTCCGCGCAACGGAAAATCCAAAAGCGGAACCATGCCCGTCTCAAAGCAATAGGCGGGATGATAAGGGTGGCGACCGCCGGGACGACGCGCGAGGTTTTTCGCCGCACGCCCGCGCACCCAATCCATCACGAAGTCGTTGTTTTTCCAATGACGCAACACCTGCGGATAGTATTCTTCAAGTGTCGGCCGATCTATCCACGACTCGATGGGCGTTCCGCCGACGGCATTGCAGATCAGTCCCACCGGCACACGGAGACTATCGCGCAGCATGCGCCCCATGTAGTAGGCCACGGCCGAGAAGTCCGCCGCACTTTGGGGAGAGGAGGCCACCCAGCGCGAAGGACGGTAGTATTGCAAGCTCGACACGGAGTCGACCGCCGCACTATCCCACTCCACGTTGTCTGTTTCCCAACGCGGTTGCATATGATAGAGGCGCAATCCGCGATCGGTGGCCTTCGGCAGGTCGCGAGCCGCGTCGGAAGACTGTCGCAACTTGAACGCCATGTTGGATTGTCCGGAACACAGCCATACTTCGCCGACTGCCACATTGTGAAAAGTGAGCGTTCGGCGAGCGGTCGAGACGGTGAACGTCGTACTGTCCACTGCCGTGAGCGCGGGGATGCGCACATTCCACACGCCGCGCGCATCGGTCACGCCGCGTGCCAGTTCTTTACCGCCCAAACGCACCACCACCGTTTCGCCGGCATCGGCCGTTCCTTTCAGATAGAAGGGAATGTTGCGCTGCAACACCATATTATCAGCGAAGACAGCCGGCAAACTCAGCCCCCCGTAGCGCCCTGTGATGCCCGAATAGGCCACTTTCGCCAAAACCTCTGCACCACGCGCGTCGGGATGCACGGCATCGGGCATCCAATCGGGGTGCGCAACCAAAGGCGCGTAGAAATCGATCCACTCCACATGAGCGATGTCGGCTACTTGCTGCACAGCCTGCGAAATCTCTTCGCGCCACTTGCGCGTTCCGCTGTCGAAACGCGGATGGTCTACACCGATCGGAGTCAATCGCGCCACGAGAATGCGCACCTTGGGATTGGCGGCACGCAGCGAATCGATGAGGGCAAGATAATCGGGAATGAATTCGTCGCGATAGTTCGGCCAGTTGCGCGGATCGGTGTCGTTGATGCCCAAATGGATCACCGCGATGTCGGGACGAAACTGCAATGCGGCACGAAATTCCGGCTGATCGAAATAGGGACGATGGCCATGACGCAACAAGGTCGCACCGGGTTTGCCGAAGTTCTCTACTTGATACCCCTTGCCGAGCAAGCGTTGCAACACCACAGGGTAGGCATTCTGCTCGCGGTTGGCCACTCCGGTACCGTAGGTAATAC
>CAJPJR010000101.1 GCA_905369775.1 Prevotellaceae bacterium UBA1746
CTGCCAGAAGTTCGCGGACTTCTGCGCCGCCGTGTCTTCCGAAGTGATGGAAATGTGTGCGTCGGGTTACGTGGCGCGGAGTTGAGTGGCGAGACGCAAGCGCACGCCGCTCGCTACAATTTCGGTGAGATGCTCATCGCAGCCAAATACGGCATACTGCACGCCGTGTTCGGGCGAATAGGTGAAGAGTGCCACGGCGCGCTCGGCGCTTTGGGCTCGTTTCCACTTGCGGGCGAGGTCATGCAAGCGTTCGGTGGTGAGGTGCCGGGCGTTTTTCGGGGACATCTGTGCCGTTTCCGGGGTTTTCTTTTTGTGTGTCATGCTTTTTGTTGGAGATTATCGCGCTGAAAACAGCGCATTGCTTATTTATTTCGCCGCTGACAGCGTTTGTTGCTTGCTTTGATAACTTATTCGTGTGCGCCTTGAAAAGCGCGGTGCGCGTCAAATTCGCGGGGGTGCGCCGCAAGATACGCACGGGCGGCGTCTTCATCGCCGGCAAAACGCGAGGCGGCCGATGTTTCGTTGATGGTCTTTGCGAGTTCTTTCACTTGGAAACAAAGAGCGCGAATCTGTGCACGCATGGCGTGCTCCAGCTCTTCCTTTTCGGCTAATACTTCCCGCTTGATTTGGTAAGATCTATTCATTTCCTGTCCGCGTCTTTTTGCTTTAGTTTTTAGAAACACCTCGATATCCTTTCTATCAAACAAGAACGTGCAAGGGAGGCTGTACGTGTATGGAATACTATTGAACTTTACCGCGTCGAGTAGCTTTTCTTTTGAGACGGCATACTCATCCAAAACCTCGTCCATCGTCAAACGCCGTCCATTGGCACCATTAAACATGTCTTGGAGGTTAAAGGGTAAATGCAGATGCCATTTGTTCAATTTCTCTCTGGAAAATCGGAACTCTTCGCCGGGCAATCGTGGTTCTACAGGCAGCCCCTGCTTCTCGATCAGGTAAAACACTTCTGATACACTACGGTGATATAAATTCATCACGTCTTCGAAAGTCATTTCTTCTTTCATTGGTTTCTGTTTTTAAGTTAAAACTCTTCGGGGTGTGTGGCGATATACTCTTGTGCTTTGTCCTCGTCGCCTCCGAACCTTTCGGCCGCGAGCGTGGAGAGCATTTGTTTGTAGACTTCGTGGCTGATGGCGTGTTTGCGTCGGTGCTCGTCTTCGGCGGCACGCTCCATTTGTTCGCACTCCCTTTCGTATCGGTCAAGCTCGCGGCGGCGATCTTCGAGGAATTGGCGTATCCTCACCGTAATGTTCTCGCCGCGCACGCTGTTGTATCCCACAATGCCGTAGATGCCGGCGGCAAGACGCGAGAAGAAGAGCATCACTTCGTCGAGGTTCAGCGATGGGTAAGCCGCATAAATCACGAGAGCGAGGTTTTTAATATCGGCTGCGCTAAGTTGGTCGGCCGTCGAAAGCGTCTTCACATACTCGTGAATCTGTTTGCAGAGCCACGCCACGGCAAACTTGTCGCCACATTCGCGTCCTACTCGCACTAATGTCGGTGCGTTTCCCAGGTAGCAGCGCAATGGCTGCGCAGCGAATAGCGGCTGAATGCCGGAGCAGTATTCCTCCGTGATGTATTCGCGTAATTTAGTCGTTGCCGTAGGTAAGGCGTTCGAGCACGTCGTCGAAATATTCGCCACGTTGGCGTTGCCGTTCCCTATTATCGTCGACAGATTTTGCGGTTGTGCCATGGTGTGTGAGTTGAGTTGTGGACTGCTGCGGTCGGTTGTCATACGTTCCCTCTAAGATGCGGGGGAAATTGTTAGGGCGGAAGAGCCATTCAAAGTCTGCGACGAAACCGCGGGAGCCGCCGCCGTTGAGAAAATCGGACGCCGCCGCTTTCTTCACCACCGCGGCGAGAGCTTCTTTGCCGTATTCGCGAAGACGGGCGAGCAGGAAAGTCGTGCGCTTGCTTTTAGGCGGAATGGCGCGGACTTGTGGAATCTGTGCACCCTGCGCCGCCATGGTCTTATTGAAGAAGTCGGCAAACGCTTTCAAGTCGAGAGCCTCAGCCGGCACGGACTCTTTTCGCGTTTCACCCGAAAATCTTTGCCCCTCTTCGGGCGGCGCGCCGTCGGAAGACGGACGTACTTCTTCTACGTAAGGAGAAGAAGTATATTCTACTCTACTTTCCTTTACTTTACTTTGTGGGGTTATTTCTGCAGAAACGGGGGTTTTTACCGTAGAAACGGGGGTTTTTGCTGCAAAAACCCCATTTTCGGGTGTATTAACCCCGATTTCGGGTGCAGATACTTCGGGGGCTGTCCGATTGTCCGCGACTAATCGGAAACGCTTGTCGATGTCCTCTACCTTCTTGCGCTTGGCCTCTAGCCATCGGGCTTGTATGCTTGCCGACGTCAGGATCTGGAACGAGTTAAGAACCCTCCCATCGAAGAGAGAACGCCTAACCAACCCCTTGATGATCTCTGAAATCCTCGATGAAACGCCGAAGGCACCTATACGCTTTGCGAATAATAGACACTCATCGGAACCCCACGGGATTGCGTACCCTTGCGAGTAGATAAACTCGAGAAGTTTGAAGTACACGGCGTACGCTTCAAGACCAAATTCGGCTTCTACGAGTGCGAGCGCGGTGTCTTGATCGGTGTGCGTGTCGTGTGGGAAATAGTCCAGCCCCAATTTGGTAGGGCGTGCCATGGTTATGTGATCATTGTGCGGTTTTGTTTTGTTTGCCCGTCTTCACGAGTTGCGCGAAGGCTTCGCGATTTCTTCGAAACGTTGAGACAATCTCTTTACTTCGCCCGTCTAAATCCATCAGACGTAGGAAGCCTTCGAAATCGTTGCAGACTTCTTCGTATATGTAAGACTTGACGAGTTGCTTAAACTCTAAGAAGTCTCTCACCACTTCATATCTGTATCCGTATAGCTCCACCAGCAGCTGCCATTCCTTCTGCGAGGAACTTTGTCGACCCTTCGGAGTCTTCATTTCAATGCACAGCGCGTGGTGCTGCTTCGACGGAACGAAAAGGATAAGGTCGGAAACTCCCGCCACAACGCCCTCCGCTTTCAGACGCGCCCCCGTTACGGGATCTCTTCGTCCGCCGTTCGGGACGGCGAAGAGGAGCGCGCTGAGTGGCGGATATTGGTAGCGAAACCAACGGACGCAGGCGCATTGCAATCGGTGTTCAGCGTCTTGCATCAAGCGTCGGGCGTTTCTTTGTTCGTGTCTTTGATGAACTCGACAATCGGCGTTTCAACGACCGAAAGGAGTACGGGATCGTACGCCCACTTGTCGAACTTATCAAAGAGTAAGTCCGTTGCGTCGGTCAGCTTCTCGGCGGCCACGAGCGCGGCTTCTTTCTTGTCGATTTCAATACCTCTGCGATCGTCCAGCGAGGTAATCGTGTAGACGATTTTGTAGAACTTCAATTCTGGAGCGTCGCACTTGTCGGTGATCAGTTCGTGGAACTTTCGGCCTACCACGTCTGTCACTTTCGCCAGTGCGTTGCTGTGCTCGTATTCGGCCATCACCAGTTCTTCGGCGCGTGTGCAACTATCGGCCTGCACGAGGTAGAAAAAGCGTTTCTCTACCGTTTTCCCGCTTTCTTCGGCCATTTCGACGCGGGTCTTACATTCGTAGTATTTCATTGTAGTGTTTCGTTTTGTGGTTCGGGGATTTCGATATTGAGATATTGGTCGGCGTAGTTGCGCAGGCGGTCGATGTAGGTTTCAAATTCTTGCGTCGTCATTGCGGCCGTCGAGTTGGGGAGTGTCACGACTTCGCCCGTTTTGTAGTTGATGACGTGTTCGCCGGTCACTTGCTGTTTGAAAAATTGGTGTACTTGTTCGCAGTTCGTGAACTCCCATCCCGCCTGCTGCAATCCCGTTAAAAGCATCGGGTAAACAACGCCCCAGAGATATTTGTTTTGCGGTGTTGTCCGTCGGCGTTGCTTCCGTTGCACCGTGCAAACGTACTCTCCGACGGGCGATGTTTCGAGAAAGAGCCGCAGCGGAACAAAAATTTGTTCGTCGCGACGGTTGTATTGAGTTAATTCGAGGGTGTATCTGAACATTGGGGAATTTATACTATGTCTCAAGCGTAATTTCCAATCCGGGCAGTGCGAGGTATGTTGCTATTCCCGTCTTAGATTCCACGAGACGCTTAAACTCTTGGGGGTCGGAATTATTGTCAGAGAGGTGCAATAGTGTAATCTCTTTTACCTTCGACAAGTCCTGTTTTCGTATGGCGTGAAGCGTTGTGGAGATTTCCATGTGCGACGTTAGAAGACGTGATCGCATAGAAGACGGAACTTTGCCCGTGAGGATGTTTTCTTCAAGAACATTGTCGGAGTAGTTCGCTTCGATGAGTACGTGATCGAGACCTTGGATTTTATATGGGAAGGAAACACTATCTGTGAGAAAGAGAAGTTTTCCCATTTCAGGATGACGAATTACAAAAGACTCGCAAGGCACATCGTGAAATGCTTCCAATGTGAGTACTTCAAACTCTCCTCCTACGAGCAGCCATTGTCGACGGGTTGTTTCAACCAGGAGTGGCTGCACATCTAAGTCTTGAGAATTGATCACGTCCGATGAGCAATGCACCGTTACTCCGGCGCGTGCCATATCTGCCAGCCCTTTTGCGTGATCTCCGTGCCGATGGCTCACCACACATCCTACAATCCGTGAAAGATTGAAGGCTAAAGCTCGTTTGATTTCGAGAAACGCGATACCGGCCTCAATAATCAAGGTGCTGCCATCGTTCGCGGTGAGTAGATAACAGTTCCCTTTGGAGGACGATCCTAAAACTTGTAGTTTCATTGCCGAATAAATTAGTAATCGGGGGTTTCGTTCTCATCTACTCCCGTAGTGGCGGTTGGAGAACAACTGTTGTGCGGTTCATCTTTTACTTCTACGTAGCTGTCTGCGTCAAGATCAATCGCCGTATCGGGTGAAGTAACCATCGCTTCTCGAGTAGCTTGTGCAGACGATTCCACCGAAGATTCGTTGATCATCGCATCCTGCATCTCGATTGATAGATAACCGTATTTTGAAAGGAGACGTCGGATAACGGTTTTCAATGCCATGGTTTCAAAATTTCCTTCCCAACCCGTTCCCTTCCCGGTAGAAGTCTCTTGTGCTTTTTCGATAAGCTGTTCAATCGTTGTCTCGCGACGTACGGAAGGCGAAAAACGTTTGGCGTAGGCGGCCACTTCATCGACACTCATGTAGAG
>CAJPJR010000102.1 GCA_905369775.1 Prevotellaceae bacterium UBA1746
TTGTAGGACAACAATTATTCCATTAGCTTATTGATTGAACCTATAACTGATTTCAGCTTGTTAGGTATGCGAACACCCGATGAAGTCCAAGAACTTCTCTAGAATGTCGTCGCCTTTTGAGGTGAAGAGTTGTTGGAAAGTGAACTCTACTGTGTCGCCTTTGGACTGGGGATTTTGATAACGGAAGAAGTTCTTCTCCGTGCCGTAGTTGTCCTTGCAGAAGGTGTACCACAAATGGCGCATCACGAAGTTCTTAAAATCAGATGACTCCCATATACCGTAGTTTTTCTCGTCGTCGATAAAGAGCTCTCCTACCAGTAGTTCTTCTGAATGGGTGTAGCGGAAAATGACTTCATTGATGGCTTTGAGAATGTCGTACCATCGATATAAATTTCCGCCTATTTCAATGTCGAAATTTATGCAGTTTTCAACGTTGAGAGGGACATATTCCCAATACCATTTGCGTTGGAAGGCATGATCCATGGCGAAGGCTGCTTCTTCTCCAGTGGTCATTGTAGCCCAGATGTAGAAGTTATTGGGGAGGGATATCGATGTTTTGGAGATTCTCGAATCGCCCGAGTTAAGTGCAACTGCTAAATTATGGTCTGTTTCTACGGGATGTTCGGATTCTCCGTTTTTTCGATCGAGCAGGCTGTAGAACTCGCCAAAAATCTTAGGAACATCACCACGATGTATGTCTTTGATGATAAGAATGACAGGAGTGTCTTTGTGGCATGCTCTGTAGGCTTGCATAAAGACTTTTAAGTTGTATTCTAGGGTGGTGATATTCTTGTGGGTGTGCGTCTTTTCGGAACTTACGAAATCGTCGTAGGTGGTTGCAGGATGGAACGTTGTGTGAAAGAGCTGAAAGTCTTTTTCGTCTATTTCTTTTTGCTCACCCCATTCTCTGATGGCTTTACGAATAGCCATATCCAGAGCACAGCCAGGAGAACCATAGAATATGGTTTGATGTTTATCCCTGTATTCAAATGTTCGTCTAGCGGATCTAGTGTTCGCTGTGATTTTGAGTCTTCCCATTTTAGTATACTGTTTTTTTACCTCATTCTCAGCTCACAAAGATGTGAGCTGAAAACAAGTATTGAGGTGAGTGTTAGAATTGAGTTGGATTAACCGAACTTCAGCACATTCTCTTTGTCAAAGATACCGTCTTCGAGGACTCTTCCGGCAAGTCCTTTCCATGTGCTTAACCAATATTCAAATTATTCTCTGCCGCCTGCACTATCAATGAGATAGTAGATGCTGTCTTTTACGTCCAAGCTATCGTACTTGAATATCTCCCAGTCTATAACAGCTAGAACCTCCCCTCTATCTCCGTCAACGAGGGCATAAGGCGCGGGATAGTAGTCTTCGTCATAATATGACATATTGGTATCGGTGCCCCGATACCGGTTAATAGTATTCGCGAGTAGAGTGTGCTTGACAGCTCGTTTCGCTGGTTCGCTGTGCAAATTTGCAGTTTTCTTTGTGAACCCAACTTGTCCATTTTAGTCCATATTGAAATCAAGTGAGAATTGTGGTATTTGGACTGGTTTGGACTAGATAGAGGGTGCAGAAACTTGCTGACTCTGGTGTTTGGGAGAGAGAAAGTAGCCAGGAAATGCACTTTGCAGTGAGAAGATGCAGAATCGTGTGCAGAATTGCGAGCAATAGAGAACTCTTCCCAAGGAAGAAGTTTTAGCGCAAAACGCTAATCTACGAGGCGAAGTTAGTTTTTTTTCTAGAGACAACAAAAGGAAAAGACAAAATCTTTACTACACTGCCGATTTTTTGCCTATTTTGTTATCTTGGACTGTAATGCCGTCGGATGAGCGTAGAGTCAACCGGCAAGTGCAAATTAGGCTATTCGCTTGAAAAACTCTTCTTTTGGTGTTTCAAACCTCAGCTTTTGTCTGTGTCTACTGTTGATTTTTTCTGTATGCTCGACATCTTTTTATCTGTGAGATCATCGAAATTGACCTACTGGGGAATATACTGTCTGATGAGTTTATCACTCGAATCTCGGATGAAGCCCAAAAAAACGCACGATACGAAAACGTATCGTGCGTAAAAACCTTACATTATGTCTGATGTACAGATCATCGTGATCCGCTTGGGACTCGAACCCAAGACCCATACATTAAAAGTGTATTGCTCTACCAGCTGAGCTAGCGGATCTCCAACAATCGAGAACAAGATTAGATTTCCGTTTTACCGGATCTTGTCCCGTTTGCGATTGCAAAAGTACAACAAGTTTTTGTTTCCACCAAATTTTGCAGCGAGAAAATGCGTTTTTGCTCCAATTTGCGCTTTGCGGAGTTACTGTTCGCGTCTGCTTTCGGGGCAAAACGAGTGGGCACGGTGAGTGAATCGACAAAAAAAATGGGATGGAAATTCCGCCCATGTGCTTGCCCCGGGGGATGGCCACGCATCAGCCGACCGATCGATCGGAGCGCCTCGGGTGCGGACGGAAACGAGACGAGAACAGGAGGGGCAACAGCACGCAACGATTGAGGACGGCACCACTCATCGTGACGAGGCGGCGAAAAAAATCCGCCGACTGATCGGGGCAGTCGGCGGAAAGCGGAGGATAAGATTGCAAGAGGGAGCGGAGGTGCCCCCACGACGTCACATTTTGGGAGGGAGTGTGACGTTGAACATCGGGAAGTCGGGTTTGGTGTGTTCGCGATAGATGACATCCACCATTTTCTTCACGATGTCGGGGTGCGCAGCCGCCACGTCGTGGTCTTCGTGGAGGTCGTTGGCCAGGTCGTAGAGTCGGCACTTGCCGCGCTCGACCACCAATTTCCAATCGCCCATGCGGACACCGAGCATGTCGGTTTCGTGGAATTCCCAGTAGAGGGCATCGTGGTGCTGTTGTGCCTCGTCGTTGCCGGTGAGGGTGGGATAAATGGAGATGCCGTCGTAGACGTCGCGCTCGTTGTGCTTGTAGGCCTGGGGGAAGTCGCGAATGCCGGCCACGTCGCAGAAGGTGGGCAGGAGATCGTAGAAAGCAAACTGCAAGTCAGAGACTTCGCCGGCCTTGACCTTACCGGGCCAGCGCACGATGAAGGGGATGCGGATGCCGCCTTCGTGAGTGGAACGTTTGAGTCCCTTGAGAAGTCCGTCGCGGTTGAAGAAGGTGGGATCGGCTCCACCCTCCTCGTGAGGTCCGTTGTCGGAGGTGAAGATCACGATGGTGTTTTGGTCCAGGCCCTTCTCCTTGAGTTTGTCGAGAATCTGCCCGACATAGGTGTCGAGTCGGGTGATCATGGCCGCAAACTGCGCATGGGCGATTTCGGTGCCGTGGTAGCGGTTGCCAAACTGGCCTGCGAACTTGTGCTCTTGGCAGAAATGGTTCTTGTAGGCGAGGAGGATGCTATCTTCGGGCTGCGCGAGTTCGGCGTGCGGGAGGGTGTAGGTGAAGATGCCGAGGAAGGGCTGCGCGCTGCTCTGCTTGTCGAGCCATTCCATCGCCTTGTTATGGATGAGGTCGGCGGAGTATTGCGGGCGCTGGGTGTAGTCGGCCTCGGTGGGCATGCCGTGCTTGATGTTTTCCTCGAGGACAACGCGGTGCGTCTTGGTGTCGCCTGCCGAACGGCTGAAGGCGTTGAGGAAGTTGGGATAATAAGCGTGGGCCTCGAACTGACAGATGTAGCCAAAGTATTCGTCGATGCCGCGCTTGTCGGGCGTGGAGACGGACGATTCGTAGCCTCCGGCCCATTTGCCGAACATGCCGGTGGTGTAGCCGTTGGCTTTGAGGATTTCGGGCAGAATCTTGTGGTTCACGTCATAGGGTTCCTGTCCGGCCCATCCGTCTTGAAAGTCGGCATTCTTGCCGTAGAGATTGGGCACGCTCTTGTCGCGCCAATATTCTTTGTTGCCACGCACGTGGGTGTGTCCGCTGTGCTGTCCGGTCATGAGCGTGGCGCGCGAAGGTGCGGAGACGGGGCTACCGGCATAGGCTTGCGTGAAACGCATGCCTTCGGCGGCCATGCGGTCGATGCGCGGGGTGGAAATGTATTGCTGTCCATAGCAACCGAGATCGCCGTAGCCCATGTCGTCACACATGATGTAGATGATGTTGGGGCGCTGCTGCGCATGGGCGGAGAAGGCGGCGAGGGCGCTGAGTCCGAGGAGGGTGTAGGTTTTATTCATGATATGCGGTGAATGCTTAGGGGCGTTGGAGAATAGTGGGGTTGCCGTTGTGGATATAAAGTCCGGTGGCGGCGGGTTGCGTCACTCGGCGACCGGCCAGATCGTAGGTGGCTGCGGCGCGCGGTGCGACTCTCACAGTGGAAACGGCGGTGGGTTCGACCACGTTCAGCACGCCATCGAAGACAAGGCCCGCTGTTTCGTCGTCGGCATCGGTGAGGCCATTGAGCGTGATGCGCAAACGCATGCGGCTGCTGCCCAACGGTGCATTTTGGGGCACGGCAAAGGTGGTTTGCATCGCGGTGGAAAGGTTGAGCGGGCGAACCACTTCGAAAATGCCGTCGTGATCCCAGTCGAAATACAAGAAGGCAGCGGCGCCGGCGGCGGGCAGGCGATTGAGTTTGGCCTCGAGTGCGACGGTGTCGCCGCGAGTGACTGCGGCGCGGCTGCGGGTGAAGAGCGTGTAGCCCTGCGCTCCCCCGTTTTGTGCATCGAATTTCAACGGCTGGCCGGTTTTGTCGTCGATGACCCGAAGACTGAGCAAGCGTGTGGCGTCGGCGGCCACACAAGGCAGGTCATAGATTTGCAAACGGCGTGCGAGCGCAGAACGAAGCACGCGGAATCGGAAGTCGCTGTAGCCGTCGACGGTGAGCGCTCCTGCGGCATTGACCAAACGATAGGCGCCGTTCGCCCCTTCCTCGACGGTGTAAGTCGCGTCGGCGTTGAGCATGCGGCCGTCGGCAGCGGGCACCATCTGCCTCTTATACACCTCTCCG
>CAJPJR010000103.1 GCA_905369775.1 Prevotellaceae bacterium UBA1746
CGGCATTGAAAGCAAGCTTTCAACCCGCTGCCCCTCGACTTGCATGTGTTAAGCCTGTAGCTAGCGTTCATCCTGAGCCAGGATCAAACTCTTCATTGTAAATATGATATTTGTTTGTTTTCTGTTTTTGTCGCTCAGGTTCCTGTATCCTTTATTTTGTTCAGGAGTAGAATTTGACGGTACAATTCATTTTACCCGAAGCAACTTCTTTCCGCTTGGAAAAGAAAGCTTCATGATCGATTGTTCCTTGTACTTCTCTACAATCTGTTATGTAAGACTTTCAAAGATCACAGCAGCGCTTTCGCTGCCTCGGCGCTTTCAGAGCGTAACCCTCTCTTGCAAGAGCGTTGCTTCCCGATTGCGAGTGCAAAGGTAGGGCATTTCTGCATTCCCTGCAAGACTTCGCCGAAAAAAAATGCGAGAAAATTTCATTTGCGCCCATTTTGCTACTTCATAGCATGGCAAAATCGGCAGTAAAGCCCATTTTTTCACCTCTCCCCCACCCCACCTTTTTCGCCCCAAAAGCTCCGTTTTTCTTGCTTTTCTCCATTCTAAACCCGATTTCGGGCGATTTTTCGAGAGATCGCCCCCGTTTTTTGCCCTGTGAAGTCCACTTTTTCTCGTCTTTCCTCGTTTTGGAGCCGACTTCGAGCGATTTTTCGAGAGATCACGCTCGTTTTTTGCCCCGCGTAGTCCATTTTTTCTTGCTCTCCCCGTTTCAAATCCGATTTCAGGCGATTTTTCGAGGAACTACTCCCGTTTTTTGCCCCGCGTAGTCCATTTTTTTTCTTGCTCTCCCCGCTTCAAATCCGATTTCGGGCGATTTTTTCGAGGGCTCGCCCCTCCCTTTTCCTTCGCACTCCTCTTTTCGCAGAACAAGACCCTCTTTCCGATTCGGGCTTTCCTCTTCACTCACCCCCTCCTCCACCTTCCTCTCCGGATCTACTCCCCTTCCGTCCCTCATTCCCCCTTTATCTTCACCCCTCCCCACTTTCTCTCGCATTCCTCCCCACTTTTCCACCTCTCTCCCCAATTAACAAGCAAACGCGCGCACCCTCGCGCATTACGCGCGTACACGTACGAGCGCACACACCCGCCCGTCAGGAGGTTTTCGTTTTTTGCCTTCACGCCTTCACCCACTTCATGCAATTCACTGTACATCAATGCATTAGGTGTGAAGGAAAACGAGAAAAGGCCTTCACATATCGCACAACAAACTCATTATCAATAAATTAGATACAAATCCCCTATTTCATCCACCGTGAATCCCATCTATCGCCGCGGTGAACTTAAAAAAACTAAATCCTTAACCCCTTACGCGCTGTACCACAACCACTTGCGGCATACGGGTGAAGGAGTGAAGGCAAAAAACGAAAACCGCCTGACGCGCGCGCGTGCGTACGCGTACACTATAATAGGTGTGTCGCGAATGGGTGTTATGCAGCCCCCTCAAATAATAACGGGCAACAAAATAGACCGAAATCCCACATGCGAATTTCACCCCAAGCTCTTACCATGTAAACATTCACCCGCTGCCATAAAATAGCCAAGACGTTGTTATTCGAGCTTTGGTTCGTATTTCTGCTTCAATATATCGTGTTATGCTTAACCTCAATACATCTTGCTAACCAATGAAAGGATAGTCAGCCCTTAGTTTTGTCCTTTCTATTTTACAATTCCACTGTCCCAACTAGAGCGTATTTCTTTAATCTTTCGTGCTTTGTTTTGACGCCCTTTGAAGAGCGCCCATGAGCAAGAGACATAGAGCATATTGCGAAATCCAAGATTGCCAATGGTGTTTGTGCCAGGAAGCACCGAAGAAATTCGTTCTTGATGCATCGTCTTACCGCTGGAGAATGCATTGCGCAAGCCCAAAGACAATGAAACCTTGTGCCATTGATAGCCTAGTTTCACATCAGAGACTGCATATTTGTGCACAAGTATCGGGCCTATGAGTTGCTCCGAAGCAGAACGATAGTATGCCGTCAGACTCCAAGCGCGCCAATAGGCAGTGAGGCCTGTTTGAAAGTTGAAATAGCCGTTGCTAGTGCGTGAAGAATTGAAAATAGAGGAAGATTGAGGAGCAGCGGGGGAGAGATAAATCGATTTATCCCAAGAGAATTTGGGTTCTACATATACATTGACTGCACGATTCCACAGGTCTTGCGAAAAGTAAAGTCCAAAATCTAAGTGGTGTGTGTTGAGATGATTGCTTGTGCTAATCCAGAAATTCTCATCTCTAAATTGCACTTCTTGATCGGCAATGCGCTGGTGAGCATATTCGTGGTTCACATAGGCAAAAGCAGTGGTGCCGGCACGCTGAAAACTGAGTGTGAATGCGTTGATGTTGGTGCTAAATCCGCGTAGGCCTGCATTGCCTATGGAAAATATGTTGGCGTCGTCTTGATGAGGATAGGCCGAAAGTTCAGAGAGCGCAGGAAGCGTGGGTACTTGTTCGTAACGATAGTTGAGCGACCAAACGTCGTTAAAAACATAATCTAAGGATAGATTGGGCTGGAACGTCCAAAACACATGCTGTTCTTGCGATTCACCAAAGTTCTCACGGCTACCTCCTAGGCCTAGCGCAAAATAGAGTTTGTCCCAGTTGCCACTCCATTGCGCATAAGCAAAGTGGGTGGCATCGAGAAAGCGAAACGTTGCGTTGTTGGTGCCAACATAACTGTTGCGCGTGAAAGAATTGGCGTGTTGATACCCCACATTTAAGGTATGGCCATTGGCAAAGGTGTGCTGAAAGTCAGCTTCTCCGCGCCAACTGTATTTTTCGCCCTCCACATCATAAACATTATTGAGGAGAGATGTGCGCAGTCCACGTTTGTAGCGGTTGTTGAGCCACGCACCAGCCACAGAAAGTGTGAGTTTATCAGCAGGCGTAAGGTTTTCTTCGTAATAGGCACGGAGGTGCGTACGATTTTCTCTGCTGTGTGTCAGCGTGAAAAGGTCGCTTGCGGCATCTCCCCACACACGCTCGTGCAGCGTGCGCTGTGGAAATCGCTCACTACTGAATCCGCCTTTCACATCGACAACTCGCTGCTTAGGAATCACTAAAGCGTAAGTTAGCACGGCGTTATCGCTGCGGAAATCGTTGCCTTCGTAGCTTCCCGTTTTGGAGCGTTGTAGAGAACGGCCGTCAGGGTATAAGAAATCTTGGTGACTTTCGTTGAAAGCCTTCGTCACGTCGTTTGCCTTGAAATTATATTGTAGACCTAGTGTAGCATTTCGATGAAAATATTTTGCCCAAGCACCATCATCATTATAACTGGTGGTTAGTGTATTCATCGCATTTGCGCCAAAGGCATAGCCATGATTAACCAAACGCGTACGCACATCAATGACAGCTGCCACGTGATTTCCATATTTCGAGGGAACAATAGTGGAGACTTCTACCTTCGCCACCATCTCTTGTGGCAACGTTTGCAAATTGTCAAGCGACGATTCAACACCATTGATGAGAACAATCACATTTCCCGAACTAGTGGTGTTGATTATGTTTTTCTCCACAGGATCAATCTTCACACCGGGTAAACGTAGCGCACAGAGCAAGTCAAGCCCATTGCTTGTGTGTTGCCGTTGTAAGGAAGAAGGGAAGAGAATATAGCCACCGGTCTTTTTCACGATGCGTGCACTATTGACTACTGCCTCGTTGAGTTGCTGCACCTGCACGCTGTCGGCAGGTGATTGTGCTAGCCCCCATAATGAGAAGAAGGAGAGTATTCCTAAGCCAAGTTGTTTCTTCATAATATTTGTACCGAAGTTGGGAAAGATCATTGTATAGAACGGTACTTACCTGCTTAATAATCGATTGGCTACATTGACAGTAGGCAGGTGGGGCGTAGAGTCAACCGGCAAGTACCCAATTAGGCTATGCGTTTGAAGCACTCTGCTTTGGGTGTTTCAAACTTTAGTTTTGTCTGAGCCTACTGTTGATTTTCTTCTTTCCCTCTCCTTCCGATCGGTGGAAGGAGAGGGAAAGAAGGGCAGGCGGCCGCCTACCAGAAAATGAAAACGACTGGATGATGCGAAGCAGAGCGCGGGAATGGTGCATGTATCACCGCTTCATAAACTCTTTGACGCGCTTGAGCGGGATGCCGAAATTGAAGTTGTCTGATCCGTTTAATTTGGCAAAGTTGACCGCGACGAGGTTACCATCGGCATCGATGACAGGGCTACCGCTCGAACCTTGCACGGTGGCAATATCATACAACACCCTTTGTCCGTCGGGAAGTTGGGTCACCTTTCCGCTCGTCATCTGTGCTTGGATACCGGTACGTGTTTTGGCGAGATCCGGTCCGGCATTGTAGCCGATCATGTAGAGCGGTTGTCCCATCTCCAACGGGAGATCCTCGTCTTCAATGGTAAAGACTTTGGCGTCGCCGGGTGTTCTCCTGCTTTTCAACTGGATGAGCGCCAGATCTACGTCTTCGAGGTCGGAGGTTTTGATGACCACACAGGGATTTTTGCCCAAGAAGTCCTCGACGCCCGTCACGTGCGTGTCGTTGTAGGCGATGCCCAGTTCGCAAACCGAGCTGATTCTCAGCGCTCGGGGATCGTCCAATTCGTTGAGTTGCTGAATAGCCTGATCGCATTGGTCATACTGGCTTTTCAGCTTGCTCTGTTCTTGCTCGATTTCGCTAATACGGGCGTTGTTCGAATAATATCCTTCCTCTACATCGTCATACTCCTCATTGTATGCATACTGCTCTT
>CAJPJR010000104.1 GCA_905369775.1 Prevotellaceae bacterium UBA1746
TGCCGTGTTCGAAGGTGACGGGGCCATGGGCGCTTTTCTTCTCCACGAGGGTGCCGTCGAGCGTGCGCAGTTCGTAGGTGTAGGGCGGATGGCCGCCTTTGAGTGCCACGTTGATTTGGCCCGAGTGGGCGCCGGCACAGAAGAAGCTCACCGTGTTTGCACGGTCGAAAGCCAGGGGGTCGACAGAGAAGTCGTAACGCTGGGAGCGCTCGCAGGTCGTGCCGTCGCTAAACTCCAACTTGTAAACCACATATCCCGTGGGATTGTACGTCTCGGCGGGATCTCCCCAGTTGTAAGTTGTGTTCTTATCCCCGCTGAGGTAATAATTTGTGATGTTTACCGGATCTGTTTTATCCGGGAACGCCGCTGTGCCGGTCGGAGTGAAGGAGATCTTGCCGTCACATTCGTATTTCACGTCCGTGAAGGAGACCTTAGAAACAGCAGCCGGGGCGTAAGTGATGTTGAAAGTCGAAGAGTGGACCGTTCCACACGAAGTTCGAACTTCCAAGGAGTGCGTTCCGACAGGGATCTCCGGGAATACATGCTTGATCGTATCGCCATTGGCTTTGATTTCGTTCCAAGAGCGAACGCGAATCTGTGGAGTATAAGTCCCATCATCGTTTCTTTTGGAATCATGTTCTATGTCGCGTGACTCATACGTGCGGTGGTTCACATTGTCGCGGACAATAATTTCCAGGAAATCGTCATAATCCCAAAGTCTACGCATATATGCGTTATCATAATACGAGATGCCCGGGGGGAGTGTGACATCAATATTATTGAGGCTTCCCTTTCCCTCGAACCTCGCAGAGGCTACTTTCGGAGCAGACACGTCACACTTGTCGAAGAGGTCGATGTCACTGTACTTATAGTCGATGGGCAAATGATATTCTGGCGTGTACTCTTCAGTATAAACCAGTTGTCCATCGTCGTAGCCCTTAAGCACATACACGTTGTTCCTGCGCAATCTGAACGACCTTTCATATTGATCTCTATCGTCATAGACTTTTTTAGAATAGTAAGGTAGAACCTCAGCTCCGGTGGCTTTGTCAAAGACTTTCACGTCAGTTACGACCTTACACTTCCGGTTATTCGTAAGCCATTCGATCTTGTACGCAGCAGAAGTACAACTTGTTTTTGTATCTTCCGCTTTCAGCCCATCTGGTCCGCCAAAAGTGAATTTCTTTTCCGTGTATTCGTTCTTATGCGTGATGGTGAACACTGCCGGCGGCATCAAGGGATCATTGACCGACGTGATAGTCATGGTATATTCGCCACCGTAAGGATAGCGGAACTGACTTTCCCAAAGGTCTCCGTGGTTCGCCTTGTAAGGGAAGGTGCGTACTTGGTCATAGATGTCCTGATTCGTATTGTTGTTGCGCACTACGATTCGATAAGGGCGATCCGCATCGTATTCGTGGATGACAAATTGTTCGTACGTACAACTATCCACATTATATACATGGACTAAAAACGGGTTGCAGACCTTGAAAGTAGCCGGTGCTTGGTGCACGCGCTTCATTGAAGGCGGGCAATTCTTGAATCGGTAGAGGATATCGTACCCGTTTCTGAAGTCGAAACGATCGGTTTCTGTGGTGAATTGATAGTCGTAGGGGCTTGTAGTGTATGGTAAGTTGTTGGATCTATCCACCGTTTCCCAGTTGTTGTCATCCGGAGCTGTCCCGGGTGAAACAACTTGCAGCTGCACATTGCGAAGCAAATTGTCTCTCAGATTTCGATCATAGGACTCTAGACTCATGATGCTGCTGAACCTCAATTTTCCGGAGTGGGGAGATTGCACATCCACGCTTACACACTCATAAGGTTTCACGTCAGCTTTGAACTGACTACTCGGCACAGTGACCGTAGGCACGATGATATCCATGCACCCATCCGTGACAAACAGCTTATAATTGCCGGGAGCAAGATCTTGCCCCCAGGAACCGTTGGCATTTTGGGTGATTTCTTTGCGCGGCGTGATGGCGCCCGAAGGTGTCTCGGTGATATACACATGTGCATCTCGGTAACGCGAGCCTTGTATCTGCAGTCCGATTGCGCCCCCCGTACCACATTCGGTGATGGCCGGCGAGGCTTTGTCAGGAGCAGGGCGAACATAAAGCGGATCTCTGTACTCTGTGCTCAGTCCTTCCCAACCGGTAGCTTGATAGCTGTGAGGCTGCCCGTCATACCCTCGGAGTACCACAGCAGTTGCTTTGATTGTGTAGTTGCCGGACTCCAATCCGGGGAATTCCTTAGGCACATAGGGGGTGGTGGTTTGGCCGTTGACCGTTGGTCCCCCGTTGGACGGTGTGATTTCGTAGTTGACTTGGTCGATATCGCCAAGGCCCGGTTCGACACTTACGCGAATCACGCCATCATTAGCGCACATCATACGCCCTTGTGTCGTTTTGATTTTCAACTCACCGGGACTTACAGTTTGCTCTTGCTCTCCAGTTTGTCCTACATAGCACCCATCGAGTGCTTCGTAGTGCACAGTGTACGATCCCGGGCTTACTTCATAGACCTGTTTGTCCGCGCCCACGATGGTTTCTTCGCGTAAGAGGGCTCCGTTCTGGTCGTTGGTGATACGAATGCGGACATGATCGGTGGAAGCGCCAAACATATTCTGCACTTCTATGTAACCTTTTTCACCGAGCGAGGTTTTTGGAGAGCTAATGCCGAGTATAAAGAATGGATATCCCATTGATTGTTCCATCACAGACACGGAGCCGATACATTTCCCGTCATAATAATACAGGAGGTTCAGCATACCGGGATCTTCTTTCTCCCAATCTGTGATAATATGGGGAGAAGTGATCGAATCAACCGTTGCAAATCCGGTGGCAGTGTAACTTTGTATTGCGATGGCCGTGGGACGCTGAGGAAGTCCGCGGTCGGCCAAATCTGCGTGGAACACCACCTTTCCTTTACGGCAACCCGGGACACTTGAGATCGTGGTTAAATGCAGCGCATTCAGGAATTCAGGACGAAGATTCTTGCCCGTGGACAACTTGACCAGGTTATAACTTCGCTGATCGGCGAAGCCACAGTCACCGCCCGGGAAGTACAGCGTCACACTGTCCGCCACATTCTCAAAACTCACATGCACCTTGTTTTTTAAGCTGCCATTGTCGGGAATCGTTACGGTCTTCGTGATTTCAGTTCCCGGAACGGGCAATAACTTCAAGGTGTGAGTGCCAGGAGATGCGACGAAGTCAAAGCTAAAAGTATTCGCATTGCTGTTCATCGCCCCCAATGTCACTGACATGTTTTGTATTTCCTCAGCGTAATACGAAGGAAGATTGTAAGAATAGCCCCTTACTCCCTTCACCTCCAACTCGCGTGTGAAGCCCTCAACGGTGCAATTGTCGTCTTCGTCGGGCTCAGGAGTAACGACTAACTTGTACTTTCCCGCTCCGAGGTTATTGAAATAAGCAGAAGAAGAGGTTGTTTCCTGTACCAAACTACCGTCTGCGCGATAAAGAGAAACTTTGCATGTTACTCGACCTCCGTTACCAATATCATAATCAAAGATGATTCTTCCCGTTTTTTCGCAACCATTTGTCGGTTCCACCCGCACTGACGGTTCCGCTTTTCCGCCGGGCAGCGTAAAATCGGCACTGCGGTGGTGGGGAGCATCCGGGCAATCCGACCAAAATTCATAATAATAGTCGCCGGCCGGCACATCTTCGAACGTGGCTCCCTGGTACCTATCCCTCCGAGAAACCGACTCTCCCAAGGAACGTCCGGTGCTTTTATCAATTAGTTTCACCGTGACGTTAGTCTTGTACTCATACTCCGCACGTTGACTGAATTCAACGTGATATTTATCGCAATTCGATTTATTAAACGACAAGGCCAGAGGGTACTTTGTGGGCGACGTGGCAGTTGCAATATTGGAAGGACCGGTATTTATGAATTCCTTAAGACTATAGAAGGACTGAATCGTGGGGTAGCCACAAGGTAGTTGAGCGGAAAACGTGAGAGGATTTTCGTTCAGTGGAAGCAAGAGATCAAATTTCGGCACGCCGAGAAAGTCCATTGATTGCAGAATTTCCTCGACAGGCATCGGTCCGCTGGCGAGCACCTTGTCCTTGTCGCGCACCGTATAGGTCGCTCCCGTAAACAAATTGCGAACCGCTTCTTTCTTCTGATCATCGTCCAAGTCATTCTTCCCGTAGAAATCGATCATCAATGGTATTCTTGACATCGGTTGCGACTGACAGTAATCGAAATTGTTGTAGCCATACTGCACAAAAAACATCATCGGCGCATTTTTCATACCGATGGCAGCGGTAGTCGTCACGGTCGCTCCACATTCGGTGCGGAGACTAAGCGTGTAGCCACCGGGAAGTAGCCCCTCAATGTGTTTCGATGTTTCGCCTGCATTGAAGTTGACCGAGCGCACCGCCGTGCCGTCGACAGAGAGCGTCAGCGTGGCCGGTTCGTCGAGCGTCCCGCCTTCGAGCGTCACGTCCATTTCCCCCGTCGGACTACAATACGTGTCGGCCAACGTGGGCTTAATCTTCAATATACCCGGCGTTACTGTCTTGATT
>CAJPJR010000105.1 GCA_905369775.1 Prevotellaceae bacterium UBA1746
CCACGCCCCGCACGATCATGGCGGCGCCTCCGCGGTGGGGCGGCAGCAGTTGCAGGCCGAGGGCACCGGGATGGACGAGGGTGAGCGTGCGCGTGAGGCGGTGCAGGCGTTCGGCGGGCGCTGCGCCCGGCGGCGGGGGCGGGAGCAGGCGCATCACGCTGTCGGGAGCCGACGGAGCGGGTTGCCACTCGTGGGCATCCCACGTGTCGTCGAGGGTGGCCGAGTAGATGGCGGCACTGTCGGCCCGAGTGGGGCCGCTGCCCGTGGGGGCGGGTTGCGCAGCGGCGAGCGGAGTGGCGGGGGCGGAGGGCTGTGCCGCAGTGCAGGCCGCGTGTTCGGCCGGAGCGGAGGGAGTGGCGACGGTGTGCGGAACCGGGCGTTCTGCAGTGGCGGCCGTGGCGACGGCGTGGGGAGCAGCCGTCGAGCAGAGGGCGGAGAGGAGGAGGAGGGGGGCGATCATGGCGGGAAAAGAGGGGTAAAGCGGTGGGGGCACGGCGACTTGTGCGGTCGCACGGCCGAATCTGCTACAAATATAGGGAATTTTCGTGAGCACGCGGCGCACCGCCCACAAAAAACGTCCGCCTCAACTGCCGAAGCAGCGAGGCGGACGGAGAGCGGAGGGCGACGCACGGCTCCACCCGCCGCGGCGCAGCGATAATTCACGGGCGCGGTGGACGGGAGTCGGGGCACGCGGCGAAGGAGCGGGGCGCAGCGTCGGTGCGGCCCGATCAGCGCGTTTGTTTCTTGCCGCCTTCAGCAAGGACAAGGCGCGCGGTCTGTAGAAAAAAGCGCTCTCCCCGACGCGGTGCGTGGGGAGAGCGAAAAGAGAAGTGAGGCGATGCGTGTGCAAAGCCCGATCAGCGCATTTGTTTCTTGCCGCCCGTGATGATGAGGCCGTGGGGTGCGGCGGTCGACACGCGGCGACCCGTCAGATCATAGGCCGGTGCCGTGGCGGAGGGGGCAAGTGTGGGCGCATTGACCGCCGTGGGATCGACCACATTGAGGAGAATATCCGTGATCGAGCCGCGGTTCTTCAAAATCTCGTTGCCCGCAGCCGTGCTGCCCGCAGGATCGAGGTTGTCCCAGTCGATTTTCAGGCGAAGGCGGTAGGTGCCGTAGGTCGTGGGCAGGGCAAAGGCCGGAATCGTCATGCCCGGGTTGTTGTTGCCCTGCGTGGTGAGGCCGTTTTCGCCCTTGGCCTGTCCCTTATAGTAGGTGAAGGCCACCACTTCGGGCGAGTTGGGGCTCGAAGCGTCGAACTTGCCGTCGTTGTTTAGGTCGATATACACGTAAGCGTGCATCCAGTTGCCTTTCCACTCGGGGGCAATCGTCACCGCCGAGCCGGCTCCCACCTTGACGGGGGCGGCGGTGAGGTCGGTGTAGGCCTTCGGGTGCTCGCCGAGCGTGAGCACTGTGGGTGTTTGTTGGGCGGGATCGGTGATCGTCACCTTGCGCACGGTGCGCTCGCCGCTTTGCGTTGCGTCGGCATCGAACGAAATCGCGTAAGGCGGAGTGCTCACCTTCACACGCACCGTGGCGGTGTGTCCGCCTTCGGCCGTTACGGTCACGGTGGTCTCACCGTCTTTCACACCGCGCACCACGCCGTTGTCTACCGTGGCGATCGAGGGGTCGGCCACCGTCCATTGCACGGCGGTGTGGGTGGCATTGACGGGCGCAACGTCCCAAACGAGGGCTTTCTCGCGACCCGGCGCCACATTCACCTCGGGGCCCGTGAGCGTGATGCCCGTCACGGCCACCGCGGGCACGGAACTTTCGCGACCGTTGAAGACATAGACGCTCGAAGCCGGGAACGACAGCGTGAGCGGCGTGTCGATGTCGATGGGCGTGTCCTCGTTCAAGCCCGTGAGCGCGTCTTGTCGGCCGAAAGCCTTCGAGAGGATGAGGCTACCGTGCACATATTCGGGAATTTCGAGGGCTTGGCGCAGCGTGGTGCGGAAGGTGGCAGCCGAAGCTGAGGGGTTGCGCAGGGCGAGGGTGGCCTTTTGGCCGTTCCACGACGCCCAACCGTACACTTCGGCGCGCGATCCCGTCCAGGGGTTACCGCCCACCCAGTGCGCATCGGGCAGTACGTCGGCATTGTTCTTTTGCCAGCGGATGGCCTCCGCCAGATCGCCCCACAGGCGGCCGCCGCGGATCGAATTGGTCAGGGCGTAGTCGTTGTAGAGCTCCACCATGCCCGAACCGCAGGCGAAGGCGCAGCGCAATTCGCGCACGATGCCGTCGTAGTCCATGTTTTTCGACACCTGTCCGTGCGAAGAGAGGATGAAACCGTGGGTCATCAGCGTGTTGATGGGACACAGCGGCGAGTTCTTCACGAAGTTTTTGTGCACCAGCGCGTCGCGATAGGTGATCCACTGCTCGCGGTCGCTGCCTTGGTTGCCCGCTTGGCCGTAGTCGCCCTCTTGGCGCCACACGGCGTCGGTGTATTGGAACCAGAAGGGCGAGGCCCACGTGCCGACGGTGGTGTTGAAGAAGATGTCGGGCTTGATGGTTTCGCGCACCATGCGTTCGGCGCGGATGATGCCCTCGGCGTTCTCCTCGCCCACGGTGCCCGCGTCGGGACCCACGGCCGAGAATTGCGCACTGATGCCGTCGAACTTGAAGAAGCGGAAATCATAGCCGCGGTTGTTGCACAGGTCGGTGATGGCGCGCGTGAAGGTTTCGTAATACTTGGGGTTGGAGAGCTGCATGCCGCCCTTGCCGTTCCAGAAGGCGCGACGATAGTTGCCGCTCTGCCCGTAGCCGCCCACCGGGCCCAGCCAAGCGCCGATGCCCGAGCCCATTTCGCGTGCCAAGGCGTCGGCTTTGCGGAAGCCGTCGGGGAAGTTGGGCGAGAACGTCCAGTCGCCGTAGTGATCCCAGCCGTCGTCCCACACAAAGGAGTTGACCGCCGTGCCGTAAGGCTCAAACAAATTCTTTTTCCACTGGCGAACCACCTCTTCGCACTGCCAATCGTGCATGTTGCTCGTATAGTTCGGGTCGTTGTTGCGGTCGATGTTGAGTTCGTACCACGAAATGTAGGCCGGCATGGCGCGCCAGGGCACGGCGCGCTCGCGTTCGCTGTAGGCGAGGAAGGAGCGGCGCGCTTGGCCGGGGGCTACGAGGCCCACCACGGCGCTCACTTTCCAGTCGTCGCCCGCGCGGAGCGTGGTGTTGCGGCTCCACGTGCCGCGCAGCTGCGTGGTGGCTTGCGAAGCCAGGTGGAGCGTGTCGCTCTGCGTGAGGGCGAGGCGGATGTTGCCCGACGAGGTGATGGCTTCGTCCTTGTCTTGCGCGTAGTACACGAGCGAGAAGTCGCCGCCGTAGGGCACATTGAAGAGATAGACGTTGCCTTCGGCCGCATTGCCCGTGTAGCCCTTGTGATAGTCGGAGGCCACCACGTTGCCCGTGGCGTCCACGAGTTCCAGACCGCAGAGGTTCAGGCGCGTGTTGCCCGTGCGGTAGTTGAACTGCACGGCCAGCGTGCCGGTCGACGTGAGGCGGAGCGACCGACGAATGGACTTCACGTGCGGCGCATAGTAACCCACCTCGTTGATGCGCGAGGGCACGCGCTCGGGCTGCGTCCATTCGGTCGCTGTCCAGGCATCGGTGAGCACCTCGTCGGCCCCCATTTGCCCGGCACTCAGGGCGCGCACGCCGCGAGCGGGCGAGGGAGCGGCCGGTGTGGCGTGGCTGTCGAGACGCGGGGCGCTGCCGGGAGCGAGATCGCGCACGATGACGGGTCGACCCACGCGGCCGGAGAAGGCGATCTCACCGCGCGAATCGATGGTTTCGGGCGCGGTGTCCACGAAATAGCGCAGGCGGTAGACGCCCACCGCGGGCACGTTGAGCGTATAGACGTTGCGGCTGTGGGCATTGCCCATGGTGCCGTAGTGATAGTCCGAGGCCACCACGTTGCCGTTGAGGTCGACGGCGTCGACGCCCACGAGGTTGAGTTTGTGGGGGCCGCCTTTGTAGGTGAAGGTGAGGGTTTGCGCGCCGGCCTGCTTGAAGGTGACGTAACCCTGCGCCACGGCCACCTTGTCGGCCGCATAACCCAGGGCGGCGACGCCGGCCGGCACCGTGCCGGCGGGGGCGATGGCGAAACCGTCGGTCGTCCACGCGCCGTGGGTGGAGGGGCGCTCGGAGCTTTCGCC
>CAJPJR010000106.1 GCA_905369775.1 Prevotellaceae bacterium UBA1746
ATGGTATATAGTACTCGTTTCACTCGTTCATTATTGGTATAATCCATATATTGATATAATCCATATATGAATCGATATAATCCTGTATTGGTATAATCCATAGGTATCTTTTTTCTTGTAACTCGTTGCACTCGTTTGTATAGTGCGTTATACCTACACGATTGATATATGGTTTGTTGTGCTTGACCGACATTGTGATTTTATCATATAAACAACACAACCAAGAATATATCTCAGAATCACAAAAACGGTCAACTTGCAAAAACTACTCTTTCATTGGTGCTATTTCTATTGGTGGTAATGTGATATGGTGATATGTGGTGCTGCTCTTCCATATTGAAGTAATTAGGCGTGGTTTCTGCTCTGCTGCTGTGTAGTGTTTTATTTGTTGGTAGTGGTTGAGTAGGTATAGTAGGTATAAAAAAAGGGCGTTGCAGTTATTACAACGTCCTTTTAATTTGCCGTGGGTGGTATGGTATTATATCACCTGTTGAAGTTTTTCCAATGCAAGGGCGGCCGCCGCTTTGCTTTCAATCGATTTGCGTTTGTCTTGTGCTTGTCGCTCAATGTAGTGCTTGAAAATAATATTTATGTCCTTGTGTCCTGTTACACTTTGCACCTGTTGTGCTGTATATCCAAATTCCGCAAATGCGATACTTGCAAACGTGTGTCGTGCGCAATGTGATGAGATATTTTGCCACTTGCTGCACTCTTTCCATATCATCGCATTTCTGCCACTATCTTTGCCGCCGCTCGTCCAACAAGATATTATTTCATCTTCCAACACGCCGCGTTTTACAAGGTCTTGAAAGTAGATTTTTATGTGTCTATTGTAGCCGTCCCTTTGGAAGTAGTCAAAATCGTGCGCCTTTTTTAGCAGCTTTGCGGCGTTTCCTGTCTTCCTATACTCGTCGATGATACTTTGCATGCTTTCCGCGGGCATTACCTTAATAATGTCCTGAATCGTTTTGCGGCGCTGTTGGTGCTGTTTTATGTAATCTGTTACTTTGTCCTCCACTCTCAAGCGTTGCAGCAAAAGGGGTAAATTCTTATCTCTTGAAAGGCGGTCAAATACTTGCAAGGTTTGCCCAAAGATTGGAACAAAGCACGTTTCATTTGTTTTGCGTGTCGTGTATGATATTTGCCCCGTTCCTGTTTCTTTTATATCTTCTGCGATATGGTTATAGTTTGACTTGATAGCGTCCATAACCTTTGCGACGTCGCTAACACGGCAAGCCGTCCAACACTGAATTAAAAAGAGCCCCGTGCAAGCGTGCATTCTTTTGCTCTTTCTTGGTAGTGGAAGTTTAAGCCAATCGGCCGTAACGCTTTGAAGTTCAGGAAGAGACAAGGTCGGTTTTTTCATTGTGTCCTCGTCGCTTTGTACCTTTTCTTTCTTGAATGTTATGCGCTTGTCTGTAATTTGATAGTAGGCGCTCGCAAATGATGAAAGGTATTTATTTGCCGTTCTTTTAAGTCGTGTGTTTTTTATCTCCTCTTCAAGGCGTTTTATATCGGCCTTTGTGAGTTTCTCCAAACGTTGAGACGTAACGCCGTATTTGATGAAAGCCTTTTCTAATTGCTCGGGACTTTGCGTGTTGAAGTTTAATTTGTCGCTGTTTGGCTTTTTCTTGCTTGTAAGGGTGACAAAGATTTTGAGGACTTGTTCAATGTCGGTATTTGTTTGCCCGTGTGCTATAAACTTTTGAAGTAGTGTTTGCTCCTCCTCGTCCTCGTCTGTGTGGTGGTCTGTTGCTGTTGAAGTGCTTTTATATTGTGGTGCTATTGTTTCATCGGTGGTATCTTCTTTGGGTGCTGTTTGAAGTTTTGCAAGCTGTTGAAGTAACGCATTAGCCTCTTCCTTTGTTAGTTTGGCTTGATTTAGGCGGTTTGTTATATCCGCGCATTGCTCTTTGGCGCTTTGTAGGCGCTGTGCAAGTTCTTTTAATTCCATATAGCCCGCCGTGTGCTCTTCAAATTCCGCAAATAGGGGGCGTTGGTTTCTTGTGCTCCACAAGGAAGGAAGTATTTTTACCCCCGTACTCTTGAAAATCTGCTTGTCGTTCCAACTTGTTCTAACTTGCAAGTAAATGAAAAGCGGCTTTTCTTCTTTCTTCTTTCCGCGTTTCTTGGTTTTGGTTGTGGTCGTTTCTCGCAAAATAAAATCACACGTGCTCTTGTGAAATTCCATAATTACATTTATTATAAGATGAAAAAATAGTATATCGCCCCTATTTTTGAGGGCGCAAAAACAGATACAAAATGCTGATATTTGGGGGCTTTTCCCGTTTTCTGTTTTCAAAACTGTAGATTCCGAGAGGAAGCCGCGTTAATATCTGATTTATATATACTACAAAAGAAACGCAAAAGCAAATATATGCGCTTGTTTTCAGTCTGTTAACAAAGTAGCGAGCGTTTAAGGTTTCACCCTTTGCTGATGGGATTTTGTTTGTCGATTTGATGATTTGGCGCATATTTGGAGCGTGTAAGTGTTATTTTCAGGACAACAAAAACACGTTCTAAAAGGGTGCGACTTCCCTTTGCTGATGGGCTTTTTCTGTATGCGATTAACATAACAGATAAGAAAGCCCCTTGTTTTTCTTGAAAACGCCCCGCTTTTTGAGTTTAGTGTGGCGCTTAACGGTTTGGTATATTCGCGTGCTCAGTGTGATGAAGAGCATAATTCGCGCCAAGAAATCGGCCGAAATGCGTAATTTGTCCCCGCTTTCGTCGTGCATACGGCCTTCGCGGCGCAGTGGGCGGCGGGGGCGCTTTTCGTTTCACCTTCTCACTCTTTCTCCTTCACTTATGACTTACGGCTACATCCGCGTGAGCAGCGACAAACAGACGGTCGAGAACCAGCGCTTCGAGATCAATGCCTTCGTCAGCCGCCACGCGCTGCACATCGACGGCTGGATCGAGGAAACCATCAGCGGCACCAAGGCCTACGACAAGCGGGCACTCGGCGCGCTGCTGCGCCGCGTGGCGCCCGGCGACACCATCATCTGCAGCGAACTTTCGCGCCTGGGGCGCAATCTCTTCATGATCATGGAGATTCTCAATCTCTGCATGACCAAGGAGTGCCGCGTGTGGACAATCAAAGACAACTATCGTTTGGGCGACGACATTCAGAGCAAGGTGTTGGCCTTTGCTTTCGGGCTCTCGGCCGAGATCGAGCGCAACCTC
Source organism: Prevotellaceae bacterium UBA1746 (assembly GCA_905369775.1). Taxonomy (GTDB): domain Bacteria; phylum Bacteroidota; class Bacteroidia; order Bacteroidales; family Bacteroidaceae; genus Alloprevotella. The sequence continues at coordinate 3,187 of CAJPJR010000106.1, forward strand.
ATCAGTCAGCGCACCCGCGAAGCCCTGGCGCGCCGCCGTGCCGAGGGCGTGGTGCTGGGCCGCCCGCTGGGGCGACGCACGGCGCCCGAGAAGCACAAGCTCTATGCCAAACGCCGACTCATTGCCGACCTCCTGGCCGAGGGGCTCACCAAGAAACACATCGCGCAAATCTGCCGTTGCGACCGCAACACGCTGGCGCGCTTCCTGGCCGATGCGCGTTTTGCGGTGGACTGACGGCGCGCGGTGCTCCCTGCTGCGCTGCCCGGGGTGAGTGAGGGCCCTGCGTTTTCGGTCGGCACTCGCTCCGGGCCTCACGTCGCGCGGCCGACGGTCGGAATCTTCCGATGGTCGGCCGCTGAGGGGGTGTGTCTGTACGTCGAGGGGCTGAGGGCGATGCGGTGGCGGGGACTTAATTTCGGTCGGCGGGGTGGGTTCGTCGACTGAGGACTTGGGTTTGTCGGAGTGCGGGGGCTGCTCCTCCGTTGTTGGCGGGGTTGGAGTTGCCGCACGGCCTCGGCGGTGGGGCTTCGGGCGGGCTCGGCGGGGTGGCGCGCATTCCGGCGTTTTCCGGCGGCACGCGGCCTGCATGGCCTTCCCCGCCGACGAGAGCTGGGTGGTGCTTTCGCCCATCGAAGCCTCCATCAAACGAAAGATCGAAGCCGTCGGCACACCGCTGCGAGA
>CAJPJR010000107.1 GCA_905369775.1 Prevotellaceae bacterium UBA1746
CAATTATATAGAGCAATGTCTCGCTGAGGGAAACGGGAAAGAGGCCGAATCCAAAGCACGTTTTCGGCTCGAAATCGTAGAACAGTTGTGGGAGCGCGTGGTGATGCTCTTCGAGATTTTAGAAGTTTGGTGGAACGATTACGAGATTTACCACCACATCGGCTATTTGCTACACTTTGTTGCGTCGGAAAATCGCGAAGAGCGTATCTTCACGTGGCTTCAATCATTTGAAAAAGAAGGCATCATGAAGTTTAAGCAACGCCTTCTTGGTGAAATCAGTAACTATATCAAATCTATTAAAGATCCGGCCTCCCTCGTCTACGAGAATGCAGAAGGCGATAAGGGCGACCATTCGGCGATTCACACACTGCTGTTGTTACATAATGTGCACCGCACGATGCAGAATCCGGAAAAAATGCGCTTCCCCTTCCATTTGTTTTGCAAAGAGAAGTGGGAACTCGAGCACATCTATCCGCAGCATCCCGAAATACCGGAGAAATGGGAAGAACGAAAGGAGTGGTTGAAGGATGTTTCCGAGAACGTGGAAAAAGGAATCATTGCTTTTCCCGAAGAACTTAAAAGCAAAATAAAAGAGTTGCTCAATCAGACGGAATCGAATAAGGAAAAGGAAGCTTTGGATGAGCATTTCCAAAGCATCTTGCAAGCTTATTGGGCAACTCCCAACGCGATTGACAAAGCAGAAGACCTCCACAGCGTCGGCAATCTTTGTTTGTTGCCTAAAGCACTGAATATCTCGGTGAGAAATCATCCATTCGCTGTAAAACGAAACATCTTGCGCCAAAAAGTGGGGGCAGCTTACATTCCCATTGCCACGCGAGAGGTTTTTAACAAGGTCTTCTCTGCGCATCCCGCCTCTTATCTCTATTGGGAAGTCACAGATGTGCAGGATTATCTCAAAGAGCTGTGCGCAACTTACCATTTCTATGCATCCTCTAAAGCTGACAATCCATGAATAAAACCAACCTCTTGGCTTTCCTAACGGATAAAAACGTTCGGATTCCACAACTGCAGCGCGATTATGTGCAAGGGAGCGACAAGGCGAAGGAAATCCGCGATCTGTTTATCTGCGATCTCGTGGAGACTTTGTCTGCCGATACTCCAGAAGTAAAGCAGAAAACCTTACATCTCGATTTCATTTACGGCAGCACGTACGAAGAAGCCCCGGCTTCCGGACTGCATCCACATTGGAAAGAGGGAGAACTTCATTTTGACACCCCAAATTCGGATGTCAACGAACCGACAAAGGTATTTCTCCCTCTCGACGGACAGCAACGACTCACCAGTTTGTGGCTGCTGCACTGGATGTTGTGTCCCGAAATAGAAGCCGACGCAGCGAAAAAGTTGCTTTCGCATTTCAGTTACGCCACGCGTTCTTCCTCTCGCCGCTTCTGTGCCGCTTTGGTGGCGCACATTGGCGACGGAGAACTGAAGCAGCTGCTGAAAACCAACAAGGCGAAGTCCGCTCTCATGGAAGCCCCGTGGTTTCTTCCCGCTTGGCAGAAAGACCCTACGGTCAATTCGATGATCGAAATGCTCGTTGCCATCGGAACAAGGTTGGGTGAAGCAGATACAGCCCCACTTTGGAAGCGTTTGCAGGAAGGTGCGATTACTTTCACTGTGATCGAGATCCAAAGCAACGAGTTTCGTCTGACCGATGAGCTGTATATTAAGATGAACAACCGCGGTCGTCTGCTCACTGATTGGGAGTGCTACAAGGCAAAGGCCATAGAATGTTTGGGTGAAGTCGTTTTCAAAGAGGAGAACGCGGGTTTGTGGGAAAGCCTTCAAGCGAATGAGCAGGAGAAAACGCCGGCCGATTATTTTTCTTTCCGAGTCGATGGCTGTTGGCAGGACTTCTTCTGGCATCTCTCTCGTGGAGGGGAGAGCCCTCTCGAAGACCATGTGCAGCGATCAGACGAGATGATGCGCTATTTCTTCACTTGGTGGGCAGAATACCGTTACTATCATTATAACACGGGAGAATGTTCAGACAAAATGCACGTGTTCAAAAGTGCGAAAGAGATCACTCTCCTCTTTGAAGTCTTGAACAAACTCCATGAAATCGGTTGCCCTCACGGGGAAAGCGCCGAGAGTCAAGACCAAGAGAAGAAATTTCTCAAAACGGCTTTCGGTGTTGAGAGTAAACCAGCCGTCAAAGTTCGGCTTCACTTCACCGGAAGGGAAGGAAACGAGAGTCGGGTGGGCGATTTGTTCCGCTTGCTCTGTGAAGGTAAGCTCGAACGTCGCCACCAAGTGTTGGTCTATTACCTTTTGCTCCGACTGGTTAAGTACAATGAGGAGGCGACGGACGCGAACCTCCGCGATTTCCTCCGCGTAGTGCGCAATTTCCTCTATAGCATCAGGAAAACCGAGAAAATGGCCTTCAACAGCGGTATTGAACTCAAAGAACTGAGTGGATATGCGAAGTATTTAGACGAAGTCCTCGGTGAGAAAGAAGTGTATGCAGGCCTATCATCGAAAGAGATTTCTGAGGGAACCTTTCATTATATGTCTGCTTTCCGTCACGAAGTGGAGAAAGCAAAATGGATTTGCGAACATCCGGCGGAGAAGATTGAGCTTTTCCAGCTCGAAGAGCACGATTTGCTCCGCGGTTTTCTCCGCAATCTGCCTTGGCAGGACGGTTCCGGCATCAACATGACCCGACTTCGCAAGGCCTTCTTCGAAGTTTTCGGCAGTCCTAGGCAGCAGGAAACGGAGAAAGTAAGCGATAAAACGGAGAAACCGAGCGATAAGTTAGTGGCGCGTGCACTCGTCGCTTGTGGTTTCCAGGGCATACTCAACAAAGGAATTAACAATTATACTTGGTGGGCCTATAGCTTTGGTGGCAACGAAGCACGTTGGCGCTTTGTGCTTACCTATCCTTTAGATAAGCGAAACAATGACACTACCGGCAGACAGACTTTATGCAAAGCATTGCAGAAACTGTTCAAGCTGTATGTCGAACAGAGCGATACTCTAGAGAAACAGAGCGATACCCCAGAGAAGTGTTTGCAGGCCATCATCGACAAATTCCTCAAGCAGGCCGAGAATTCGGAAAAAACGCCGTGGTACTATTTGGTCAAATATGCTGAGCTTTGGTCGGGAAATATCTATCATTTTGCTTTTTCTTTCGATGAGGTTACGTTCGAGCGAAAATTGAATGATAGGGTTGGCCGTCCATTGGCTTCTCAGACTTGGAATCCATTCGTGTTCATGGTTCAGAAACGTTTGGAGGAGCGCACCGAACCGAAAGCCAAAAATTTTCCCCTCTACGATCGATATGAGAACGACGCTAAGAGCAGGAAATTCGCACTTTACCTTAGTAACCATGAGTGGAATCTTGCCATTCCGCTCACGAAGGAGGAACAGGAAGATCAAACACTTCGAGACAAGCACGATTTGGCAAAGGAGATCCGCAAGCGGTTGAGCTGTTTCTCCATTGAGGACAATCATCTTCACAATAAAGAATACGGCATTCGCTACATCATTCGCCCACAAGCCCCCGATGTTTCCCCCAATGCTTCCCCCGATATGGTCGAATTTGGCATTTCCATTGCGGAAAAGCTGATTGGTTTGATTTAGTATCGCAGGCATTCATCTGCACTTCTACCGAAAATGCAAAGCCTCGCCACCATTCCGTGGCGCGGCTTTTTGTATTCCCCCCATTCCCGTGCTTGGCTGTGCGCGGGGGAAATGGTAACTTCGCAGCCAGAAACAAAAACTATCCGTTCATTATGAAGCAATTCTCCACTTCGTCCCACGTCTCGACGCGGCGCGGATTG
>CAJPJR010000108.1 GCA_905369775.1 Prevotellaceae bacterium UBA1746
CGTCGTCGCAGAGGTGGTTTCAAGGCTGCCGAGGTCAATCCCACACCAGCGACTGAGCGTCTCAACACCGAGGTCTTCGAACCCCGCTTCTCCCTCTATACAGAAGACACCCACTACTATCAAGATCTTTTTGCTGAATTGGAAGCCAAAGGTGCCCTCAAACATGGCGATGTGGAGATGAAGGTTGAAGAGGGAAAAACCTATGTGGAGGTGATAAACAACAAAGACCTCGACGATGTGCTCTACGACATCCCTCGCGAAGCCCGACCAGTCGATGGCATCTTCCGATTGACCTCCGACAAAGAAAAACTAAAGCGTTCCATTGCGGAGTCAAGAAAGAGCACCAAAAGTTCGTGGAGCAAATTTCTCCCCTTGTATGACATCAATCCCATCATCAGCTATATGCTCACCAAGTTTAATGCTTCGATTCCCAAATTGCAGGCTACGGTGGTGCGCCACGGCGATTTACCCAAGGGCATGAGCTACTATTTGTTTTATGGCAGCATTGGCAACGGTCTGGGACAAAGCCTCATCAGCAAGTTCTTCGTGGTGCCAGTAGACCAAGATGGCGCGCTGAAAGGCAAACCAATGTCGTTTTACGACTTCACGCAAACTTATCCTCTCCCCCAATCGGTGGCTCCCACTGACGACAGCGAGCTCCAAACGCTCAAAACCAACCTCAAGGACGCTATAAAGTGGGCTTCTGAACTCTATATGTGCCCTGCACAAAGCAAGGTGAGTGGTGAAATGGAACAAAAACTGGAAGACTACAAAGCCAAACTCAAGCGTTGGGCAGATTGTGCCAATACTTATTTCGATGGGCAGGAAATCACCATCACGCGCAACAACCGCTACAAGCAGGAGAAAGAAGAAATTGAGAAAATCACCGACAAGTCTAGTCAGTTTTTCAAAGACCTCTGTACCCTCGACCAGAGCAATCCCTACATGAAGCTCTTATCCGTTTTTCATAATCTCTAATCAGCATGGCAGACAACATCATCTATCGATTTATCCAAAACGTGGGCGACTATTTTCCTACGGGATATTTCAACGAAAAGTTTTTCGACAGCGTAAAAGATTTATCGGGCGTCAGCAACGATGAGGTAGAGGCAATGAACAAACGGTTGGCTGACTTGCGCACAACCTATGAAGCCTACAAAAACGTCATCATCAACAACAATCCTCGGGTGAAAGATGCCATTCGTCACACCCACGAATGGCACACTGCGCTGCTCAAGGTGTTGGGCTACGACACCAGCAACGCTTACCAAGAAGCCTATGTCGTCAAAGAAGCTGAGGACGTGGTGGAGATGATTCCCGTGCGCCACATCTTGCGCAGCGGCAAACAAATCAGTCTCCTCATCATGGAGATGCAGCACCTCATTGCCGTCAACGAACAGTCACCGGCCGGACTTTTTGAACAACAATATGAGAGCGAGACCAGTGAGTTCACTCGTGAGCAACGCTATTATGCCGGTCAATGGTCGGAAGTCATCCCTGCGCAGTTTCTTGACAAAGAGCACTATCGCTTCTCTCCCACCATCATCAACAAAGCCATCACGCAAATCTTTTTGATGCCCGAAGAACGCCGTCCCAACTACATCCTCATGCTTGCCGGCAACACGGTGTTTCTCTTCGACAAAGACAAATGGGCGCGAGGTTCCTATTTGCAGTTCTCCATCGATGAACTCTACACGCAAGGACAAAATAAAAACACGCGCAAATACTACAGTCTCTTCCAGCTTTTGGTCAACAAAAATGCACTCTCCGCAGACGGACAAATCGTTTTGATGGAAAAACTCGTCGATGAGAGCTACAAAAACGCCTACGAAGTGACCAAAGACCTCAAGAGAGGGGTGATTTTGGCTGTCGAAACGTTGGCCAATGAAGCACTCTACTACATGAGAGAAGTGGCGCAGCGTCCTTTCGGCAAAGAACATCGGGAAGCCGATGGTTCGCTCACCTACGATGAGAGCGACCCAGACTTTGCCACACAAGTCAAAGACGACTGTCTGACCATTGTCTACCGCTTGCTCTTCATCCTCTTTGCCGAAAGTCGCGGAGAACTCGAAATCCTCCCCACCAACGACGAAGTGTACAAACGCGGATACAGTTTTGAAGCCCTGCGCGACTTGGAGCAAGTGCGCCTCAACAGCGAAGAAACCCGAAACGGCTATTTCTTCGACGATAGCATACGCCATCTCTTCAGCATCCTCTCGCAAGGCTTTAACGCCACTGACGGTGACCAAGGGAAATCCTTCCGCGTGCGTGCCATCGACTCTCCCATTTTCGACGACGAGCGTTTGTTGCAATTGAAAGATGTGCGCATCCGCAATGTCAAGTGGCAAGAAATCATTCGTGCGCTCTCGCTCTCGCAAGGCGCAAAGTCTTGCGGACGCATCTCTTATGCCAATTTGGGTGTGAACCAATTGGGCTCTGTCTACGAGTCGCTCTTGGCTTATCGAGGATTTTATGCCGAAGAAGACTACATTGAGGTGCACACCGCTAAAAAACCAGAAGAGGGTACATTCCTTGTGCCTTATTCTCGCTTAGAAGACTTCAAAAACGAGGAAGTGCTCCGCAACGAAGAGGGAGAAATCCAGCGTTTGAAGAAGGGATCCTTTGTCTATCGGCTCAACGGTAGAGACCGCGAAAAGTCGGCCAGCTACTACACCCCCGAAGTACTCACGCGCAGCACCATCAAATACACCATCGAGGCTTTCATCAACGAGGTGCGCGAGGGTAAGCGCAAACCGGCTGAGCTGCTCGACCTCAAAATTTTAGAACCCGCTGTCGGGGCTGCCGCCTTCCTCAACGAAATCATCAATCAGTTGGCGGAGGCCTACATGACCTATGTCCCCAAAAAGCCGGCTCCCGACCACTATCGCGACGAACTGCAGAAAGTGAAAGCCTATATTGCAACCCACAACGTCTATGGCGTTGACTTAAACCCCACTGCCATTGAATTGGGCAAACTCTCGCTCTGGCTCAATGTGATGCACAAAGACATGGAACCTCCATTCTTTGGCCATCGTCTGGCTGTGGGTAATGCCGTGGTGGGCGCATGGCTCAAGGTCTACAGGCGTGAAGAGGTGGTGGGCAAAAAGGGCATCAATAAGTTGAAACCCACTCCTTGGTGGGAAGGGGCACCGCACTCGGTGAAATTCTATCGCAATCGCGTGAATCGCTCCGTCCATGAGGTCTATCATTTCCTCTTGCCCGACAAGAAAATGCTCGAAGCACGCAACGTTGATGGTCTCAAAGAGCAACATCCTGCAGAGGTGAAGGGAATGGCAGAGCGCATCAAAGACTGGACGAGTGCCATTGGGGAGACAGAGTTCCAAATTTTGCAACGTCTTTCAGAGAAAATCGACTTTTTGTTGCGCGAGGTGCTAGAAACGCAGGTCAATATGACGCGTCTCACGAGCAATGAGCACAACATTTGGCCGCACGAGTCGGCACAGTCCTCCGACTTGTTTGAGCGTACCTACCAAGCTGAGAAATATGCCGACAAAGAAAGGCTCTTTGCCAGTCGCAACCATCCCTCGAGTGCCTTTTTCAAGTTGAAACAGGTGATGGACTATTGGTGTGCGCTTTGGTTTTGGGACTATCCAGACGCCAGTGCACTCCCCACACGTGCCGAATACTGGGAAGACATCGAATCCTTGCTCGATGTGAGCGAAGAGCAACTCACGAGCCAGGCGAAGTCGGCATCCGTTTGCCAAGAACCCGACTCCTTCTTTAGTTCCGGCCACATCACCGA
>CAJPJR010000109.1 GCA_905369775.1 Prevotellaceae bacterium UBA1746
CGTCGGGCGCTGCTGATAGTGCGCGGCAAGGTTGCGGGGGGCGCGCTTTTCTGCTTCGTGCAGTCGCTCGGCGCTGTGCTTCGCTTCCCACAACGCCTCGCCGTTTTCTCGCGGGTCGGCGGGATTGTCCCTATCTTCTCGAAGAGCGGGAATGCGGATCACCGTCCACTTCTCGGGCTCGGTGCGGAGCAAACGCCCCGCGAGATCGTCTTCGTGCCAACGAGTCATGATCAAACACTGCTTCGAGTCGTTGTGCAGACGCGTGAGGAACACGTCGGTGTACCATTCCCACACGCGGTCGCGATAGGTCTGCGAAGCGGCTTCGAGTGCGTCTTTCACCGGGTCGTCGATGATGCCGAGATCGGCGGGCGTACCCGTCAAACCACCGCCCACACCGACGGCGCGATAAAAGCCCCCGAAACCGACGGTTTCGAAGATGTCGATGTTGCGCAGATAGCCGCGCTTTGCGTCGGTCGACACGTTCTGCGAATTGAGAAACGTGCAGGGGAACACCTCTTTGTATTCGGAGCTGTCGATCGTGCGCTGTATGGAACGCGAAAAACCTTGTGCAAGGCTTGCCGCATAGGACGTACCGACGATTTTTAGGTTCGGATTGTAACCCAAAGCCCAGGCAGGGAACTTGCGCGATACAATTTCCGATTTCCCGTGTTGAGGTGGGACGAAGACCATAAGCCGCCCGGTTTTGAGTTTTCCGAGCAGGAGGTCTTGGCATTTCTCGGCGATGAGTGTGTGAAACCATTGTCGCGAGTAGTTCGGATCGGTGTAGTCGAGGAAATGGGGGAAAGACAGCACAGCCTTTCGCCGACCAAGTTCGCGCGCGACGTAAAAGGCTCTTACCGCAGGTTCGGCTTGATGGACTTTGTAGTCCCTATCTACTTTGAAGAATATTCCGTCCCCCATTCATTACATTAGTCTTAAGGCCTTGAGTTCGGCTTCGAGTTCCTCTGTGGTCATTTCGCACGGCGGGCGATGCACAGTGACTTCGCTTTTGACTTGTCGCGCTTCGGGGGCGTACAAGCCGAGGAGTTTTCGGCGTTCGATGAGTTGCTGTCGAATTTCGGCGATGTAGGCAGGGTTTCCGAGTCCTCCGACTTTGGTACGGCTTTCGGATACGGCGTCGGTTTCGATGCCTGCGTTTCCTTTTCCTTTGATCCGTCCGCTTCGTGTGGTGGTGGTCTTTTGTGTTTCTGTTTTCGACTTGTCCCACTGTTCCCAGAGTTCGGCCGTGGTGTCGTCGATGCGTTCGAGTTCGAGTTGTAGTGCTTGGTCGATGTTTTCGATACGGCTTTCTCTCCACTCTTTGAGCAGCGTCTGCACGTCGTTGTATGTAGTCGATACGGCGAGCTTCGGAATGTTGAGTCGTCGTTTTACTTCGGCGGTGATCTTTCGCAGGCTGTACCCGCGTTTATAGAGTTCGGACACGATTTCGAGCCGTGCTTGTCTGATCTGCTGCTTTCGTCGGTCTTGTGGTGCACTCATAGTCGTGATTTATTAGTTTCGTGTTGTTAGGGGATTAGTCGTCGCCTTCGACGGCGGTTGTTTGTGCAATAAGGTCGTCCAAAGCATACGGGGAAAGACAAGAATCGACTCGACGAGCCTTTCAAGTTTCGTGTCTGTAATTGTACGGGGATTAGACACATTCTCGCTCAACTGCGAGAGTGGCATTTCTGTTAGTTCCATAGTTCTGTGTTGTGTTCCGACAAAGGTACAAAAAAACTTTCATCTGTGACGCTCAGTGTCAATTCGAGATGAAAACGCGCAAAGCGTTGCCCCAGAAATGAGGGGCAAACGCTTGCTAAACTGATACTCTCGCCTTGATGTGTGGGTGGGGATTGTAGCCCTCGAGCGTAATGTCCTCGTAGCGGAAGTCGTACAAACTGCGCACTTCGGGGTTGAGTCGCAACGTGGGGCGAAAACGCGGTGTGCGGTGGCGTTGTAAGTTCGCCTGCTCGATGTGATTGTTGTATAGGTGTGCGTCGCCGAGCGAAATTACGAGATCGCCGACTTCGAGGTCGCAAATCTGCGCCACCATGTGCGTGAGGAGCGCGTAGGATGCGATATTGAAAGGCAAGCCGAGGAACACGTCGGCACTTCGCTGGTAGAGTTGCAACGAGAGGCGGCCTTCCGATACGTAGAACTGAAAGAGAAGGTGGCACGGCGGGAGCGCCATATGGTCGAGCGCTTCGACATTCCACGCGCTGACAACGAGGCGACGGCTGTCGGGGTTCGTCTTGATCTCGTGCACAACGCGGTCGAGTTGGTCAATGTGTCCGCCTTTTACGGTCCGCCACTTGCGCCACTGATAGCCGTAAATTTCGCCGAGGTCGCCTTTTCTGTTCGCCCATTCGTCCCAAATGTGCACACCGTGCTCGTTTAGGTAGCTGATGTTCGTGTCTCCGCGAATGAACCACAGCAACTCGTAGACAATGCTTTTGAAATGTAGTTTCTTTGTGGTGAGCAATGGGAATCCGTTGGCGAGATTGAATCGCATTTGATAGCCGAACACGGAGCGCGTTCCCGTTCCCGTTCGGTCGTCTTTGTGCACCCCGTTTGCTATGATGTGATCGAGTAGGTCGATGTATTGTTTCATTGTAACTATGATGTAACCAAGAAGCTCCCCGCGAACACGAACTTGCCGCATTCGCGGGGCTCCTCTGTGTGATTTCTATGTAACTGCGTCGTAACTGCGGAGTTACAGAAAGTATCCTTTTCTGCCGAGATCATCGATGGATTGGCGGTCTGCGAGTGTATAGAGACAGAATTCCATTAAGTCTTTGAGGCTAAAGCCGAGGTAACTCGCAAATACAGAGGTTGTCATCAACACGTCACAGAGATTGTACGTTACATTGCGGAGCACCGGACGGCCGAACTCTAAGTGCGCGATACGGAGGTCTTTGTCACGAAATGACAAATCGTTGTGTTTACCGGCATTGGAAAAGGCATGAGCGATATTACCCGCGGCGGAGATAAGCCCAAAAGAAAGATTTACAAAGTTGTACTCCTCAGACTCTTTGAAGCTTCTAAGGGATAGTCGTTGAAATTCTTCTGCTGTCATAGTTTTAATGTTTGAGTGATTCGTCTTCTAGTTATCGCTTATCGCCGTCCCCGATAATCACGCCGCGGGCTTGGCGGTCGGCGAGTTTGTCGAGATTGCGGCGCATAACTTCTTCAAGGCTGAAGCCGAGGCGGCGCGCCAGCATTGCAACGAACCAAAGCACGTCGCCGAGTTCGGACACGAGGCCGTCGGTGAATTGGGAACAGTTCCCGCGGACAAAGAAAATCTCGTTGTTGTCGATTTCGATTTCGCCACGGCGCACGGCCTTTGCGATCTTGTCCGCCACTTCGCCCGCCTCAGCCACAAGGCCAAAGGAGAGATACGGGATATTTTCAGCCGCGTGACCGGCAATAGTGCGATGGGCTTGTTGTTCGTATTCTGTTGCTGTCATATTGTTAGGGAATTAGTTTGTATTCGAAATGGGGCTCAAAGTACACGGGGATTTGAAGGACGCCGGCAACGTAGAAAGCCGCTGTTTCTTCATCGTATCGTACGATGCCGCGGCGTGTCTCCTCGTTGTTCATATCGTAGTAGCTCACCTCGTCGCCGGTGTAGATTTCGTCGCCGTCCGCTGTTTTCACGCCTATGTATTGCGCCACCGAATCGGGGTGAACTTCAATGCATCGCGGGAATGCGTCGGCGTGG
>CAJPJR010000110.1 GCA_905369775.1 Prevotellaceae bacterium UBA1746
CGAAGTAACTGTTGAAAGCCACGCCATTGATGCGCGTAAACTCCGCTTTGTAATGCGCCCAGATGTAGTCTTCGCTTCCCCGTGTCTTGGAGTTGTGCTCACCTTCACCCGCGAAAATGAAGACCACAAGGGGGACCGCCCCTCCATTCACGAAGCGTTGGAAATTCATCCCCTTGGCTTGAGCCAAACGCAGCGCTTCATTATAAAACTCATAGATGTTCGCGTTCTTACTGTTGCCCTCGTTGGCTCCATAATAGGAACGAGGACGCGAAAGCTTCACTTGTCCCAGCACTTCAAACTGGGGCGTGAACTTTCCGTAGCTTTGATCTACGAAGTAATCGCGCACACTCCCGCGTGAACTCTTGTTTTGTCGGAAGCCCGGCTCGTTGAATTGCCGGTTCATGTACTCGATTGTCGTACTCGGTTGGAAAGAAACATCCGCAAACTCAACGAGCACCACAGGAATAAGCTGCTTCCCGATGCTGGGGAGGGTGCCGAGTGCCGAGACATCGAGGCGGCCGAGTCCATCGTCGGAAACCGTGTGGAAAGAACGGGTGTCGGCAGGCTGTGGCGCGCGATAAGGGCAGTACGTGTCGCCGTTTCCGGGACGCGCGAGCCCAAGGCTGTCCAGCGACACGGACGAAACGCTGCCGTCACTGTCCGATACGAGAATGCGGCGCACCGGTTGCGTGGAGAAGGCCGCCATCGTTGTGCCGGCCAGAAGGCAAGTCAAAGCGAATGATTTGATCATTTGACATAAAAGTTCAGGCCCACGATCCGACGATAGAGGGCGGCAAGTTCAAAAATAAGCATCCCCGCAGCGGCAAATCCGGCGGCCACCACGTAAACCCAAACAGGAAGATGCGATTCTCCGAGCATCAATTGCGAATTTGCGCTGTTGAAAAGCCCCACACCGATGAGCAATTGCGGAAGCACCACGAGTCCAATGAGCATAAGCCACATAGACAGGTCAAGCGTGAGACGCAACAAGCGTTTGTCGGTAGAAGGACGCATCTGCTCGCGCGACACGTACCAACGTCCCGAACGTAGCATTCGACGGGTCGCAATGTGTGCGTAGATCAAGGAGAAAAGGAGCAAAAAACTACCGATGATCGAGCAAATTATTCCCCATAAATCAATTCCTATCGCGCTTAAAGCTGTGGTCGCCGGCACATGTTGGAAGAGCAGTGCCACGATTGGTGCAAAGCACTTGTAGGTTGTCGACACGCCCCCCACTGCCAACAATGCAGCCGAAGTGGCACTCAACAGATAGGGGAGGCCGATTCGACGAACCACCGTCTTGCGGCGACGGGCAAGGATGAAGAAGGCTTTGCGATAGGCTTTCATGAGAATAGGAGTTGGAGTTCAGAGCAAAGTTAGCAAATCTCCGCTCAAATACAAACCTTCTTTTGCGAAAATGCGCTCACGCTCTTGATCTGACGCGGGCTTTGCTCGTTTGTTGCGCGCTCACAAGCACTGCGTCGTCCAATTCGCGTTGCGAGTGGGAGGGCCTCACACTGATTGCCTCGGACGAACGCTGCATCCGTAAGGAGAATGGCTGTCGACACACATTATATATATATAAGGAGTACGCGCTGCATGTGCCTCGCTCACCCAGCTTACCGCAGTTGTTGGTAGGTATCGGCCAAATAATGGACCATTTCTTCGACGTTCGTCTTGAGGAAAGAAAAACGACGCGGGTGGCACGACCAAATGATCTTTGTATCATAGCCTTTCACCGTATAAACTGCACGGAAGGGCTCTTCATAGTAGGGTTTGTGCCAGGTGACATCCAGTCCGTCGAAGAAATCGGGGCGTTCCTCCCAATTGAAGATGAAAATCACGTCGGGATGATAAGCCTCAAGCAGTGGTTTCAGTCGTTCGATGGGGTGGGCGAGTGCTTTCAAGCGGCGATAAGTCTCCACATCCGCAATGTCGTCCCAGGTTCCTTCGTTGACCAACGATTCGCGGACCTCAATCGCATTCATATTCCCATAGCCAAGCTGCGAAATGCAGTACTTTTGTGCTGTCGTCAGTTGTCGAACATCTCCGGGAAGCTCACCTGTGAGCAGATAAATTTGAAGTTTCGCCGCCAACGTCCAGAAAGAACCGGCGTTGTTGGCCCATTCGAGTGTACGCTCAGGCGTCACGGTGTTGGCACTCTCGCGCAAGTAATCGCCGAGGCGTCGTTCTTCGACGCAGCGAAGGAAACCGTTCGGGTGCGAATTGGGAACCCAGTAGTAGGTGTCGCGCCCCACATAGAAAATTTTGAGCGGCGCTGCGCCGTAGCGCGGAAACACATGCGGAATGAACGGGCCGTAGGGGTAACCACAGCGGTAGAGCGGCAAAGCGCTATCGCAGAATTGCCGGAGTAACGGAAGGTAGACCGTTGTATTGACGAAGTTTTCCATGATAAATCCGATTATAAAGAAAGAACTCCACTCTCCGTTTGGTGGGAGAGTGGAGCAGAGTTGAGAGAACGAATGAATATTATTCGCCCTTTTCCATCTTAGCTTTGAGTGCAGCGAGTGCATCGTTGTCACCAAGGAGATTTGCAGCAGCCTGGTTGTTGATCACCACGTTGTTTTCTTCCTTGTTGGCACGGGGAGCAGCCGAACGACGGTTCTTCTTCTCGGTGCGTTCTGCCGAAACACTGTCGTCGAACGTACGCGTGTGCGAGAGGAGAATGCGGCGACCGTCCTTGTTGAACTCGAGCACCTTGAAGGGAAGCTTCTCGTTGAGCTGAGCTTTCGAGCCGTCTTGCTTCACGAGGTGACGGGGAGTCACGAAACCTTCCACGCCATATTGGAGCTGAACGACAGCACCCTTGTCGTGAATTTCGGTGATCGTGCCTTCGTGTACGCTACCTTCCGTGAACACCGTTTCGAATACATCCCAAGGATTCTCTTCGATCTGCTTGTGTCCGAGGCTGAGACGACGGTTGTCCTTGTCGATTTCGAGGACCTTCACCTCGATGGGAGCGCCCACCTGCGTGAATTCGCTGGGGTGCTTCACTTTCTTCGTCCAAGAGAGGTCGGAGATGTGGATCAGGCCGTCAACACCTTCTTCGAGTTCTACGAACACACCGAAGTTGGTGAAGTTGCGAACTTTGGCAGTGTGCTGCGAACCTACGGGGTATTTCACCTCGATGTCCTTCCAAGGATCTTCCTTGAGCTGCTTGAGGCCGAGCGACATCTTGCGATCCGTGCGGTCGAGCGTGAGGACAACAGCTTCTACTTCGTCGCCCACCTTGAGGAAGTCCTGAGCAGAGCGGAGGTGCTGGCTCCAAGACATTTCCGAAACGTGGATGAGACCTTCGACACCGGGAGCGATTTCCACGAATGCGCCGTAATCGGCCATAACCACAACGCGGCCCTTCACTTTGTCACCCACCTTGAGGTTGGGATCGAGAGCATCCCAGGGATGGGGCGTGAGTTGCTTGATACCGAGGGCGATGCGCTTCTTCTCTTCGTCGAAGTCGAGGATAACCACCTTGACCTTCTCGTCGTCCTGCACCACTTCGCGGGGATTGCTTACGCGACCCCAAGAAAGATCGGTGATGTGTACGAGACCATCCACGCCGCCGAGGTCGATGAACACGCCGTAGTTGGTGATGTTCTTGAACGTACATTCGAGCACTTGACCCTTTTCGTAGGTGCTGATGTTCTGTTGTTTCTGTTCTTCGAGTTCAGCTTCGCTGCGTGCCTTGTGGCTA
>CAJPJR010000111.1 GCA_905369775.1 Prevotellaceae bacterium UBA1746
CCTCCTACGGGGGCCAGACGATGACCACGCCCGTGGAAATCAAAATTGTGACGCCCGGCACGCTGAAAGTGGAGCCTTCGCCGGCCGATGTCTACTGCAGTCCGACGGGCCGCATGAAGGTGACGCTCGAAGGCGGCACGCTCGACGAACCGGCCACGCTGACGCTTTCGCTCAACGGCACGGCGGTGCGCTCGGTCAACCTCAATGCGGGCGAAACCACGAAGCAAATCGACGATCTGCTGCCGGGGGCCTACTCGCTCGCCCTGCGCACGGAGTGCGGCGCCACGGCCGAAGCCGAAACCGCCATCGCGGCCAAGAACGTGCCGAGCCTGCTCAATCAGAGCTTGATGTTCTACGTCGAAAACTTCGACTTCTGCTCTCCCAAACCCGTGTGGAACGTGCGTGTCGACTTCCAAGGCTACGGAATCACGGAGGCCGACATTCACAATGCGCTGGACGGCGCCTCCTATGAGGTGTATTCGGAAGACGGGAAGCTGCAGGCCAATGGCCCCATCCCCGCCGATCAACTGGCCGAACGGGCGTCTAAAAACCAACAGCTCTCTTTCTACATCAAAGTGCCCCCCACCGACGGCTCCCTCTCGTTCGTCATGCGCCCTTCGTGCGGTGATCCCATTCTCTTCAGGGGCAGCGGTTTCCTCATGTCGAAGCAAAACGAACCGGGAAGCCAACGCCCCAAACTGGAAAAGGAGATCACACGACTCGAATGCAACAAGTCGCACGTGAAATTCTACCTGCAAAAAGAGAACGTGGGCAACGGCATCGTGAAAATCAAGGACAAGGCCACAGGAGCCCTCGTGGGCGAAACCCAAAGCACGGGCGCTCCCCTCTACACCACCGCAGAACTCGACCTGCCCAACGGCGACTACATCTGCGAATATTGGGTGGACTGCCCCGACGCACCGCACTACACCGAACCGCTCCACCTGGACAACCTCCACATCGAGCCCACGGTGAATGTCTACGACAACCAACTCTGCACCTCGAACGGCAGTATCAGCTTGAACTACGACACCTTCGTCTACAATGACGTGAAGCACGCAGAACTGCGCGATGCTTCCGGCGTCTTGCTCAAGGAAATCACCGCCCGCGACACACGTTACACCTTCGACCACCTGGGTGCCGGCACCTACACCGTCAAGGTGGCTCCCGTCGATCCCGGCTCTTGTCTCCCGGCCTTCACCAAAACGGTGGAGATCAAGGAATATGAAATCGACTACCCGGGAAGTACTCCCCCGGGACAGCCCTCTCCCGCCTTCCCCTTCGACGAAGATCCGCCGGGTGTCATCCCTTACAAAGACAGAAAGAGCTATCGCGTCGAAACCGGCGCAACGGCCGACGACAACACGCTCAAGATCGACTTCTACGCCCCGCCGGGCGACTACAAGTTCGTGTTCCGCAACGCCGAGGGCACGGTAATTCAAACCAAAACCATCACCAATCCCGACACGGGCCAGCCCAAGAGCAAATTCACCGCGGAGTTCAACCACCTGCCCGACTACGTGGAGATGGATTTCCCCACCCAGTGCGGCACGCGCTGCACCGAAAAGCTCTATCTCACCACCCTCGCGCCGAAAACAACCGACCCGCTGTTTGACGAGGCGCTGAATGTGACGTCCATCAACGCCGTGCCGGGTTGTCAAGACGGAAAACTGCTGGTCACCTCGCGCCTTGTGGCCAACGGCGCTCCGCAAAAGCCCACACGCATCGTCGTCTACGCGATAAAATACACCACCCCGTCGGCTCCTGCCACCTACACCGAAGTGGAATCGACCGGCTCGACAGGCATCATCACTGAGTGGATAAGTAAACCGCTCCCCATGGGCGGCTACCAGGTGTACTATTATTATGGTGAGAAGCGCCTCGACGCTTACGCGTACATCAACATCTCATCTGCCCTGCCCCTCTATTCATTGACTTCCGCCACCCCGCCGGGGCAAAAGGGCATTGTGATCCTTTTTCTGAACTCACTTTCGCCCAACGACCGCGTGCGTGTGCGCTTCATCGACCCGAATTCGGGCGCAGTGAAGAGCGAAGAAATCAGACGCGGCGGGAAAAATGACTCGCTCCGCGTGGCGCCGGGCAACTATCGCCTCGAAGTCGAAGGCCTCAACGGCTGCTACATGGGACAGGTCTACACCCAAGACGTCAGCATCCCGGAAGCCCAGCTCCAGCTCGTCGTGAATACCAACACCATGCAGTGCGCCAACGACGGTAAAATCACCGTCCAAGCGCTCAAAGGTTACGGCACGGTCGACCAAATCAACTACGAAATCGTGCCGCCCGACGGAGGGGCCTCCATCAACGGCCAAACCACCACCCCCGAACAGCCCAAGGAATTCCCGGGACTGGCGCCCGGCTCCTACACCATCAAGGCCACCGGCGTGGTGCTCCGCGGATTCGACGGACAACCCCACAGCTACGAATCGACGAACTACACCTATTTGAGCAGTTCGTACCAAACGCTCGTGGCCCGCAGCGCCCCCTACGCCGGCAAAGCCTCCTATGCTTGCGGCAACAGCGGCGGCGTAGGCCTCTACACCGACAAGGGCAGTTTGAAACGCCTCAAAGTCTACGTCACCGAAACGCCCGACGGACCGGTGCACCCTCGCCGTGAATTGACCAAAAACACCGAGGGCCGCAAGAATTATGACGACTATGCCGAAGGCTGGCGCTACACAAGTCAGGAGCAAACCGAGAGCCATCTGACCTGTTGGGGCAACGATTTGGCGCCCGGCACCTACAAACTCTTCGTCACCGACGGATGTACCGACATCGAAATCCCCAACGCCGAGGTCAAAGAGCTCGAAGACAAAGCGCGCTTCACCGGGGGCAGCTGTGTCACCATCGAGACCAAAGAGCTCAACTCGAACGTGCTGAGCTTCCGCCTCAACTTCGATTTCCGCGACCTCCCCGAAGCGCAGCGCAAAGGGGCCTACCTGAACTACGAAGTGCAGGTGACCCCGCCCGGCACCGCGCCCGACGAGCACAAATGGTCGCACGGCGGCTCGCCTTCCTACGACTATAACTCGGCCAGCTTCGTCCACAGTCGCGCGCGCTTCGACCTTTCGGGCGGCTACGACGTGTATTATCGACTCATCGGCTGCCCCGCCACGATGAAACACGTGCATCTCGACGAGCACAAGCTGTGCAATCCCTTTGAGCTCTCGACCCAAGACTCGAAATGCAACGAGACGAAGGCCAAACTCACCGAGTACGACACGGGACACCCCTACCGCATCGTGGTGGTGCGCACCCGCGACAACCAAACCGTGTATGACCAAGTGAAAACGCTGGTCTACAAGAGCAACTTCCCGCCGCAACTCGCCGACGAACTCGTGTTCCCGAGCAATGAGAACTACCAACTGACCATCACCTCGCAAAACGAGGAAATGGATCCCTACATCTATATGCTCTCCTCGCGCTCCAACGCCCTGCTCCTGGAGCGCAAAGCGAAGCGCCCCGCCACGTGCCGGAAGATCTTCTACGACTTCTACACCCAAGGCGACTGCTTTGAAGACAAGCACACCCGCGTGATCGACAAAGCCACGGGCGCCACGGTGCTCGACGCCCCGCACTTGAGCGACCTGACCGGCGATGCCGCGCGCAACTTCCCCTTCGAACGCAACAAGGAGTACACGTTGCAATATGTCGAAGCGGACGGCACGACCAC
>CAJPJR010000112.1 GCA_905369775.1 Prevotellaceae bacterium UBA1746
ACTCCGCGCACAGGTGTTGAGCGTCCGTCCTCTGTGTGTGCGCTGCATGCACGAGGGGCGCGAAACGCTTGCCACTGAAGTGCACCACATCTCGCCCGTGGAAGACGGCGCGACAGCCGAAGACCGCCGCCGTCTGATGTTCGACGCGACGAACCTGCAGCCATTGTGCCACTCCTGCCATGTGGCTACGCATGTAGAGTTGGGACGCGGTGGGAAGAGGGGCACCGTTCGCCGTGTTGAGGCCGAACGCAAAGCCATCGACCGCCTCTTCACCGGCGAAGACGATGGCACGCGCATCCCACGCCCCGCACCGCGCGTTAAAAAAACAAATCGAGATAAACCCGATACCCCCCGGGGGGTGTTTTAAAAAGGGGGTGGGGGTGCTTCTAAACCCCACACACTCTCTTTTCTCTGCGTCCGACGATTTTTGGAATAGGTGGATTTTAACAAAACAACACCAAACACGAAAAGATCACCCACTCCAAAATCTCGATTAAATGGACAATGAAACCCACGAAGGCCAAGTGCTAATCTCCGCTTCCGAGTTGGCCGAACTGCGCGCCATCGCCAAAAAATACGGGCGATTTATGCGCGAGAAGAAGAAAACCGTGGAGGAACATGCCGCCACGGTACAGCGCGCTGTGAAATCGAAGGGCGCGGACTCGGCTGCTCTCGAGATGGAAATTTACTCCCTCGCTTCGGCGCGCCGAACGCTCGACCTGGCCAATGCTGAAATAGCTAATCTCAAAGCCACCACCGTCAGCGAAAAAACACAACAAGGCGCGAAGCTCGTTTCGCACCCCGTGTTTCGGGTGCAGCGCGACGCGTTGGCCGCCGTCACCCGCCACATGAAAGCGCTTGGACTGACCGCCCAAGACCTGACCGCCGCCGATGAAGGCAGCCCCCTCGAGAACCTGACGGAAAAGGTGCTCAAAGCCACACAAAAAGCCGCTAAACTATGAAAGACGCTCAACTCGGTGCGCTCGACACCGTGCGATGCGCCAATTTTCTGAACAACGATTTGCCCGGTGGGTGTGCCGACCTCATCGTGGCCGACCCTCCGTATTTTGAAGTAAAGGGCGATTTCGATTTTCAGTGGCCGACGTTCGACGCCTATTTGTCCGATGTGGAACGATGGGCGGCGGAGTGTGCGCGTCTGCTTGCCCCCACCGGCAATTTGATCTGGTGGGGATCGGCGGCGCGCATCGCCTATTCGCAAATTATCCTTGATCGGCATTTTCGTCTCCTCGCTAATTGCGCGTGGTACAAGAAGGACGGCGTGCACATTAAACAGTCCCCCAAAAGTCTGCGCACCTTTCGCAATGGTGCTGAACGCTTCTTGCATTACGAAAGTCAAGCCGCACCGCAAGACTCGTTCACTCAACCCAATGCTTCCTATTTCTACGAACCATTTGAGCCGCTTCGTTTGTGGCTGCGTCGTGAAATCGACTCGCTCGGTGGAGCGCAGTGTGTTGCGGCGGCGCTGCACATCAGCGACCGCGCCGTTTGCCATTGGACGTGCCGAAGTCAATGGACGTTCCCGAACGCCGCACGTGTGAACCAACTGCTTGAATTGTATGCCCGTCCCTACAGAACTGAAAAGGCAGCGGAGTTTGAGCGAAAACGTGTGGAGTTTGAGGAGAAAACGCACGAGTATTTAGAAAAAGAGCGGGAGAACCACGATTCGCGCCGCCGCCCCTTTTTCGGCGAGCTCTACAACTTCCGCGACATCATCACGGCATCCCAAGAAACCCACATCACAAAGCTCTACGATTTTCCGACGAAGAAGCCGCCCACGCTTACGCAGCAACTCATCGAAACCTGCAGCCGCCCCGGCGCGTTGGTGGTCGTCCCCGTTGCCGGAAGCGGAACGGAATGCGAAGCCGCCAAGGTTAGCGGCCGCCGCTTCATCGGTTTCGAAGCCGACCCGCGTGCCGCCGCCATGGCACAAGCGCGCGCCGATGCCGCTAATCACGAGCCTACTTTGCCATTATGACGGAAGAATACAAAGACAGACTCCGCGAGGCGAAAGTAGAGGTGACTCGTTGGCTCGACGCTGTAGACCTCGCGGCCTACAATTTGGCAGACACTGACGCGCGCCTTGAGGCCTACTGTGCCGAAGTGATCAACAACCCGGACGGGCACAACGTGTTCGAGCAGTTGGGGGTGAAACGCTTCTTGAAGATGGTCGACAAGTACGGGCTCTGCAAAGTGGCGGTGCTGCAATTCTTCACACTCTACGAAGAATTGCACTTCCCCGGCATCGCAGGTTTGCAGAAATACAAGCTCACGCCGGTGCAGGCTTTCCAATACGCCTCGATTTATGGATTTTGGGAAGGCGACCGCCGCGTGGTGCGCACGGCGCTGCTCTTCGTTCCGCGTAAATTCAGCAAGACCACGAGCAGCGCCGCCATATCGGTCCACGATGTATTGTTTGGCGATGCCAACGCGGAGAGCTACATCTGCGCCAACAGTGCCGACCAAGCAAAGAAGTGTTTCAAGGTGGTGCGCCAATGCTTCCTCAAACTCGACCCGAAGTCGCGCTACTATTTGGCTAACGAAACCGAAATCAAGAGCCGTCGTCCCAACCGCCCGGCCTTTGCGCAGTGCTTGACGGCCAACGCCAACACGAAAGACGGACTCAACGCGTCGACCATCATCGTCGACGAGTTCTCTCAAGCGCGCGATGCCGAACTTTTCTACACCCTCACCTCGTCGATGGGGGCGCGGCACAACCCGCTCACCGTGATTATCACGACCGCCTCGCCCCTTGTCGATGCGCCGTGCTACGAGATGGTGCAAGGTTGTTGCCGTATGCTGTTGGGCGACTACGAAGACGACAGCACATTTGCCCACATTTTTATGCCCGATGTCGACGACGACGAAGGCAGCGAGGACACGTGGCGAAAGGTGCACCCGCACATGGGCGTAACGGTGGAGATGGACTTCTACCGCGACGAGTGGTCGAAGGCTTTGCGCAACGGCGCGGAGGCGCTGCTGACCTTTCGCACCAAGCTGCTCAACATCTACGCCGAAGACGAGTCGCGTCCGTGGATTGGTGCCACGCTCGCCCGCAAGATGATGCGACCGCTCGACTTGAGCGTGTTCACACAGCGACCGCCGGCGATGGTGGCCATCGACTTGTCAGAGAGTGACGACTTTTCGGCCGTGTCGATTTGCATTCACAATGCGGCCGACCGCACGATGCACTTTCACACCGATTATTTTTTCCCCCGCGGCGCTTTGCCGGGACACCCCAACGAGGAGATGTACCGCAAGTGGGCGGCCGACGGGCATTTGCACCTAACGGACGGCGAAGTTATCGACTACCGCGCTATTGTGGCTCACATCGTCGGCCTATCCAAACGCTTCAACGTCCTAAAAATCGGATACGACGCGTG
>CAJPJR010000113.1 GCA_905369775.1 Prevotellaceae bacterium UBA1746
CTCTTCCCATTCCGAACAGAGAAGTTAAGCCCGACCGCGCCGATGGTACTGCACACCCGCGGGAGAGTAGGTCGCCGCCATTTTACAAGACAAGCCTCGAGACTCGAAAGAGACTCGGGGCTTTGTTTTTTCAAAAGCCATTTCTCATTCGAGAAGCGGATTTCCCTCCCAAGTACCTGTCACAAGTGCTTGATCAAGCCAAAGCTTGTTTAGAAGCTCCCGCTACGCCGCACAATTACAGGAACCGTGTGGCTGAATTGTTACGCCGACTGAGTCTGCAGCTTCGTGGAGTGAGTAGAGAGAAACCTGATTTGTTCCATTCCGGCGCGACCGATTTGCCTATCGTTAAGCGCACCAAGGAAATCGCCAATCGCATCATTCTGCAAAAACATAGCCAGTCTTATGCGTGGCGCATCGATGTCGCTTTATTTTTCGAGCGTTATGTGCAGTGGATATTCGAGCAAACGATCAAGCGCATAGGGGGAGAGATCGTTTGCAACCCCAGATACGTCGGACAAGGGGGCTACTTCGATTGGCAGTTACACTATCTTGAACCAGATATCGTGCTGAAGTTTGCCGAAACACAAATCATTGTTGATGCAAAGTACAAGTCTTATCTTTATCACAAGCGTTCGAAAAGCGATACCCTGCGTGAGAGTTTCCGTAATGATCTACATCAACTCATAGCCTACACCGCATTTTCTACGGAAAAGAAGAAGCTTTGTGTTATAGTTGCTCCGTTTAGTTGTTTCGAGGTGAGCAATATCCAATACCGCTCTCCGTTTTCCGACGCAACAGTTGAAATATATTGTCTTGGCATTCCTTTTTCTGCCAGCTCGTTATCTGAAACTATCGATCAGCTCTGCGACTGGTGCCAATCATTGGCCTGATCTTATTGCTCCCTCTTTTCTTCTATTAATAACGGCACCGCTTTGAACGATGAAAAGTTCAAAGCGGTGCCGTTACTTCTATGTAATGTCTAAAAATTAGAGTAATACCAAGCTCACCAGCCCGAGGAAAGGCAGCGTCCCTTGTTTGAACAAAATGCTAAATTGAGAAGAAATAGCCCCGTAGATCGCAACGACAAGGCCAAAAGCGAAGAACACCGCCGCCACTTCTCGCCCGTCGGGAGAAAAGAGGAGAGCATAAAGCAAACCGGCGCCCACGAGCCCATTGTAGACGCCGAGGTTTTTCATCACCGTGTTCAGAGCGGGCTTGCGCAGTTCGTCGACCGACATCTTGAAGGTGCGAGCGGTGAGTTGAGAATCGGTGAGAAAAGTCTCCAATACCATAATGTAAAGGAAAAGCCCGGCCGTAAGACCGAGGAGAAGGAGAGAAATCAAGTGCATAAGTCGTGTCGATGAATTTGTTTTTTCGCGTTCCGATTTTGTTCCTTCCGTACGGAACAAAATAGTCGTGGAGTTTCGTGCGTAGCCACAGGCAACCCCGGTTGTGATGCCCGCAAATATACAATTTACGGCGCGTACGACCAAAGCTTTCCCCCTCTTTTTCTCACACGCCGCAAATTAAGTCGGAAGCATGAGCGAGGTTCTCGGAAATGATGTACCTTTGTGCTCAAATCACAGACTATTTCTCATGAGTATTTTTGATAAACGCGTCAATTTCAAGCCTTTCGAGTATCCCGAAACGATGGATTTCGTGGATAAGATGAACAAAACCTTCTGGGTGCACAGTGAAGTGGAATTCACCTCCGATGTGCAGCACTTCCATTCCCATCTCACCGACATCGAGCGCGAAGTGGTGAAACGCAGCTTGCTTGGCATCGCGCAAGTGGAGGTGGCCGTCAAAACTTTCTGGGGCGATCTCTACAAGCATCTGCCCAAACCCGAATTCAATGGCCTCGGCGCCACTTTTGCCGAGTGCGAGCATCGCCACGCCATGGCCTATTCTCGTTTGCTGGAAGTGCTTGGCTACAATGATGAGTTCGAGCATCTCATCGAAATTCCCGTTTTTCGCCACAAACTCGCCCTCATCGACGAGCATTTCACCTCGGCAAAGACGTTTGTTGAGCAATTGCTCTTCTTTGTCATCGTCATTGAGAATTCCTCTCTCTTCTCTCAGTTCGCCAATATCCTCTCGTTCACGCATTTCCGTGGCTACATGAAGAACACGTCGAACATCATCGCATGGACCTCCATTGATGAGCAGACCCATGCCGATGCCGGCGTCTATTTGTTGCAGCACATCTTCGAGGAATTTCCCGAAATGCGTCCCTCGCAGGAAACCGTCGAAAAAGAAGTGCGCGAATACCTCTCTTATGAAACCGAGTTGCTCGATTGGATCTACGAGGAAGGCGAACTTCCCTTCTTCACCAAGGCCAACCTGCTCGACTTTATGCGCGCCCGTGTGGACAATGCGTTGACTCAGTTGGGATATGACAAGCTCTACAACGTATCGGCCGAAGCCTATAAGCCCATGCTTTGGTTCGACGAGAACGTTTTTGCCAACGAGCTCGACGACTTTTTCGCCAAGCGCCCCACGGCCTACACCAAGCACGACAAGTCCATCACCGAAGACGACCTCTTCTGATCAGCACCGCAGTGCTTTCTTTTTCGCTTGGGTCGTGACGTCGCAGTCACGGCACCACGCTACTCATTTTCTTTCTCCCTTTCTTCATCGCATCTTCTTTCATGACCAAAGAACTCCCTTGGTGGTACAACGAAGAGTCGGAAGCCGTGCTCAATCGCGGCTATCTGCTCCACGGCGAAACCGTGCACGATGCCATCTATCGCATCACCAGCGCAGCAGCGCGCCGCCTGTACCGTCCCGAACTCCAAGAACGTTTTGCCGAACTCATATATAAAGGTTGGATGAGCTGCAGTTCGCCCGTTTGGTCCAACATGGGCACCTCGCGCGGCCTCCCCATTTCGTGTTTCGGCTGCAATATCCCCGACAGCATCGAGGGCATCACCATCAAACTCGGCGAAGTGATGATGCAAACCAAGCACGGCGGCGGCACCTCCGCCTATTTCGGCAATTTGCGCGGCCGTGGTGCGGCCATCACCAACAACGGAAAATCGTCGGGCGCCGTTTCGTTCATGCGCCTCTTCGATACGGTGATGGACACCGTGTCGCAAGGCGCCACCCGCCGCGGCTCTTTTGCCGCTTATCTCGACATTGACCACCCCGACATCGCGGAATTCCTGCAAATCAAGGACATCGGCAGCCCCATCCAGAATCTTTTCTATGCCGTGTGCGTACCCGACTATTGGATGCAGGAGATGATCGACGGCGACACTGAGAAGCGCAAGATCTGGGCCCGTG
>CAJPJR010000114.1 GCA_905369775.1 Prevotellaceae bacterium UBA1746
TTTCACGTCAGCTTTGAACTCACTGTTCGGCACGGTGACTGTAGGCACAACAATGTCCATGCATCCGTCCGTGACAAAGAGCTTATAATTGCCGGGAGCGAGGTCTTGTCCCCACGAACCATTGGCGTTTTGGGTAATTTCTTTGCGCGGGTTGATGGGGCCTGAAGGGGTCTCGGTGATGAATACTTTTACTTTGTTGGATCGCGAACCTTCAATGCGCAAGCCGATCGCGCCACCCGCTCCACATTCGGTGATGGCCGGAGAGCCTTTGACCGGATCCGGACGAACCGACAGAGGGGTTGTGTAAGGTGTGCTGAGATAAGCTGTTCTTGTTGTCTCGTAGCTGTGCGGCAGTCCGTCGAATCCCCGAAGAATGGTGGCGGTAGCCTTGACGTTGTAAGTACCGGCTTCCAATCCCGGGAATTCTTTGGGCACAAGCGGTGTGGTGGTCTGGCCTTGGATTGCGGGCCCTCCATTTTGAGGCGTAATTTCGTAATTGACGAGGTCCGCGTTGCCGTAATCCCCATTCAAACTTACGCGGATCACGCCGTCGTTGGCGCACATCATTGAATTTCCAGCGATGTTGATTTCCAATGTTGCGGGATTCACGGTTTGTTGTTGTTCGCCTGTTTGTCCCACATAGCAGCCATCGAGCGCTTCATAGCTCACGGTGTAAGAGCCGGGAACCATTTCATAGGTGTGGGGGGCCGTGCCCACGATGGTCTCTTCGTGCAAAACCCTCCCGTTGTCGTTGTTGGTGATCCGAATGTGGAGATGATCGGTGGGAGCAGCGAAAGTGTTTTGGATCTTTATGAAACCTTTATCGCCGAGTAAGGTGCGCAGCGTCTGCACATCCGGATACAAGAAAGGATAACCCATGAATTCAGTCTCGTTTATGCTGAAATTCTCAACAACTTCCCCATCGTAAAAATAGGATAGTGTGAGGGAGCCTTCATTCTCTATTTCCAGATCTGTAATGATATTGGGAGAAGTGATAGAATCTACAGTACCGACTCCTCCGTAGCTAGATCTTTCCAAATAAATTTTTGTGGGGCGTTGTGGAACCCCCATTGCTACAAGGTTTGAGTGCAAGATGACTTTTCCCTTGCGGCATCCCGGAATGGCGGGAATGTTTGTTACACGTAGTGCGTCCTGAAGTTCCGCTCTTGTGTACTTACCGGTAGAGATTCTAACGAGATTGTAGGTTCTTTGGGTTTCGATTCCTCCACATTCTCCGGCGGGAAAGGTTAGTGTTGCATACTCTGCCAGGTTGTTAAAGGTCACATGAACCTTGTTCGTCTTGTTCCCGTTGTCGGGAATGGTAACGGTCTTTGTGATGGGAGAGCCGTGGAAATCCTCCACCTTCAGGGTGTGAGTGCCGGGCGTCGATACGAAATCGAAGCTCAGGGTGTTTGTGTGGGTGCCAAAGGAACCTAGCGTCGCTGTAAGGTTCTGTATCTCTTCTGCATAGTAATCCGGAGTGTCGGCCGGCTTATCTCTGAGTGATGTTACTTCAATTTCACGCGTGAAGCCATCTACTGTGCAATTGTCACCTTCTTGGGGGGCAGGAACAACGACGAGCTTGTATTTTCCCGGAGCGAGGTGCTCGAATTTGCGCTGATTGATTTGCCCTTCTTCCACCAAACTACCATCTGCACGATAGAGTTTGCCCTTGGTTGAGGCGCTTACGCCGCTAGGCAAAATATAGTAATAACTGATGCTTCCTGTAGGTTCGCAGCCTTTGGCGTATTCGGTGTTTACTCCTGATTCCGGTTTTTCGTTTTTCAAAGTGAAAACATCGCTGCGGTGGTGGGGCGCATTCGGGCAGTCCGACCAAAATTCATAATAGTAGTCTCCCGGAGGCACATCTTCGAACGTCGATCCGTTATAAGCGTACTCCTCCGGAGGAGTCACTTCGCCCAAAGAGCGCCCGGTGTTGTTGTCAATTAGCTTCACCGTGACGTTTTCGCGTTCGTACGACGCACGTTGAGCGATGCGAACTTCGTATTTGTCACAAGACGACTTATCGGAAAAGACGGCCAGGGGATATTTTACTGCAGAATCTTTGGTCGATGGATCTTGCGGAAACTCGTTCAGTTTCATGAGCGCAGGAATCGTGGGCGTACCACAAGGCATTTGGAGAGAAAAGCTGAGCGGGTGATCGTTGAGTGGTAGTAACAAAACCATGCTCGGAGAGTAATTCGTCTCCAAAAAACGAATGATTTCTTCGACCGGCATTGGGCCTGAAGCGATAACTTTGTCGCCGTCGCGCACCGTATAGGTCGCGCCCGTCAGAAAAGTGCGAATCAGACTTTTCTGTACCTCGGGGTCCCCGTCATCATTTGGTCTCGCTATCTCGATGCGCATCCTTACCTTGGCCATTGGTTGCGGTTGGCAGAAGTCCATATCGCCTTGGACTTCAGGGTATATTGAGATCATTGGCGCGTTCTTCATACCGATGGCTGCCGTCGTTGTCACGGTGGCTCCACAGGCTGTGCGGAGGGTAAGGGCATAGCCGCCCGGGAGCAGGCCATCGATGTGCTTCGTGGTTTCGCCCGCATTGAAATTGACCGAGCGCACCGTCGTGCCGTCGAGCGAAAGTTCGAGCGTAGCCGGTTCGTCGAGCGTGCCGCCTTCGAGCGTCACGTCCATTTCGCCCGTCGGGCTGCAGTAAGTTTCGGCCAGAGTGGGCTTGATTTTCAGCACACCGGGCGAGACGGTCTTGATTTCCACCGGAGTCGTCACATTGTTCCCACCATAGGTAGCGGTCAGGGTGTAGGTGCCCGCCGCGAGACCCGAGAATTGGGCGCGCTCGGTGGTCACATTGTTGCGCACCTGCGGCGTGCCGCCCGTTGTGGGCGTGAGGGTGAAGTTCACCGGACAGGCCGCTGTGGTGCCGGGCAGCGACACTTCGATCTTGCCCGCCGCGCAACCCGCGTAGGTGTGGCGCACGATCGTCACTTGCGGCTGGACGAGCTCGCCTTGCGTGACCGAAAACGAGCTCGTGGCCGCCGCTTCGCAGTCGGTCGAGGTGGCCTGCACCTCATAGTCGCCGAGCGGCAGCCCGGTGAAGGTGTGCGAGAACGCCGGATAGGCCACCGTGGCCGTTTGCAGCGCCGGAGCGCCGGTGGCCCGCTGACCTTTTTTCCAAATTTCGTAGCGCAAACCGCCGATGCCCACCACTTTGGCCACATCGATCGTCACGCCGCCCGGACAGGTGCCGCGCGTGAGGATGGGGGTGGGAATCACCGAAAAA
>CAJPJR010000115.1 GCA_905369775.1 Prevotellaceae bacterium UBA1746
GAATAGGACAACAGTGAAGAACAATCAACTCACCGCTGCGGACGAACAAGACTCATTCGGAA
Source organism: Prevotellaceae bacterium UBA1746 (assembly GCA_905369775.1). Lineage (GTDB taxonomy): Bacteria > Bacteroidota > Bacteroidia > Bacteroidales > Bacteroidaceae > Alloprevotella. The sequence continues at coordinate 63 of CAJPJR010000115.1, forward strand.
AAATCCTTCTAAAAGACCTTTATTTATGACTATTTCTCTCACGCTGTATCAGATTCTCGACTCTCGCAAGCTAAAGAGCGACGACATCAATTCCAATTACCCCATTTGGAAACTCCGTATCAACGACGAAGAATACGAAGCTATCAAGACACTGTTGCGAGAAAAGGAACACAACCTCAAAGAATATGGCTTAGAAGCGATGATCTTTTATGCCGAGTGGTGGAAAAGAGACTACAAAGACGGCATACCCTCAAAAAAAGATGCTGCAAAAGTCATTGGATTTACCTCGGAGAAAAGCACAAATAAACTCTTCGAAGTTGCAAAGCAACGCCTTAACGCCAAGGCTTATCGCATCCTGCGAAAATCAGGGGGAAAAAACGATCTTTCTTTCCGCACACTCTTGTTCCAGGGTGGACTTCAACTGAACTACATCAAAAAGAATCTCGACAACCCGCAAAGTCCCACAGTTGCTTTTTTCAAAGCACTGGTGAAGGCACTTGCCGAAGATGAGACTTTCCGCAACGAAGCACTGGAGAAGGCACTTGCCGAAGACGAGGCTTCCCGCAACGATGCTGCGCAAGACAAATACGAAGTCGTAAACGAACGCGTAGAGAAAATTGGCCAAGAAGTAAAATTAACGCACGACAAAATCAGTCTTTTGGGAGAGATGGCTCTGAAAACCGCTCTCGGTGTCGTACTCGAAGACGAAGAGTGGTTTCCTTTCGACGACAAAACCAACGAAATCGGCACATTACTGAATGATTTGCACCACGAAAACAACCGCTCCACCCCGCGCAAACAAGAACTTTCGCTCATTTGGCAGTGGAAGTGCGGTGCCGATACCCCTCTTCGCGTGCTGCTTCGCGCCCCCAAGCTGCTCCCTGCCCATCTGATCTGCGACGAAAACGGCACACGCCTCGACCACGAAACCTGCAACTCCTTCCGGCTTGTCGTCGACGGGCAAGAAGTGGCCAAATATGAGTATAGTTCCGATCTCTCTGGAAAAGAAAAGAAGCCCATCTATCACCTCATCAGCGACATACGTCCCGCGAAGGTGACAACGCAGACGCAGCAATCGATGGTAGAAGTCGTGGCTCGGGGCGATAATCGCCAGCGCATCACACTGCAAGTGCCCGGCAACCTACTGCCCGACTTCAGCTATCCGCAGGTGTGGCCGGGCACCGATCAAGAAGGTCTCTACCAAACTAAAGGAAAGAAGGAAAGCGCGAAAAAACTTCTCCTCTTCGATGCCGAAGAGTGGGAAGTAGCCGACTCGACCTGTGCAAACGTCGGCGAAACGAAAATCGGAGCGATCGAGTTCAGTGAACGCATCGCACTACGCAATCGCGACTCCGGCGAAGAAGTGCCCTTCGAGAATCACACGCCCTATAAAGTGTCCATCTGCGGCACCTATCTGCCGTGGATCGAGCAGTCATCCGCCCTGCTCCTCACGTCGCGACCGGACATCCGAGTCTATGACGAAGAAGGCAACCGCGTGAGCAAGCAAGCCTACACTTGTTTCTTCCGCCAAGAACCCCAATCCACCCACGCACGCAACAACGGCGAATGGGAACCACTCACGCGCCGAAGCCCCCTTCCGTTGGGACGCTTGGGCTTCAAGGTGGTTTTTCCCGATCAGCACGAAGAAATCGTGCACGCCTATTCCATCGGTGACCTCCGATTCGAGCCACAAAAAGCCGACACTCGGCGCATCGACCTCGCAGTGCTTGGCGGTGGAGAATTAGTGGTGAAGCCACTTGAACAAGAAGGCATGAAAGCCCCCCCCACCAAGGAGGGTGAGTCACGCCGGTGGTGCATCGAGAGCAACAATCCGAACACACCGCCCGCCACATGCACCTTCGAAATCTCATGTCCGGGTCATCGTCCCGTCAAAGTGAGCATCCCTCTGCAGTTCAAGGGGCGTTTGCTCGCTCACATCGACGGCCGAACCGTAGCACCGGAAAGCATTCTGTCGCTCTACGACTTGATGAACTTCAAATTGCACAACAACGAAACAGCATACAATCTCTCGTTGCAACTCTCATCCCTTCCAGTCTATCAAGAAGCGCCTCATCGCCCAGAGGAACAGGGAAATACGATGGCCGATCAGTTGAAGGAACTCGGTTACGAGCAAGCACCGGACACACAGGAAGTCAACTTACGTATTAGTCAAAACACAGATATAGAAGAAATTTCCTGCGTTCCCTTCGCAAAAGGCACTTCTTCACTCGACGAGGTGTGCAAAGGAGAGATATTGCACGCTCTCCACTCCGTAAAGACTTCCCTCTTCAAAGAATACCTCTGGTTCTCGCTCTGGAACCGCATCTATTATATTCTCCCCTACACCCTGCGCACCAAACGGCGCAAAGATGGGCGTATAGAAGTGACCCGTCGCTACGCCAACACCTTCGAGAAGACGTCCACAAGCCATCTCTATGCACTTCCCGTCGATTTCGATCTCATCCCTGAGCTGATTCAGGCCTATCCTCTCGACGCTTGCGAAGATGTCACGAACTTATTCAGCTTTCCCACCGGTTTTCCCGGCAAAGAATGTATTGTTTTCTCCGGTCGAGGCGACAGCCACAAAGTGCTTCCCCGCTATTTCAATCTCAACAACGAGTTGAGCGACGAAGAACGACAAGACATCAGGCAACGACGACAAGAAAGTTTGCGCAAATCCCTCCTTGAGCAAACTTTCAATGGGCAACGTTGGGACGAAGCCTGCCGCGTGTACTCCATCTTCGCAGAGTATTTAGTGCCCTACTCCACCCACATCAGTCTCGAATGCATCGCTTGCGATCGGGAACTATTGTACAAATTCATCGTGGCCATGCATTCACGTGGGAAGACAGACGAATTGCTCCGCGAAAATGGTTTGAATTTGCTCGCCCCGGACCTTTTCAAAGACGAACCCGAGACAGCACGCGAGCGATCTTGGCGAGACCAACTTAGACAACTTTGCGAAAATATCAAGAACCCCGAAGAGCTATTGAATTCACTGCGCACAATCCTCGGAGTCATCGACACACCCTCTGCATAGCCGCCACAAAAGAAGCCACAAGGGGCATTTTCCAATGCTTTGCGCGGCCTCCCCCCATCGTCCTCTACTCATTCCCCCACTTTTCTCCCACCTTCTATGCATTACTCCAATTTTTACACCAAGGCCCGCGAACCACTCATCAACGCGAT
>CAJPJR010000116.1 GCA_905369775.1 Prevotellaceae bacterium UBA1746
AAGGAAACTCCTTTCCCCTCAAACGCGACACCGATCCCCCTCACGCCCCCCTTTTTACCTAAATCCATTCCAAGCCTATGCCTACCTACTCCAGTTCCATGCTGCCGCAGGTCATTTATGTCTTCTCCACAGACTACCCTTTGCACAAAGGCTGCCTGAAAATCGGCATGACCAAGCTGACCGAAGACTGCAAACAGCTGCCCGCACCCAACGATCCCCTGCTCATCGCAGCGGCACGCGAGCGAATTGACCAGTACACGAAAACGGCGGCCATAAAATATGAGTTGCTCTACACCGAGTGCTCCGCTTTTATCCACAAGGGTGTCCTGCAATCGTTCGACGACAAGCAGGTGCACAGCGTTTTGCTCCGCTCGGGCATTCGGCGCCCCGATTTCTCGAACGAAGGGCTCGGCAAAGAATGGTTCGAGACGGATTTGGCCACCGTGAAAAATGCCATTTCCGCCGCCAAGGAGGGGCGCAGCAGTCTCTTTCCCGAGGAGAAGATGCAAAACGAGCCCGCCCCCATCGTCTTTCGCCCCGAACAGCGCGAAGCCATCGACAAGGCGGTGAAGCATTTCACCAAGAACAAAGGCAAGGGACAGCGCAAAATGCTTTGGAACTGCAAGATGCGTTTCGGCAAAACTCTCTCGGCGCTGCAGGTGGTGCGCGAGATCAATGCCCACCGCACCCTCATTGTCACGCATCGCCCCGTGGTCAATGCCGGATGGTATGAGGATTTTGAGAAAATCTTCTATGATCTGCGCGCGGCTGAGCCCGTTGCCGACGGCAGCAAGGGGGTGGGCGCAGCGAAAAAAGGCGCACTGCAAGGAAAATACAACTACGGTTCGGCGCAAAAGGGGGAGCGGCTCGACCAACTGCTGCTGCAAGCCGACGAAGGTGCGCACATTGTGTGTTTTGCCTCCCTGCAAGACCTGCGCGGATCAGAAGACGTGGGCGGAAAGCACGAAAAAAACGACAACATCTTCGCCACCGACTGGGATTTGCTCATTGTCGACGAAGCACACGAGGGCACGCAGACCGAATTGGGGCAGGCGGTGATCGACCAACTTCGGCATGCCGACACCAAAGTGCTGCAACTTTCGGGCACGCCCTTCAATCTTTTCGATCAATATGACGAAGACGAGATCTTCACCTGGGACTATATCATGGAGCAGCGCGCCAAAACGTCGTGGGACGAGTACCATGTCGGCGATTCCAACCCCTATGCGTCGCTGCCGGCCATGCATATTTACACCTACGACCTGGGCCGACTGATGAATCGCTTCGCCGATGAGGACAAAGTCTTCAACTTTCGCGAGTTTTTCCGCACCGACGAGCAGGGCGCCTTCGTGCACGACGACTATGTGGGGGACTTTCTCGATCTGCTCTGCTGCGACGACGAAGATTCGCTCTATCCTTATGCCAAAGCCGACTTCCGCCGCATTTTTCGTCACACGCTTTGGGTGCTTCCCGGCGTCAAGGCGGCCAAAGCCCTGAGCAAGAAACTGCAAGCCCACCGCGTTTTCGGCGCCTTCACCGTGGTGAATGTGGCGGGCGAGGGCGATGCCGACGAAGAAAGCCGCGACGCGCTCGAAAAGGTGAACAAAGCCATTGGCAAAGACCCGAGCGCCACCTACACCATCACCCTTTCTTGCGGTCGGCTCACCACCGGCGTGAGCATACGTCCCTGGACGGGCGTGTTTCTCCTGGCCGGCTCGTCGTCGACCTCGGCCGCCGGCTACATGCAAACCATCTTTCGCGTGCAAACGCCCTTCGAATACCAAGGTCGCGTGAAGGAAAATTGCTACGCCTTCGACTTTGCGCCCGATCGCGCCCTGCGCATGCTGGCCGAAGCCTCGAAAGTGTCGTACAAAGCCGGCAAGCAAACCGCCGAAGACCGCCACACCCTCGCCGACTTCCTCAGCTTCTGCCCCGTCATCGCCCTCGAAGGCAGCCAAATGAAGGCCTTCAACGTCGACAACCTCCTCACCCAACTCAAACGCGTGCAGATTGAGCGCGTGGTCAACGCCGGTTTCGAAGACGGCGCCCTATATAATGATGAGTTGCTCCGCTTGGAAGACGCCGATGTCGCCGACTTCAACGGCCTGCGCGCCAAGATCGGCACCACCAAGGCCCTCAAACCGGTCGATAAAGTCAAAGTCAGCGACAACGGTCTCGACGGTAACAACGCCCAACCGCCCGCCGCCTCCGAAAAGAAGCCCCCCAAGGAGCCCGATCCCGAGGCCGAAGCCCAAAAGGCGCTGGAAAACGAACGGAAAAAGCAGCGAAAAAACGCCATTGCCATCTTGCGCGGCATCTCGATCCGCATGCCGCTGCTCATCTATGGCGCCGATCTGCACGACGAAGCCGTCGAACTCACGATAGACAACTTCGTTCATCTGATTGACGACACTTCTTGGACGGAATTCATGCCCGCCGGCGTGACGAAAGCCGACTTCGCGCGCTTCAAACGCTATTACGATCCCGAAGTCTTCAGTGCGGCCGGGCGCCGCATCCGCCAATTGGCCCGCAGCGCCGACAAGTTCACCATCGAGGAGCGCATTTCGCGTCTCACCGCCCTCTTTTCCACCTTCCGCAACCCCGATAAGGAAACGGTGCTCACCCCTTGGCGCGTGGTCAACCTACATCTCTCCGATTCGCTGGGCGGTTATTGTTTCATGGACGAGCGTTTCGAGCATCCCCTCGAGACTCCGCGCCACATCGTGCGCAGCGGCGTGACCGATCGTGTGTTTTCACCCCGAAGCACCGTGTTGGAAATCAATTCCAAGAGCGGTCTCTATCCGCTCTATGCCGCTTATAGCATCTACCGCGCGCGGTTGGACGAAGAGTGGTGCAAGCACAACGCCATCGCCCCCGATCGCGCCAAAGTCCTTTGGGAACAAACGCTCAAAGAAAACATTTTCGTGGTATGTAAGACGCCGATGGCCGTTGCCATCACCAAGCGTACGCTTTGCGGCTTCCGCACGGCGGAAGTGCACGCGAAATATTACCCCGATCTCATACCCAGCCTCACCCATTCCGTCCAAAAGGTCCTCTGTGATCTCCGCGACGCCAAAGGGTTCTGGGGACTTAATGATAGAAATGATATGAAGA
>CAJPJR010000117.1 GCA_905369775.1 Prevotellaceae bacterium UBA1746
CCCTCACTCTTACTTTCTTCGAAGGCAGTACCAAATCTTCATACGACGAATTATGACCATCTATTCCCCCGCGGGCGAAACGCTCCTCGACGTGATGCCCGACGACAACTCCTATCGCCACCGCGCGATTATGGGCGACAACTCGCTCACCCTCTATTTCTCCCTCCCCGAGCACGTCGAAATCCCCGTCGGTGCCTATTGTGAGCACGACGGCGAGCGCTACACGCTGATGCACCCCGAGTCGCTCAAAATGCAGCACACGCGGCATTTCGAATACACCGTCGAACTCGTGGCCGAGCAGGGGAAGATGTCGATCTGGAAGTTCCGCAACACCGTCGATGGGCGTTTGCGCTTCTCGCTCACGGCCAAGCCACACGAACACCTGCAAATGCTCGTCGACAACCTCAACCGCCGTGATTCGGGCTGGACACTCGGCACGTGTATCGACAGCCCCGAGCGCGTGGTCAACTACGATCACGCCTTTTGCCGCGATGCCCTCGCGATGATCGCCAAGGAGTTCGGCACGGAATATGAGATCGTGGGAAAACGCATCTCGCTCGGCGCCGTGGAACACGATCGTGCCGACGCCCTCCCGCTCTCCTACGGCAAGGGCAACGGCTTTGTCTCGGGGGTGGCGCGCACGAACAGCGAAGATGCCGTGCCGACCGAGATTCTCTACGTGCAAGGGGGCGAACGCAACATCGACCGCTCGAAATACGGCGCGAGCACGCTGCATTTGCCCGTCAATGCCACCATAGCCTACGACGGCGCACACTTCGAAGGCGAAGCGAGCTACGATGCCACCCACGCCCGCCGCTATCGCACGGACGAAAAGGGCTTCTCCGTGCAACGCGCAGACCGTCCCCTTTCGTCGATGGCCGAAGACAGCGTCGATTTGACCGACATTTACCCGAGTCGCGTCGGCACCGTGGGCGAGGTGATCACGGCGAACGAGAAAAACCACTTCTACGACTTCACCGACCCGACGATTCCCGCCACGCTCGACTTCGAGCAGTGTCCGATCGCGGGCGAGAAGATGACCGTGATCTTTCAAAGTGGCATGCTTTCTGGACGCGAGTTTGAAGTGAAATATGCCCACGCGGCATCGGGCAAGAAGCCGCGACGCTTTGAAATCGTGCCGCAGGAGATCGACGGCATGACAATGCCCGGGGGCGTGTTCGTTCCCCGCGTGGGCGACAAATACGCCGTCTTTCATTGCATGCTTCCCCAAGCCTACATCAACGACGCGGCCACGCGGTCGGGGGCGGAGTGGGATTTGCTGCGCAAGGCCGTGCAACATCTCTACACCCACGAGATGGTAAAGTTCGCATTCACCGGCACACTCGACGGCATTTGGGCAAAGCGCAACTGGGAGAACGTCGGCGAGCGCTTGCGGATTGGGGCGTTCATTCTCTTCTCCGACAAGCAGTTTCAACCCGAGGGCGTAGCCGTGCGCATTGTCGGCATCAAGGACTACATCAACACGCCGCACTCGCCCGAAATCGAACTCTCGAATGCGCCCGTGGCGGTTTCTTTCAGCACGACCCTGAAGACACTGGAAAGCGCCGCCGTGGCCGTCGAAGAGAAACACCGCGAAGCTTTACAATACAGCGATCGCCGATTCCGCGACGCGAAGAAGTTGGTGGAGCGCGCCCGCGTGGCCGAAGAAGCCGAAACGCTGCGCACGCCGAACTTCGCAGACGGGCTGAACACCGGTGCAGGGGCGCGCATCGACGCGATGGGAAACGCTGAATTTCAAAGCATGGCGGTGCGCGGTTTCTTTCGCGCGGCCGAATATCAGATCAACCGCATTGCATTGAGTGAAGGCGACGTTTTCCACACGGAGAACGGACTGGTAAAAAGCGCGGAACTGCAAGCCGACGGCCGTTGGAAGGTGGTGCTGCAAGAGCGCTTTCAAGGTGACGTGACGGGATTTCGGGCGGGCGACGTCCTGCGCGGGGCTTACAACAGCGTAGGAACATCGGGCGGCGCGGCTGAAATTCGCACCTCGTGGTTGCGTGTTGAGGCGGTGGACGCCCAAGCGGGGACGCTCACCGCGAGCCTTTATGCCGACAATCAGACACCCGAAGGCCGCAACGCCCCGCCCGTGCCGCTGATGCGCCTGGCGCGGTGGGGCAACACGACCGACCCGGAGCGACAAAGCCACATTGTGGAGAGCGCGACGGAGGGGCGTATCGTGCGCCGTGTGAAGGTTTCCGCCCCGATAGTCGACGGCACACAGTCCGACGGCTTCGTGGTGGGCAAGTTGCCCGCGTGGTTGCGCGAGCATTTCGGTGCGGCCGTGGCGGGTGCGTCGGACTACGTGTTTGCGCGCGGCATCATCACACAAAACTTCCTCCGCTACACACCCGCGGGTCGCCCGTTGGCCGAACGTGTCGACCGCGGTTTGTGGAGTGCGTCGGCGCGCTACTTCTACGAAGAGCAGAACCCCGAAACGGGGGCTTTCGAGATTTCGCGCGTTTGGCACGACGGTGCGCTCTACGAATTGGCACGCGGCGGCAACGGCAACACCGCCCCTGCGGAGAACTCTACGCACTGGACGCTCATTCAAGCGAAACCGAAGGACGGTGCCGCGGGGCTTTCTGTGGGAGTGAACATACTCGACGGCACGAACTTCAACACGGGCACCCCGATTTATGCCTCACCGCGCAACCCGAAATGGCCGTACGTGAAGGGGCTTGTGACGGTGTTGCCTGGCGGTAAGAACGGGGCAAATGTCGTTTGCGCCATGGGGCAACTCAACGTAATACGTGCAAGCATTCCCGGCGAAAAACTTACCGTGGGAAAGACCTACGTTGTCTCCTTTTGGTATCGTACAGACGGCAATCTGTTCCTATGGTATAATTACCCCGACAACGGACATCTCGGACGAACCAACCCCGAGCGTCCCCCTCATTCTTCACCGGCTGAGTACAACGACGGGGCACTGCACCACAGTGTCGAGTGGCAACGTTACACGCAAGCGTTCACGTGGGGCGGCACATCGCCGTATTGTGGCATCTATGTAGACCTACACGACGCCGATAGAGGCAA
>CAJPJR010000118.1 GCA_905369775.1 Prevotellaceae bacterium UBA1746
TTTTTCGGTGATTCCCACCCCCATCCTCACGCGCGGCACCTGTCCGGGCGGCGTGACGATCGATGTGGCCAAAGTGGTGGGCATCGGCGGTTTGCGCTACGAAATTTGGAAAAAAGGTCAGCGGGCCGCCGGCGCTCCGGCGCTGCAAACGGCCACGGTGGCCTATCCGGCGTTCTCGCACACCTTCACCGGTCTGCCACTCGGCGACTATGAGGTGCAGGCCACCTCGACCGACTGCGAAGCCCGCGCCACGAGCTCGTTTTCGGTGACGGCGGGTGCGCTCGTCCAGCCCCAAGTGACGATCGTGCGCCACACCTACGCGGGTTGTGCGGCGGGCAAGATCGAAGTGGCGGTGGAAGGCACCACCGCGGCCTGTCCGGTGAGCTACACCCTCACGCCCGCGGCAGGCGGCACGCCGCAAGTGCGCAGCAACGTGACGACCGAACGCACACAGTTCACGGGTCTCGCTGCGGGCACCTACACCCTGACCACCTCCTACGGGGGGCAGACGCTGACCACGCCCGTGGAAATCAAAACAGTGACGCCGGGTATATTGAAGATTAAGCCCACGTTGGCCGAGACTTATTGTAGTCCGACGGGGGAAATGGACGTGACGCTCGAAGGCGGTACGCTCGACGAGTCGGCCACGCTCGAGCTTTCGCTCGACGGTAACCCGGTGCGCTCGGTCAACCTCAATGCGGGCGAAACGACCAAGACCATCGAAGGCCTGCTCCCGGGCGGTTACAACGTCACGCTCCGCACGGAATGCGGAGCAAAGGTCAGCACGCAAACCGCAATCGGCACGAAGAATGCGCCGGACTTGACAATAAACGCCGGCGATGCTCATTTCGATATCTGCCAAACCCCATTGAAGCTCAAAAAGCAAATCAGAATAGGCTTGTCGAATGTGGAATTCAGTTCCTCAGACGAAGAAAACAAGGCTCTATTGGCCGAAATGTTCTCCGGCGCGGTCTACGAGATACGCGACACCTTGGGAAAACTACTGAGCAGCGATCTCATTCCCATGGAAGAGATTCTGAAAAAGGAGTTTTATGGAGAATTGTACTTCGACGTCCAGTACCCGGTTACCGACAGCTACATAACGTTCTCTCTTCGTATGCCCTGTGGTTTTCCTACGATAGCAGCCGATGAATATACTACCGCGATAGATAACTATTCGGGCAACCATAGTTCTGTCGTGAAATACCCCTTAGTCGTAGAAACGGTGAGAACGGGTTGCGATCAATTCAGACTCACACTAAAACGCCGCGATTACACTTCAGGCCTCTATCCTTTTACAGTTAGACTCGTTGACTGCGCAACGGGACTGCCAGTAGAAGAAAAGCACTCGACAGACTATGATGACATTGTCTTCGAAAATGTACCTGCCGGCGACTATTATTACGAATTTTGGGGAGATTGCCAAAATGCTCCCCACCACCGTAGTGCTGATATCAAAGTAAGTAATAAGGATCAGTACGTCATCAGCACTCCGGGTGCAAAAGGCTGCGAAAAGCTCGCCTACATACAAGTAGATTTCAATTTAGGCGAGTCATCCACAACTTGCAAATACACGCTCTACGACGAGGCCGGAAAGTTAATCAGAGAAGAAACTCATAGTGGCAACAACTTTAAGTTCGATAATATTCCACCGGGAAGATACAAACTAAAAGTTGAGCCGGCCCTGAATCCGGGTGATTGTCCGGTAGAAGCATTCACCAAAGACATTTTCATCAACGATTATGGAGTGTATCCCGATTACAACCTTGGACTGACTCCGGCTGAAGAAATTAAGAATCTGACTGCTACACTCGGACCGATCTTAAGCAACACCAATACGCTCAGTTTCGATTACTACAACAGCCCGGGTGAATATACGCTAAAGTTGACTTCTGGTTCAGGCGCACCAATAACCAAAACTGTCACCATCCCCAACGATGGCGCCAGGAAGAATACTGTGCACGTCACATTTGAAAACCTCCCGGACAACGTCTCTCTGCATTTCACCGAAGGTTCTTGCGCTTTTTCTGGCGTGCGTGACTACAATCTCGTCAAATTAGCAACACATAAAGATGTGCGTGACGAATATTCGGACATCTATGATCTAAAGCTCTCTATGGCAGTGCCGGGCTGCCGCAAAGAGTCAGTCAAACTTCACTTCAAGTTACTGGAAAAAGGATTGCCACAACGCCGCACAGCGCTGGTCATCAAAAAAAGAGTGTATGATCAGCTGCTCACCGTCGACTCTATCGCTTCGCCCAACGTCATAACAGATTGGGAAAACAAAGCCGGAGAAGATCCTTCCCTCTACAGTTTCTACTATTATTACGACGGAAAATTGATTTTGACTTTGGAAAATCAAATTCCTGTCCAAAGCAGCTCCACCTTGACTACAGATGTGCAGACTCTCATGACCTATCCGGGTGAAAAGGGAGGCATCTATGTGTATAAAGGCAACTTAGGGGCTAATGAACATCTCCACGTTCGTATCACCGAAACCGGTAGTGGAAGGCAACTTTACGACGAAATAATACCGGGCACCGAAGATGAACATGTCTTTCCGTTGTCACCCGGAACTTACACAGTGCACTACGAGCCGCTTGATGGTTGCTTCGCCGGCCAAGAATACGAAAAAAATCTTGAAGTGCGGAGGGGAGAATATAGGTTCTATGCGGAGAATAACAAGATGCAGTGCGCCAATGACGGCGTCATTACCGTTGTGGCCCAATACGGCTACGGCGTAGCCGATCAGGTCAACTACGAAATCATTCCTGACAATGGTTCCCCTTCCATTCATGGACAAACCAGCACCCCCTCTATCGCAAAGGAATTCCCGGGACTCGAAAAGGGATGCTATACCATTAAGGCCACTGCCATCGTGCTCCGCGGCTTTGACGGACAGCCTCATAGCTATGAGGCCGAAAACAGAGCATGTCTAGCAACAAGCTACGCAGAGCCACTCTCAGTGCGCAATGCTCCCGAACTTTCAAGCCCTGCATCCAGTGAATGTGGC
>CAJPJR010000119.1 GCA_905369775.1 Prevotellaceae bacterium UBA1746
ACATAGACTCGACATCCCGCTTTTGCAGCATCTTTGGCTGCCTGCTCCGCACCTTCTTCATGGTTTTCACCGTCGGTGATCACCACAATTGCTTTTCCCACTTCTTTTCGGTTGGTGAAGCCCTTTTGCGCCAATTCGATGGCCGAGGCGATGTTCGTCCCTTGGAGCGTGACCATGTTGGTACTCACGTTGTCGAGAAAAAATCCCGCGCTGGCGAAATCGCCGGTGAGGGGTAATATGGGGTAGGCTTCGCCGGCGAAGACGTTGAGCCCTACCCTATCATTTTCCATGCGAGTCACTAAGTTGGAAATCAGTAATTTACTCCGGTCGAGACGTGAGGGAGTGACGTCTTGTGCGAGCATCGATTGCGAGACGTCCAAGGCGAAGATCACTTCGATGCCGCGGTGCTTTTCTCCCGTGGTGTCGGCTGTGCCATATTGTGGTCGCGCCAAAATGACAATGCCGCAGACGACAGCCAGCAACAGCAGTGTGAATTTGAAGAGTCGGCGTTGGGGCGAAACACCTTCACTCAATCTACGAAACAGAGACAAGTCGCCCCACTGCTGTTTGCGTCGACGGGCACGCCATGTGCTGTAGGCGTACAAGAGGAGGAGTGCCGGAACAACCAGCAGCAGATAAAGGTATTCTGGATGGACAAATTTGAACATGACATTACGGGATTCGGCGCAACCAAGTGAGTCTGAGTAAGATTTCTATGAGTAGGAGCACAAACGCTGCCCAAGCGAAAGGCGCATAAGCTTCGTACTTTTGACTGTGGTTCTGCTGAACGAGCTTGGAACGCTCCAGTTGATCGATGTCTTGGTAGATCTTTTCCAATTCACGCTTCGAGGCTGCTTCATAAAACTTACCGCCGGTGGTCTTTGCAATGGCGCGCAGAGTCGCAGGATCCATGTCACTTTTCACCGTGGCGTAGTAGAAACTCCCGTCCGGGAGCACGCTTACCGGTTGGCGAACCATTCCTTGTTTTCCCACGGCGATCGTGTAGACACGCACCTGCTTTTGTCTTGCGATTTCGGCTGCGGTCAAGGGCGAAATGTCGCCGGTGTTGTTCGTTCCGTCGGTCAGTAGGATGATGACTTTGGATTTGGTCTTGCTTTCCGCCAGTTTACTCACCGCATTGGTCAGTCCCATGCCGATGGCCGTGCCCGGAGCGATCACCCCGTTGGTTTGCAAGTCGCAATTCACGTTTCGGAACATGGAAAGTAGCGCGGCGTGATCGGTGGTCAGGGGGCACTGCGTGAAGGCCTCGCCACCGAAGAGGGTCAAACCGATGTTGTCGTTCTCGCGTCCTGAGATGAATTCATAGGCCACTTGCTTTGCCGCCTCGATGCGGTTGGGCTTGAGGTCCTGAGTGAGCATACTTTGCGAGATGTCCATGGCGATCATGATATCGATCCCGTCCACTTCGCGGTTGCTGAGCGAAGTGTGCGTTTGCGGACGAGCCAGAACTATAACGGCGAGAGTGAAAATGAGCATGCGCAGAACAAAGGGCAGATGAACAGCCGCGGCACGGAAACTAAAGGGGGCCTCAGCCAATGCCGAACTGTCTGCGATGCGCAAAGTGGCTTCTTGCCGGTGGCGACGCAGGGCATACCAGAGAATGATTGGGATGCCGAACAATAGCAATAGGAAATATTCGGGATGAACAAAAGTCATGGTGATCCGAAGTGCAATACATTAAAACAATAGGAGCCACAAGGTGCTGCAGAGATGGAACAGCAAGGCAAAAAGCGCAGCGACACTTGCGATCAGTCCGAGCCAGCAGGCCAACCGCTTGCGGTTTTCCGCTCCTTGTTCGATGGGGACAAGGCGTTTGATCGTCTGCGGAATGTCGCTATCGGGCAATTGTGTCTGTCGCACGTAGTCAACAGCTCGGAGGAGCGAATCTTCTCTTTCGGGAAGTGCCGGCGACAAGCGGGCGAATTTGACCAAGTCGGCTGTTTGCAGCACATTTTTCAGTTCGAGCAGGGCTTCTCGGTCGTTGATCTTTTGCAGTTGCTCAATGATCTCGCGGGTGGTCATTTCCATTGCGTTGAAACCAAACCGCTCGTGTAGGTAAGTGCGCAGAATATCAGTCAGTTGAGAGAAGTAGAGCTGTTGGGCCTCAGCATCCCCGGGTGTAGTGCTTTGCAATTTCCCGATGGCCTCAATGGCCACGGCGTGTGCCGGCTTCGGAGCAGGAAGCACGATGACTTTGTTGTGTTTGCGTGGTGCCGAGAGGCGGAGAAGTAGCGCGATGCAAGCGGCGAGCGCCAGCCATGCGAGCAAACAGTAGAGAAAAAGAAGGCCGTTCCACTCAAACACGCCATCAACCGGCCCCTTGGGAGAACGGATGGCGTCGGGATGCTGCACATCCACGTCAATGGTGTTCACTTTCAGTGCAATTTCTCCGCGAGACTGTACCTTTTGACCGTCAATTTCAACTTCGATGGCGGGCAGACGATAAAGTGCACTGTCGAACGACGTCAAGATGTAGTTGCGTGTGATCTGCCAGCGCTTGCCGTTGTTGAGTAGCAGCGTGTCGGGACGAGAGATCTCGACAATTTCCACCCCCGGCGTGAGGTTCTCTCCTTTTTTGCCTTCGAATTTCACGCGCGCTCCCGCGTTACAATTCACCGTGGTGTGCAACACCGTTTGTTCTCCGACGAGCAGTTCGGTGGCATCGATCGCGGCATTCACGGTGTTTTGTTGCCCGAAGGTCGGAAGGACAACAGCCAGTGACATAAAGAGGAGCAGAAGGATTCTACGCATGTGGGGAAAAATATGGAAGTGGGGAGAAAGACGCTACTTGCCTTGCACGATTGTAATTATCGTGCACGTTTTGCGAAGAGGGCTTTGAGCGAGCGGATGTAGTCGTCGGCCGTACTGATTTCGATGTGGTACACTCGATTGCGATTCAGCAATTGCCGGAGATTGTCCATGCGGCGGTTCC
>CAJPJR010000120.1 GCA_905369775.1 Prevotellaceae bacterium UBA1746
GGAGACCGATACGAAGAGACCTACGAAACTGTTCACGACGATTCGAAGCGCCGGAAATATGATGCGGATCGAAGGGAGATAGAACGCGACTACACCAAGTGGTTGGACGCTAACCAAAGCAAACTGGACGCATTGGAAAGGCGATTAGCTGACGCGGAAGACAACGAAAATCTGCAGAGAATCTGGATGAGGCAGATTGAGGAAGCGAAGAGAAGGATCAAAGAAGAGCAAGAGATCATCGAAGAGGCCAAAAAACATGCTCGCACTTCGTACTTGAAAATGCTCAAGAAAGACCTGCGTCGACAAATAGACGAGCAACTCTCTGTGCCTGACGGGAAGATGATCATCGATCTCAAGGCGGGAGTCAGAGAGAGTCTGCAACGAAGCATACAACCGCTGGTGCAAGCACTCCATAAACTATGGGATCAAAAGAAAAATGAATACATCGCCCGACTCAAAGATATGATTACGCGAATCGAAAACTTGAACAATTCGGGAGAAAACGAGCGCATGATTCAACTCCTGTCTGCCGATCTCCAAACTTTGCAGCAACTATCCGGACAAATCAAACAAGTACTCAATGGACTATAAGAAAGAATACAACGAGCGCAAAGCCGCCGTTATCGAATTACTGAGAGGTTGCATCAACTTCTACACGGGACTTGAAAAGGCAGAGCAGGTCTCGACATTGGAAGATCTGGAATCGAACGTAAAAAACGGACGTTTCTCGATTGTAGTCGTGGGGCAGTTTAGTGCGGGGAAATCGACTTTCCTCAACTCGCTGATGGGGGAAAAGTATTTGCCCTCATTCACCACGGAAACCACCGCAACGGTCAACTTTCTCCGCTCAGTCAACGAGAGCCCCACAGGCCAACCACTGATCCGAGTCAATTACAAAGGCGGAGACAAGGAGGAATGCAATGACGTGACACTGGAGAATATTGAGAAATTCGTCAGCACCCGAGGCGATAACGTCGCTCAGAAAATTGAATCGGTCGAGGTGTTTCTCGATTCGCCGTATCTGAACGATGGCGTGTCGCTGGTAGACAGCCCGGGACTGAACGGGGTGCTCGAAGGACACGAACAGATCACCAATGATCAGATCGATCGTTCGCACGCTGCCATCTTTATGTTCAACGCCAAACAGCCGGGATCGAAGACCGACTACGAGAAGCTCAATCACTTGCTCAAGAAATGCAACTCCGTTCTCATCGTTTTGAACCAGAAAGACCTGATCAAAGAGAGCGAGCAGACCATGGAAGAGGTGGTGGACACGCTGAAAAAGAATTACAGCAAGTGGTTTGATACGAAGGATCTGCCTGAGATCTTCCCGATCTCGGCCTACCAGGCTTTGGTGGCTCGCAGCGATCGCTCTCTGGACTACAACGGAAAAGACAATTTCAGCGAGAGCGAACGGAAACAATTGCTCGACTCCTCTGAAATTGAAAAATTTGAAGATCGACTCACGAGATATCTCACACAAGGCGAGAAGGCGCGCAAGGAATTGCTGAGTCCGGTGGAGAAAGTCCGCACGTTTCTCCGGGAAACCGAGGCTTCGCTGTCGGAACGCATCGAAGAACTGAAGAACACAACCGATGCCGACGAAGTGCGCCTCCAGATCAGTCAACTGAAAGACGAACTCGACTCGGTGAACACGCAGCTCGAAAAGAAAAAAAGCGGCGTCCGTCTGAAGGTGGGCGAGATTCTTCGTGATGCAGAAAGAACCATTAAGGTCAAGGCTTCCGACGAGAAGTACAAATGCATCAATGAGATCAACGGCGCCGAGGATCTTGAAGACTTGGAAAACTACACGCGCATCTACATCAACCGGATTTACAGCAGATATGCCTTCATCTGGGATGAGGTGAGCGAAGAGGCCGATCGTAGATTCCATGAACTCATAGAAACCGAATACAGCGAATATGCTTTGAGCATAGTCGAACGCCTACAACAGCAAGAGAAGGACAACGGATTCGAGATAAAGAAGAAGACGATGGATCAAGGCTACTTTGATATGGACCTGGACATCGATGATTGGCTGACAAAACGCGCTGCAATCCAACAAGAAATCAATCAATCGGAGGAGCGCTTGTCGGACCTACAAATCAAAGAAATACAAGCCAACAAAGCCCAAAAAAAGCGCGAAAAATTAGAGCAATCTCGTGAAAGATTGAGAGAAGAGAAGTTCGCCGAAACACAATTACTGGGCGCTCGCCCAAGCGTAGTTACCTATACGACAACCGAAACTCAAAAGAGAGGAGGTCTTTTTGGATTCACACAGTGGGTATTTACGGGCGATCGGAGTAAATCTGTCACCAAAACAAAGAGGGATTTCTCAGACCGAGAGGATTATGACCAACGCAGAAAGGAAATCGACGCACTATACAATAGTAAAGCCGAAGACCTGGAACGGGAAATACGGCGACTGGGAAGCATTGATGCCTCGGCTGCCGCACTTGACGCGAAGCGAGAGGAAAACAGAAAGCAGAGACTCCTGCAAGAAATGGAAGAGCTGAAGGCAGAACACCAGGCGAAAATGGCAAAAGAGCAGCGCAGAAAGCAGAGAGCAGCTGAAGCCTACGTGGAAAGCCTCATCGAAGACATCGAAAAAGAGAATCTCTCCCAACTCTATCAAGCACTGAGAAACAGCAAAACAGCGATGACCAACGCAGCACTCGATGTTTTGAAGCTGGAACTCACGGAAGTCATCAACCGAAAGAAGGAAGACATCGAATTGCGCGAGCGACAATTGTCGGCATCGCAAGAAGAGAGGAATCAAATCATAGAACAACTGTCGGCACAAAGGCAGGAGTTGACTCCTCTCATGAATGAGGCGGACAGTTGCTTCGAACTTATCAATGGAACCCAAGTAGACACAATCAAACGTAAGCAATAATCATGAATATTGTAGAGACA
>CAJPJR010000121.1 GCA_905369775.1 Prevotellaceae bacterium UBA1746
ATTGATTTTGTCTTTGTTTTCTTTGAGTTTGTCCACCGTATGGTAACCCAAGGCGGCACAGAGTAGTAGCACCAAACGAGGTTGCTGCAGGTTTACTGTACCGTTGTCTCCAGTGCGCACTTGTGGCCATTTATCCACCTCCTTTTTTGTGTAATCGGGTGGGAAAATAGGTCTATAAGCATTGCTCACTGTGCTCCAACGCTGCTCTTCCTTCTTTACTTGGAGGTTTTTGTTACCACGAATGTGGTAGTCGAGCGCGAGTTTGAGGAAGTCACGCCAATCTTGGTCGCTGAGCTGGTCGGAAACGTACGTGGGGCGGACGGCTCGTGTCAAAACGGGATATTCTAAATGCACCAATCCCATTGTTTCGAGCGAACTTCGTTGCTTGGAGACGGAACCGAACTGATTGTAGACGAGGGCGTTGAGATAAGCCTTCTGTTGTTCATCTTCAGGTATGTTCGTATTGATACGAGCCGAGGAGAGATGCTTGAACAAATCGCCGAATGAAGTAGAATAGTTGCGGATGTCTTCAAGAAGGACGTCCCACTTTACTGCTTTTGGCTCCGTGGTCGTGGCTTCTTGTCCCTTCTTCTTCTCGAGTGCTTCGATTTCTGTGGAAAGCATTTTGCTAAATATTGCCGGATCGGTTTCAAGAGTTGCTTTCAATGTGGTAAGCTTCTTTTCATCCTCTTCCGTCCATTTTTTTGGCTGTTCGCGCTTGTAGTCGCCCAATTTGTAGAGTCTGCGAAAGATTTCCGAGCGCAGCCACACACGTTCCATGTCGTTGTTGATGGCTTGGGCTGAGGTGGCAGTGCCTTGGCGGCTATCGGTGAAGGCGATATACTTTTTTCCCTCATAGAGGACATTGCCCTGCTCCGAGTTGCCGCTTTCTGCCTTATCGGCGGGCATAGGTTGTGCTTCTTGGAGGAAAATCTCGGCGAGTGCACGGCCGGAGAACTGTGCGCTGGCGCGCAAATACTTCACCCTTGTGGTGAGTGCACGACAATGTGGGCATCGCGGGCGAGGATCGTTCGTGATGCTAAATTTAGTCCACTGCCCTTTGCCGGGACTTTTGAAATCTTCGCCACCGCGAACGAAAAAATAGCCTTTTTCTTCGCTGTTCTCGATTTGATCTTCGGTGACTTTGTAATAAAGGCAATTATCTCCCTTTTCTTTGAGCTGCTTTTCGGGCATTGCGTAGAAGAACGTTTCGTAACCATCGGCACTTTGTTCTGTTTTTTCGTCGTCTTCAGTTTCTTGCTCGGTGAGTTCTTCGAGTTCGATGCCGAAAGGATTGTCATCGATGTGCGTTATTGTACTGCGCTGGCGGAATCCCTCATCATCGTTCGCTTCTCCCGTCACCAAAGTGCCACGACAGTCTCCGCAGGTGCAGACTTCAAGCAGCGGTGCCCCACATTCGGAGCAATGGGTGCGCTGGTAGGTGGTGAGACTGCCGATGGGCAGGCGAATGTCCTTGTGTCGCTTGCATTCGGGGTTGACGCAAGTGTAGACTCCCCCGATGGAACGCGCGAAAAGGTGCATGCGGGTGGGCAAAAGGGCGCTGTCTGTGCCGTCGGCGTTGAGGCTTTCGACTTTTTCGCCCAAGGCGTCGATGACCTTGAGGAGATTTTCGCGCGCGATCTCATCGTGTTGGTGCGTGTCTTTGTCTGCCTTGTCTGCAGAGGACGATGTTTTGTCGAAACATTTGCCTAACTCGTGCAGAGATACTGCTGCTTCGCTGTTCAACTTCTCGCGCATCTTTTTGACTTGCTCGAGATCGATCGAAGTCTTCAGGTCGTCGTTGATTTTCTTGAGACACTCTTGTGCCTTCTCCTCGTTGAGTGTGGGAATGATGCGCTGTCCGCCGATGATCACGATGTCTTTCGGCTGTTTGCCGGTGAGCTGCGAGACAAAGGTCTTCAGTCGGATTTGGTCGTCCGCAGAATCATCCATCGTGGCTGAGGTAACGGCGAAATTCACCTGGTCGACGGTCACATCAAAGGCTTGCAGCACGCGGCGCAGTTGGAGTGCGAGCTCAGCGGCGGCACTTCCGGTGTAGGTGTGGGCTTCGTCGAGGAGAATCCAGCGCAGTTTGCCTTGGCTTTTCTCAAGAATGGTGCGATCCTTGTTGCGCAACAGCATATAGTTGAGCATCGTGGGGTTGGTGAATAGGATCTGTGGGGGAGTTTTGCGGATCGCTTCGCGCGAAATCAGTTCGGGAAAGGCTACTTTGTCCTCCTGTTTCTTGTAAATCTCCTCCGTGTCGCCATTATAGATGGCGAAGGTGACTTGGGGCTTCAGTGCTTTGCACCAAGCGGCCACGCGTTTGCGCTGACTGTCCATCAAGGCATTGAGCGGATAGAGGAAAATGGCTTGTATCGCCTCCTTTTCGTTCTGATTGACGAGGTCTTGAAGCACCGGCACCATGAAGCATTCGGTCTTTCCCGAGCCGGTTCCGGAGGTGACCACGATAGTTTTCCCTTTAGGTTCTCCGAGCATTGCTTTCCAACTCTCGGTTTGATGTTTGTAAGGGCGACGATCTTCGGGAAAACGCTGTTCGGAATCGACTTCGTTGCCACTGAGTGCTTTCACAAATTCAGGTTTGAGCACGCGGAGCGTGGAAGCGTGTTCAGCGAAGGTGTGTTCGCTACTTTCCCAAGGGAAAATGGATTGAAAAACGGGCTCGGCCAGCAGCGGCTCTTCATTTTCGAGCAGTCGGCGCAGGTATTCTTGTTCTTTGCTGAGGCCGCGTACCCAGAGGTTGACCATCGCGTTGATGAGTTG
>CAJPJR010000122.1 GCA_905369775.1 Prevotellaceae bacterium UBA1746
CGGTATGTGGGTTCCACAGAATTTCGCGCAGCAGTCCGTTGTCCTCTCCCAGCACCCCGCGAGCGATGGCCAGGTGGCGTTTGAAGGTCGTACCCGGTGCTTGCAGTTGCTTCATGGCGGCGGCGAAAACGAAGGTTGCAACAAAGGGCGTGGAAAGGGAGTAAGCCATGGTTTGGTCGTGCTCTTCGAACGAATATTCGAACACATTCAGTCCCAAACGCCGATAAAGATCCAGGAAAAAGAGCCGCCCCATGTGATCGCCTTCGGTGATGACGATGGCGTTCTCCCGACTCAGATTGTCGAGGCGCGCAAAGGTGGGGCCGAACATCGGGTGGGTCGAGACAAAGCGCCGACCGCACTGCGCATAGTATTCGCTGAATCCCGTTTTTACGGAAGCAATGTCCGAGATGATGCAGTCTTTGGGCAGAAAGTCCTCCACTTGTCGAAAAGCCTCGAGCGTATGCTTGAGCGGGACGGCATTGATGAGGAGTTCGGGCGCAAAGTCGCGAATCTCATTGCGGTCGTTGAAACGCAGGGCGTGATAGACGAAACGTAGTTTCTGCGCATCGGTTTCGAAGACGGCCACTTCGTGGTGGAAACTCAGCAGGTCGACGAAGAAACTCCCCATTCGACCGGCACCGAGAACTAAAATTTTCATATACTCATGCGTTTGTAATGAGCGGCGGGGCGAGTGGTGCGAAGTACGTCGGCACTGCGCATCGTCCGTCTCCGCTTTCAGTCCCCATCTCGCCTCATTTGTTCATCACTTCAACCTGTTGGGCGATACTCTCTTCGTGAATCAGTTCGAAGAGTTCGCGAACAAAACGTGCATTCACCCCGCACAGACTGCCCTGTGCCCCGCGCTTGTCCAGAATCTCCGAATAGCGGTTGGTTTGCACGATGGTCATGTTGTGATCACGCTTGTAGGCACCGATTTCACGGCAGATCCGCATGCGTCGAGCCAAGAGATCGAGCAACGCATTGTCGCATTCGTCAATTTGTTTCCGCATCGATTCGAGGTTCTCCGTCCGATCGGTCACCTCACGGATCACGAGTTTCTCGCAAATCAAGGCGAGCACGTCGGGCGTCACCTGTTGCGACGCATCGCTCCACGCCGTATCGGGGCGGCAATGGCTCTCGATGATGAGCCCGTCGTAGCCCAAATCCATGGCTTGTTGGCAGAGTGGGGCGATGAGTTCCCTGCTGCCGCCGGTGTGCGAGGGGTCACCGAAAATCGGAAGGTTGGGGATGCGTCGGCGCAGCTCGATGGGAATGTGCCAGAGCGGAGGATTGCGGTAGATGCGCTTGTCGTAGCTCGAGAAGCCACGATGAATGGCACCGAGTCGGCGCACGCCGGCATCGTTTAGTCGCTGAAGTCCGCCGATCCACAGTTCCAAATCGGGGTTAACGGGGTTCTTTACCAGCACGGGAATGTCCACTCCGCGCAAGGCGTCGGCCAGTTCCTGCATGGCGAAGGGATTGACCACTGTGCGCGCTCCGATCCACAGCAGGTCGATGCCGTGTTGCAGCGCTGCCTCCACGTGAGCGGGCGTAGCCACCTCGGTCGATATGAGCATACCGAGCTCTTCTTTTACGTGGGCCAGCCACGGGAGTCCGACTTCGCCCACCCCTTCGAATCCACCGGGCTTGGTGCGCGGTTTCCAAATGCCGGCACGAAAAATTTTGATGCCGTTCTTGAACAGTTGTCTGGCGGTGGTGAGTACCTGTTCTTCGGTTTCGGCCGAACAGGGACCGGCTATGACGATGGGGCGGGTGCTATCCACGCCCGGAAGAGCGAGAGGAGAGAGATCAAGTTCCATATTTGAGGGTCTGTTGAGTTGCAAAATTAAAAAGAAAATGCCGTATAGGCTTCACGCAAACACGTTTTGGATTCGTGCGAGTGCCTCGGACATGCGGTTTTCGTCGGCGCAAAGCGAAATTCTGACGTATCGTCGTCCATTTTGGCCGAAGATGCCGCCGGGTGTGATGAAGACATCCGCCTCGTGCAGGGCGCGCTCGGTGAGTTCTTCCGCATCGGTCAGCGCATCGGGGATGCGCCCCCAAAGGAAGAGCCCGGTTTGGTCGCGATCAAAGCGGCAACCGAGGGCTTGCATGATGCTTTCGGCCAGCGTTCGCCGTTCGGCGTAGCGTCGCACGTTGTGTTCGCGGTGCCAATCTTCGTCGTTGTCCATAGCAGCCGCGGCCGCCAGTTGCACGGCACGGAAGGTGCCCGAGTCGATATTGGACTTCACTTTCAATATCCACGAGACGAATTCCGCATTCGCCGCCAGCATCCCCACGCGCCATCCGGGCATGTTGTGGCTCTTGGACATCGAATTGAGTTCGATGCAGCACTCTTTCGCGCCGTCTATCGCCAATATTGAGAGGTGTTCACCCTCATTGAGAATGAAGGAATAGGGGTTGTCGTTCACCACCACAAGGTTTCTTCGCTGCGCAAAGTCCACCAGGCGCTCGTAGGTTTCGCGACAGGCGCGGGCTCCTGTCGGCATGTGCGGATAGTTGCACCAGAGCAGTCGCACACGCGAGGTGTCCATCGCCTCCAATTCGTCGAAGTCAGGTTGCCACCCGCGCTCCGGTCGGAGATTGTAGGGCACAGGCTGCGCACCGAGCAGGCGCGAGAGCGATGTGTAGGTTGGATAACCGGGCTCGGGCACCCAAACTTGATCTCCGTGGCCGACACAAGC
>CAJPJR010000123.1 GCA_905369775.1 Prevotellaceae bacterium UBA1746
AGCTACGACAACCTGCTCCGCAACACCTCAATCTCCACCGACGAGCGCAACAAAGCCCTCGCCGCCCTCGCTGCCGAAATTCGCGACAGTGTGCTGCAAGACATCCTCGTGCGCCGCACCCGCACCGACGTGCAACGCTACTACAACGCCGATTTGCGCTTCCCCGACGTCGCCGATCCCGAGAGCCTCCACTATCATCTCAGCAAAGGTCTCGCCGAACTTTTCGCCCGCACCACCGAACTCATCGGCCCCCGCCTCGCCGGCTTCTTCGACGCCGACGGCAACGAAGACACCCAAGCTCCCCACCTCAGCGCCATCGGCTATTTCCGCTACCGCGCCCTGGAGTTTTTCGTCAATCCCCAGCACATCGGGCGCTATGCCTGGCGCAACATGACCACCCACCGCATCGCCGTGCAGCTGGCCCGCCTGAGTCAGATCAATCTCATCAAGCGTTTCGAGAGCAGCTTCACAGCCTTCAAAACCTCCTTGGCCCATCTGCGCCACAACACGCAGACGATGATCGACATGTGGGACAACGACACCATCTTCGTCTGCCCGGCCTTCGACGTCAACGCCCTCTTTGACCGCAAACGCCGCCACGAGCTCACCGGCCGTCGCCTCACCTTCGACGACGTCGTGGGCGAAATCCGCCAAAAGATCGCCGCCCTCTCGCCCGAACAGAACGCCAAGGGGCAGAACGCCGAGTATCGCCGCGACGACTTCCACCCCCGCTACATCGAAAAGCTCCGCGACGACCTCTCTCTCATCGACCAGCTCATCGAGAAGTGGAACTATTATTCCGACGACCCCAAGCTCGACACCTTCAAGCGCCACCTCCTCCCCACCCTCCTCGCCCGCGAGCGCAACACCTCCGGCCTACTGGTCATCTTCACCGAGAGCGCCGACACCCTCCGCGCTGTGGCGCGCGCCATCGAGAGCGTCGACGACCGTCTGCCCGTGCTCACCGTCACTTCGGCCAACCGCCGGGAGGTCGAAGACGACATCCGCGCCAACTTCGACGCCAACTATCGCGGCACCCAACGCAACGACTATCGCATCATCGTCACCACCGACGTGCTGGCCGAGGGCATCAACCTGCACCGCGCCAACACCATCCTCAACTACGACACCCCGTGGAACGCCACGCGCCTCATGCAGCGCATCGGGCGCATCAACCGCATCGGCACCGACGCCGAGCGCGTCTACGTCTACAACTTCATGCCCAGCACCCAAGGCGATGCCGCCATTCGCCTCGTCAACAAGGCCCACACCAAGCTCCAATCCTTCCACCACCTCTTTGGCGAAGACAGCCGCATCTTCACTTCGGCCGAAGAAGTGGTGCACCACGAACTGCACCCCGACACCGGCAGCGTGAGCTCGGAGCTCGAGCGCTATCTCTACGAGCTCAAGCGCTACAAAGACGCCCACCCCGCGCGCTACGCCCACCTCCTTTCGCATCCCTACCCCATCGCCCTCGGCGTCCAACTCCCCCAGACCCAAGGCGCCGCCCCCATCGCGCCCGATCCCCAAGAACCAACCGAAGGCGAAGTCCCCGAGCTCGCGCCCGGCAGCACCCTCTGCCTACTCCACACCCCCGACGGGCACAGCCACTACACCCTCGTCGGCCCCGACCTCAGTGCACAAACCCTCCCCGCCGCCCACTTCTTCGAAGCCCTGCGTCGCGCTGTCGACGCCGTCGACGCCCCCGTGTCGCCCCAACTCTCCGCCCGCCACGAAGCCGCCGTCCTCGCCGTGAACCAAGCCCTCAGCACCTTCGACCCCGAAGCCGCCAAATCTCACGATGCCACCCTCGCCAAAGAACTCCTCCGCGAGCTCTGGCAGCAACACGCCACCGACGCCACCTTCAAGCGCCTGCTCAAGCAAGTGCGCTCCCTCATCGACAAGGGCAACACCGACGTCATTCGCCGCTGCCTCCGCATTCGTCACGACCTCAAGGCCCACCCCTCTCTCTTCACCCTCACCCACGACGAAATTCTCAACTATCTTCGCCTCGGTTTCAGCGCCTTCGTCCAGCACGCCGCCCGCCGGCACGGCAAACCCTCGCCCGACCTCACCCTCACCTGCTGACGCTCCGCAGTCCCCTCCGGCACGCCACCCCATCCGCCCCAAATGCCCAACACTCAACCCGCCCCCATGACCACCACCCACCTCAAGCAGTTTCTCCAGCAGCCCTATCCCGGCAAAGCCGCCTTCCTCCGTCACGTGCTCGAGCCCCTCTTCGGCGCCGAAAACGTGCACGACACCTTCGACGAGCCCCTGCTCGATCGGCATCCCCACCTCCTTTCCATGGCCCGCACCACGGGCATTCGCGCCATCACCCGCATGGCCCACGTCGACCTCGGCGTCGAACCGCTCGACATCTTCGATGTGGCCGTGAGCGACCGCGTGTGCATGTCGCGCAACCGCGTCGGGGTGCAGCAACTCGTGCGGCGCATCATGGACACCTACACCGGCGCCTTCCTCCTCATCCACTACGAAGACCGCCCCGAATGGGAGTGGCGCTTCACCTTCTGCCACAAAACCCACGACGCCGCGTCCGGCACCTCCGCTCGCCGCTTCACCTTCCTCCTCGGCCCCGGGCAAGCCTGTCGCACCGCGGCCGAAACCTTCGGTCGGCCCATCGATCGGAGCACCGACGACCCCGAAGCCGAAC
>CAJPJR010000124.1 GCA_905369775.1 Prevotellaceae bacterium UBA1746
GGGGTGGTGTTCAAGGGTGATATACCCATCGGTATCGCCCGTAGTTCGGGCGAAGCGCGGACCGAACCCCATTATTTCAACCTGAACGGTTCGGCTGGCGCACCGCCCGATGCCTTCTCGCTCACGGGGCAGAATTGGGGCTTCCCCACTTACAACTGGGCGGCCATGGCGGCCGACGGTTACGCGTGGTGGAAACGGCGCTATGTCAAGATGGCCGAGCATTTTTCGGCCTACCGCATCGACCACATTTTGGGCTTTTTCCGCATTTGGGAGATTCCCACGCACAGCGTGCGCGGACTCCTCGGTCGCTTCGTGCCGGCTTTGCCCTACACGGTGGGCGAGATCGAGGCGGCGGGACTCCCGTTTGATCGCGATTTCATGACGCGCCCCTTTGTCAACGACGCCTTGCTCGATCGCTTGTTTGGCGAACGCGCGGAGTGGGTGCGTCGCGCATTCCTCACCCATTCGCACTATGACATTTGGCACTTCCGACCCGAATTTGCCACGCAGCGCGCGGTGGACGATTTCTTGAGGCGCGAATACCGCGGCCGGCCTGACGAAGCTCAGATTCGCGAGGGATTGTTTGCCCTATTGGAGAACGTGCTTTTCATCGAAGACCCTTTGCAGCGCGAACACTACCATCCGCGCATCGAAGGCTTCCGCACTTTCGTCTTCGAACGCCTCAATGCCGACGAACGCAAGGCTTATGAGCGTCTGCACCACGTGTTCTACTACGAGCGGCACAACGAGTTCTGGCGTGCTTCGGCCATAGAGAAATTGCCTGCGCTGAGCAATGCGACGGCGATGTTGCCTTGTGGCGAAGATTTGGGCATGGTGCCCGACTGCGTGCCCGGGGTGATGGAGCAACTTCAGCTGCTCACGCTCGAAATTGAGCGCATGCCCAAGGCATTCGGTCGCGAGTTTGCCGATGTCGAGGCTTATCCTCGTCGGTCGGTGTGCAGTACCGGCACGCACGACATGGCTACGCTCCGCGGATGGTGGGCGGAGGATGCGGCGCGTTCCGCGCGTTACTTCTTCGAGGTGCTCGGACATGGTGGCGAAGCGCCCGCGGATGCGCCTGCTTGGCTGTGTGAAGAAATCGTGCGTCGGCATGTGGATTGCCCTTCGATGCTGTGTATTCTTCCCTGGCAGGATTGGTTGTCCATAGATGAGCGCCTTCGTCTGCCCGATGTGGCGGCTGAACGCATCAACGAACCGGCAAATCCCCGACATTTTTGGCGTTACCGCATGCACATTGGTCTCGAAACGCTCATGCAGCAATCGGACTTTAATGCGCGACTTCGCCAACTTTTGGTGGAGGGACGGCGAGCCTAATCTCGAAATCTGCCATTTCTCAAAGATTCCTCGACTCCCCCGAGTGAGAACATCGAAAGTAGACGATGCTTCGACGTGGAGTGTTTTCGTCGGTGCGTTGATTCGTTCAAACACCGTGGGTGAAATCAGCTTCCAAAGGTGGATTGGGGAGTTCGTTCTCCAAATCATATTTTCGGCGGCGTAGAGATTAGAACAAATCATTCAGAATAAGAATATTATGATCAGCGATTATTTCCTCTATTTCGTAGGCGCGATAGTCTTCTTGGCTCTTGCATGTTATGTATATGCGTTTGGGAAAAGATACAAGCGGTTCCAAAAGGAACATCCCGAAATCATCGAGAGATTGCAGCATGAACTTCTGGGCGAAGAACAGGCTGAAATCTTGAAGAGGCAGCGGCATGAAAGGGAACAGAGGAAAAATCTCAGAGAAGCCTATCGAAAAATTAGCAGCGAGGCCTTTCGGAAGTACCCCGGAATAGGAGGGAATTATCTGAAAAGGCGAGACTACATAAAAAGAAAGTGGCAGAGTCTGTGGTACTAATTTGCCATTTTCCATGTGAACAGTTTGCGGTATCTTGATGCATAAGGTCAAGATACCGCTTTTTCTTCGGGGAATGGAAGGACCGGCTGCCGTATTAAGCGCGCTACGTCGATGACGGCGGTGGAAAGAAGGATAAAACGCGCGGAAAGGAGAAGGTTGTGTGGTGAAAGGCTGAGCAAATGTGTGGGATGAATAGGTAACGCGTGGAAAGGACGGGGTTGTGTGGTGAAAGGCAGGGGCACCGAGCGGAAAGGTTGTAAAGACGTTTCTCCGTGTTGTCGTTTAGGGCTGTCTCGTCGGGCATCGATTACGTTTATTGGAAGATTGCTGTTGTATGAGGAAATGGGCCGAGCTTTGTATTTGGGAATGTGGTAGGACTGTATCGGAATTAAGGGCTTTGTGATGGGGATTTGGAAACGTGTTTTGAGGGTTGGATAGGTGCTACGTGTCTTGAGGCTTGGATTGGCGGTTGCGTGAAAAGACTGTTGGGGATACCTGTCCTGAAATGGCCCATATTTTTTGTGCGATGCTCTTATTTATTGTGCGATGGTAGCTGAAAGAATTTTCTGCCCCCTTTTCTGTCGGATGTTCTCTCTTTGTTCTATCGAATGTATCTCTCCCCTTCTGTCAGTTGTTTCTCTTTTCTTTCCATTGGATATTGCTCTTTTCTTGTCGTAGAAGGCTGTGTGCGCTTTCTTTTTACCGCCCACTTTTGATCCCGTGCGCACATCTTGATGCGAGCACCACATTGGACTCCCGGCTGCGTGC